>JBFKGZ010000110.1:0-7347 GCA_041633075.1 Candidatus Deferrimicrobiaceae bacterium | reverse complement strand
GTCGCGCGCACGAAGCGGCGGCTCTTCGTCGTCGCGAGCGTCATGACGGGGCTGGTGGTCTCGGTGAGCGGCATCATCGGGTTCGTGGGGCTCATCGTGCCGCACGGGGCGAGGTCGATCGTCGGATCCGGCCACCGCCGCCTATTGCCGGCCGCTTTCCTTCTCGGGGGAACGTTCCTCATCCTGGCGGACGTGCTGGCACGGACTGCGGGTCCTTCGGGGGAACTCCCGGTGGGAGCGGTCACCGCCCTTTCCGGGGCGCCATTCTTCCTCTACCTTCTGCGACGCAATGGAGGAAGGACGTGAGGAACGACCTCCTGGCAGCAAAGGGACTTACCTTCCGCTACGGAGAACGGGCTGTGCTGGGGGGCGTCGACCTTTGCGTCGGGGAGGGAGAGGTCGCTGTCCTTTTGGGCCCGAACGGCGCCGGAAAGAGCACGCTCCTCAAGATCTTCTCGGGCCTGATCCGTCCCCATGCCGGGGAGGCGACCGTACTGGATCGTCCCCCGTCTTCGTATGGCAGGAAAGAGATGGCCAGGATTCTCTCGGTCGTGGGGCAGGACCCCCCCCTCGATTTCCCGATGTCGGTGGAGGAATATGTGATGCTGGGCCGGTTTCCCCACCACGGGTTCTTCGGCCAGCCGACGTCGGTGGACCGTCGGGAAGTCGACCGGGCGCTGGGAATGACCTCCCTTTCCGATCTTCGGTCGCGGGGTCTTGGCGAACTGTCCGCGGGGGAGAGGCAGCGGGCGGCCGTCGCGAGGGCGATCGCCCAGGGAGCGAAGGTGATGCTCCTGGACGAACCGACGGCTTTTCTCGACATCTATCACCGGGTCATGTTCTTCGAGATCGTCACGCGCCTCGCGGAATCCTGTGGGGTGGCTGCCCTCATCGCCTCGCATGACCTGTCGCTCTGTGCGGAATACGGGGAGCGGATCATTCTGCTGGCGAAGGGAAAGGTCCGCGCCGCCGGACGGCCCGGGGAGGTTCTCACCCCCGGGAATATCCAGGAGGCGTTCGGGGTAGATGCCGTGTGCGACAGGAACCCGGCGACGGGTGCCGTCCGTGTAACCCCGGTGAGGAAGAAAAAAGGGTGGGGCGAGGGAGAAAACGCCTTGAAGGATTCGGGGCCCGCGGGATAAGCATCGCCCTCCCGCGAGGGAAGGGAAGGAGGACGCAGTGATCCGTGCGAACGGGGGGTGGGCCGCCGTGGTGTTTTTCGCCGCCGTCGTCGCCGCGGTTCCGGGCGCCCCGCGGGCGGAGGAGGCGATTCGGCTGGAGCCGATAGTGGTCACCGCGACGAGGGTGGAGCAGAAGGTGTCCGAGCAGGCGTCCGCGGTAAACATTGTGACGCGCGAGGAGATCGAGAGCAAAAGCCCCCTCGTGGCGGGGGACGTCCTCCAGGGGATCCCCGGGGTGGATGTGCAGCGAACCGGCAGCGCGGGGAATCGGGAGAATATCAAGATCCGGGGAGGCCTCGGGACGCATACGCTCGTACTGATCGACGGGTTTCCGGTGAACAGCCCTACCCTGGGGCAGTTCGACATCTCCGCCCTTCCCGTGGACGGGTTCGAGCGCATCGAGGTCGTCCGGGGGACCCAAAGTGCCTTGTACGGGTCCAACGCCATGGGAGGGGTGGTGAACTTCCTCCCCCGGAAGGCGGACAGGGGAAGCGAATTCGGGGCAGGGGCCTCCGGAGGAAGCTTCTCCACCTTGACGTGGAAGGGGTTCGCCCAGGGGGCAGGGGAGGGGGAAAACCTCCACGTGGGAGCGAACGGTTTCGAAAGCGAGGGAATTCTCGAAAACGACGACACTGCCCTCGCCTCCTTCCTGGGATCGGGGGAAATCAGGACCGGAAGGCGGGGCAGACTCCATGCCCTCGTGCTCTCCACGGAAGGGCGGAAAGGGGTCCCGGTCGATTTCGGGACGCCCCGCGACCGGAACCACGAACTCGTGCGGCGGGGGGTTCTTGCCGGCGTGCGCTGGGAATGGTTCGCGTCCGAGAAGATCGCCGTTACCGCCTCCGGGAGCGTCTTCGACGAGTTCTTCCACGAGAAGGACCCGGCCGATCCCGGCGAGGTTTCCCCTTTCGCATTCGACGACACGACGAAGACCCGCAAGACGACCTTCGGTCTTCAGGGACGGTATGTCGCAGGGCACCGGTCCACGACATTTCTGGGCCTCGAGTACCAGAAGGACCGGGGATCCGATACCCTCCTGTCCAACTTCGGCGACACCGGTACGGCTTCCTCGACCTTCAATCGGTCGGTCTACCTCCAGCAGGAGCTGCGTGTGCGGGAGGGCACGGGGGTTAGTCTCGGCGTTCGCCTGGACAAAAATTCCGAGGCGGGGACCGAGGTCAACCCGAAGGTCGGCCTCTACCAGGAGATTCCGGGGACCGGAGTGAGGATTCGGGCCGCGGCCGGCCGGGGTTTTCGCGTCCCTACGCTCTTGGAGAAGTCCGACCCGTTCATCGGCAACCCCGGTCTTTCCCCCGAGGTGGCGGTCTCCTGGGAGGCGGGGGCGGACGTGGCGCTTTTCGACGGGAAGGGGAAAATCTCGGCGACCTGGTTCTACCAGGATTTCCGCAACCTGATCCAGTTCGACGACTCGGTTGCCGGCCCCGCCGGTTTCGGGCAGCTGCGCAATGTTGGAAGCGCGTTCTCGCGGGGCGTGGAGGCGGAGGTGAAGGCGGAAGTAACGCAGGCGGTGTCGGCCGTTCTGGCCTACACCTACACGGACACGTGGGACGCCGCCAACATGCGCCGGATCCTCGGGATTCCGGAACAGCGCGGCACCCTCTCCCTCCTCCTGCGACCGTCCCCCCGATGGGAGGGGCGGATCGACTGGCGGGTGGAGAGCGACCAGCTCGACTCTCCGCCGAACGGGGGTGACATCCGGCGCCCCGGGTACGCGCGTGTGGATCTGTTCGCCCGCTACCGGTGGGAAGTTGCCCGTGGCGACGTCCAAGAGGTGGGCCTGATCGGAAAGGTGCAGAACCTTTTATCGAAAGATTACGAGGAGCGTAAAGGGTTTCCGTCCCCCGGGTTCCAATTTCTCCTGGGCGCCGAAGTGCGGATCTAAGGGGGGACGGGAACGGGAGGGGGAAAGACGGCATGACCAGCAGGAACGCGAAAACGGCGGGCGGTGAGGCGGCGCGGATCGGCCGGGCGCTTATCTGGTCGGCATCCGTCCATCTCCTGGCGGTTTTTTCCCTGTTCCTGCTGGGGGTCGGTTCCGCGGCCGGTCCCCGGCAGATGATGGTGGAGGTCTTTCTGGTCGAGGCCCCCGGCAGGACCCGTGCTGCCGTGAATCGATCGGTCCCCCGTCCGCCGGCCGGGGAATCGCGCCGATCAGTGGTTTCTTCCCGGGATAAGGAGAGTTCACCCGTTGCTCCCTCCCTACCCCCCCGGGGGCCGGAGACGGTCGAAGAGGAGGTCATGCGACCCGGGAAGGAGGACGCCGCCGCCGGAGCATGGGTCCCGGGAACTCCGCCCGATCCCGGGAACGGGTTGGACGTGGCCGCCCCCGGTGAAGAGGCACCGGGCACCGCATATGCGTTTCGTGCGCCGCCCCCGGATTTGCCCGATCCGGGCCGGACAGGGGGAGGCTTCCGTGCCGGCGCGGGGACGCCCCTTCTTCGCGATCGGATCCAGTCCCGGATCATCTATCCCGAGGAGGCCGTGCGGCGGGGGGAGCAGGGGGAGGTGCTCCTGCGCATTCGCATCGGCACGGGGGGGATCCCGAGGGAGATCCACATCGCCCGGAGTAGCGGGGCCCCGCGGCTCGACGAGGCCGCGAGCAGGGGGGTGGTCCGGGCCGCACCGCTTCCGTCGGATCCCGGCTGGGTGGAAGTACCGGTACGGTTCCGTCTCCGGTAGCCGGAGTCCAACGCCTCTTTTTCACCCCCTTCCTTTACTCTTCCGACGGGAAAAATATAATCTATAATGATTTCGTGGCTACTCGGGAAAGGAGTGGAATGAACCGCCGCGTCCTGGAAAAGTGCAGGGAAGAGCTCCAGCGCCAGATGGACGATCTGCTGGCCGGGGCGGGAAAAACAGTCTCCGACATGACCTCGGTCACGGAGGAGAACTTCCCTGACCCCACCGATCGGGCCCTCCTGGAATCGAACCGGAACTTCACCCTCCGCCTCCGTGACAGGGAACGCAAGCTCCTTGCCAAGATCAAGGAGGCCATGAAGCGGATCGATGACGGCACGTTCGACGTTTGCGAAGGGTGCGGCGGGGAAATCGGCGAGAAGCGGCTTGTCGCGAGGCCGGTTACCGCGTTATGCATCGATTGCAAGACGGTCGCCGAGGAGGAGGAAGGCAGATAAGAGGGCTTTTTGCCGCAGGCCCCCGGCGACATGTTCGTCCGCCCCTTCACGTTTCTTCCACGCCATTACCGGAGGAATCATGACGGAACTACGAAAAGACCCCATTGTGGGCCGGTGGGTCATCATCTCCACGGAACGGGGGCGCCGGCCCCAGGATTTTCCACAGGAGAAGGCGAACCGAAAGGAGGGGTTCTGTCCCCTGTGCCCGGGGAGCGAGCGGATGACCCCCCCGGAGATCCTTGTCTACCCGAATCCCCACGCGACAGGCCACGAAGGGTGGACGCTCCGCGTGGTGCCCAACAAGTTCCCCGCGCTTCGGATCGAAGGAGACCTCGGGAAGGCCGGGGAGGGGATCTACGACAAGATGAACGGTGTCGGGGCCCACGAGGTCGTGATCGAGACGGAGAAGCACGAGCTCGATCTGTTCGACCTGCCCGAGGAGAGGGTGGCTGATGTTCTGCGCGCATACCGGGAGCGGACCATCGACCTGATGAACGACGAGCGCTTCAAATCCGTTCTCATCTTCAAGAACCACGGACTGGCCGCCGGCGCCTCCCTCGCCCACAGCCATTCCCAGGTGATCGCCCTTCCCATCGTGCCGAAACGGGTGATGGAGGAGATGACCGGATGCCGGGACTACTACCGGTTCCGCGACCGGTGCCTCTTCTGCGACATCATCGTCCAGGAGATGGACCAGAAAGTGCGCATCGTCGAGGAGAGCGGGGAGTTTCTCGCCTATTGTCCGTACGCCCCCCGGTTTCCCTTCGAGACGTGGATTGTCCCCAAGCGCCACCAGTGCGCGTACGAGATGATCGAGGAGAACCAGATCCGATCGCTCGGGGCCATGTTCCGGCGGACGCTCCGCAAGCTCAAGCTGGCCCTGGATGACCCCCCCTTCAATTTCATCATCCACAGCGCGCCCTTCCGGTCCGGAGGCAACGACTTCTACCACTGGCATATTGAGATCATGCCGAAGCTGACGAAAGTCGCCGGGTTCGAATGGGGGTCCGGGTTCTACATCAACCCGATCCCTCCCGAGGAGTCGGCCAAGTTCCTCCGCGAGCTGCCGGCGTAGGGGAGAAACAGACGTCGTTATGAGGGTCCTCATCGCATCTCCCGAGATCGTCCCGTTCGCCAAGACGGGAGGACTGGCCGACGTCACCGGGTCCCTGCCGAAGGCGCTGCGGAGGATCGGCGTGGAGGCCGACATCATTCTGCCGCTCTACCGGACGGTGGACCGGGATCGTTTCCCTCTGGCGCATTCCGGTCCTCCCGTGCGGGTCCCCATGGGGCACAGGGAGGAGCTCGGCATCGTCATGGAGACGGATGCAGGCGACGGGGTGCGGGCGTTCCTGGTGCGCAACGACCGGTATTTCGACCGGGAGTTCTTTTACGGCACGAAGGACGGCGACTACGTCGATAACTGTGAGCGGTTCGCCTTCTTCTGCCGGGCGATCATGGAATGGATCGCCCGGTCGGGACGCTCCTACGATATCCTCCACTGCAACGATTGGCAGACGGCCCTGGTTCCCGCCTATGTCAAGACGCTCTACTCGCACGGAGCGGCGTTCCGATCCACCGGAACCGTTTTCACCGTCCACAACCTCGGATACCAGGGGCTGTTCTGGAACCACGACCTCCCGATCACGGGGCTTGGCTGGGAACTGTTCACCCCCAAGGGCGTGGAGTTCTACGGAAAGCTCAACGTGCTGAAGGCGGGGCTCGTATTCTCCGACATCCTCACCACGGTTAGCGACACCTACAGCCGGGAGATCCAGACGGCGGAATACGGTCAAGGGCTCGAGGGTGTGCTCTACGAGCGTCGGGCCGACCTGTTCGGGATCCTGAACGGCGTCGACTACGAGGACTGGAACCCGGAGACGGACCCGCTGATCGACGCCCGGTACTCCCGCAAGGACCTGACGGGAAAGAAGGCCTGCCGCGAAGATCTTCTTGCCGAATTCGGCTGGACCGGGCCCGTGGACGAGCCTGTCATCGGAGTCATCGGGCGACTGACCGCCCAGAAGGGATTCGACCTGATCGAGCAGATCGGGGACTGGCTGGGGAAGCAGCCCGTTCGGGTCGTCATCCTCGGAACGGGCGAGAGGAAATACGAGGAGGCGATGTCCGAAATCGGACGTCTCCACCCGAACAGAATCTCCCTCCGGTTCTCGTTCGACAACCGGCTGGCGCACAAGATCGAGGCCGGGTCCGATATCTACCTCATGCCGTCGAAGTACGAACCGTGCGGTCTGAATCAGATCTACAGCCTCAAGTACGGCACGGTTCCCGTGGTCCGGAACACGGGGGGGCTTGCCGATACCGTGGTGGATGCTGATGAGGACCCCGCCCGGGGTACGGGGTTCATATTCAACGGCTACGATCCGGCGGAGCTCAATGACGCTCTCTCGAGAGCCCTGGTCGCCTACGCGGACAAGCCGCGGTGGGAGGCGATCATGAAACGTGGAATGGCGAAGGATTTCTCCTGGAATGCCTCCGCCAGGGCATATGTGTCCGCCTATGAGAAGGCGCTCAGGAAAAGGGGCGTGCGGGTTTGACCGGTCCCATGCACAACCCGACCGATAAGTTCGCCCTCCTCTCCCGGGTCGTCGAGATCTCCAACTCGAACATCCAGGTCGAGAACCGCCTCAAGTACATTTGCGACCTTCTTGCCCGGGAATCCGGGGCGGAGTGCGTCTGCGTCTACCGGCGCGACCCGCGGGGGGAGTACCTCGTCCTGTGGGTTTCGTCCTGCCTGGAGATCGAGGAATGCAGCCGGTTCGATTTCCGGATGAAGCCGGGGGAAGGGGTTGCCGGGCAGGCGGCACAGAAACGGGCTCCGGCATTCTTCCCCGACGTGCAGGCCTCTCCGCCCTCTCTTGCGGTGGCCCAGGAAATCCGTGACTTCCGGTCGATCCTGTCCGTTCCCGTCATGGATGACGTCTACCTCTACGGGGTGATGAACTTCTCGAGCCGGTCCCCGCTCACCTTTCCCGCGGAGACCGTCCTGC
>JBFKGZ010000109.1:0-7662 GCA_041633075.1 Candidatus Deferrimicrobiaceae bacterium | reverse complement strand
GGGATGACCGAGCACAAATTCTCCTTCCCCGCGGTGGAGTTCCTGAAAAAAAACCCGATAGCCGGAAAAATGTTCAACTTCTTCGACATCGGCGGATTTCTCGACTGGCAGCTCTACCCGCAGGCGCTTACCTTCATCGACGGAAGGACGTACAACCAGGAAGTGTTCCAGGAACACCAGATGGTCACGGGGGCGATGCCCGGGTGGGAGGAGATTCTGCGAAAATACGGGATCACGTACATCGTCCTGAAGTCGATGGATTCCTCCGGGCAGGTCCTGCCCATTATTCCCGAGCTCTCCCGGAACCCCGGGTGGTCGCTCGTATTTGCCGACGGACTTTTTGTGATATTTGTCAAGGACTCGCCCGAAAACCGGGCGTACATCGCGAAGCACGAAATTTCGAAGGGGGTCCTCCCTCGACAGGTGATCGCCGAATCGTATCACTACCTGTATCTCGGGGTCTCGCCCTTGATGGCGTACGCAAACATCACCAACATGTATCTGGCTCTGGGGAGGAGACAGGAGGCGATCGACGTGTTGCGGAAATCGTTGGAATTTTACGATGAGCCGTATCTCAGGAACAGGCTGATGCAACTCGAAAAGGGAGGCGGGACGAACCCGGCCTCCGGCGGGTTGAGGAAGTAAGTCCGCATTGGGCGGCCCTTCTCCCGGCGCACCGTTTTTTTCCGTCATCGTGCTCAACTGGAACGGCCGGCACCTTCTCGAAGAATGCCTGGAGTCCGTTTTTTCCCAGAACTTCCGCAGTTTCGAGACGATCGTCGTGGACAATGGATCAACGGACGGGTCCGTAGGGCTCCTGCAAGAGAGATGGCACGGGAAGATCCGGGTCGTCGCCCTTCCCTCGAACATCGGTTTCGCGGGGGGAAACAACGCGGGGATCCGGATCGCCGGGGGCAGGTACGTGATTCTTCTCAACAACGACACCGCGGTCGACCCGGGCTGGCTCTCCGCCTTGCACCAGGCCATCTCGCGCCACCCCGAGGCCGGGATGTTCACACCGAAGATCCTCAACTATTACCGCAGGGATGAGATCGACAACACGGGGCACCTGATCTATCCCGACGGCCTGGCCCGGGGGCATAACCGGCTGGAGAAGAACGACGGGCGCTTCGACGAGGAGAAGGAGGCGCTCTATCCCAGCGGCTGCGCGGGAGTGTATAAGAAGGAGATGCTTGACGGGATCGGCCTGCTCGATGAGACGTTTTTTGCCTACGGGGAGGACGTCGACCTGGGTCTTCGCGCCCGGTGGGCGGGGTGGGAGTGCTTCTACGTCTTCGATGCCGTCGTCTACCACAAATATTCCGCGACGGCCGGGACCTACTCTTCCCAGAAAGCGTTCCTCGTCGAGCGGAACCGCCTCTGGATCCTGTTCAAGAACTTTCCCCTGAAAGAGATCCTGGTGTCCCCTTTTTACACGGCACACCGATACGCCATGCACTTTCTGGGGGCCGTATCGGGCAGGGGAGCATCGGGCAAGTTCACCAGGGAGCATTCCCTGCCGCGTCTGTTCGGCACTATCGTGAAGGCGGAATGGGCCGCTTTTTTCGGAATTCCCCGTGTTCTTCGGCATCGCATGGCGAACCGTCGCACCCGCAGGATCACTGCCGCGCAGTTCCGGTTCCTCCTTAGGCGATTCGCGATGAGCGCAAAGGAGATCGCGCTGAAGGACTGACCCGCAGGAGGCCGGCGGTATCGGGGATCATCGGGGAACGGCATGAAGAAAATATATACGATCCGCAACCCGGAAGCGCAACGGGACCATATGTGGAGCGCCCGCCGGATCGAGGAGGAGGTCGCCGCCTGCCCCCGCCGGTCGAGTGAACGCCTTTTTTTGGCCTATTTGCCGAAAGATGCGTCGATCCTGGAGGCGGGGTGCGGTCTCGGCGCCTGGGTCGTCTACCTGGGCGACAGGGGATACGACATCGCCGGGATCGACCATGATGAAACGGTCGTCGACAGGCTCAAAGGTTGGCGGCCGTCGCTGAAAGTGACCCGTGGCGACATCCGGGAATTGCCGCACGAGGAAAGCTCGCTGGGCGCCGTCCTATCCCTGGGGGTGATGGAGCATTTCGAGGAGGGCTGCGGGGGCGCAATGAGGGAGGCACACCGGGTTCTGCAGCCCGGGGGGTTGCTCTTTTTCACGGTGCCGATGGACAATCTGTTCCGGAGGGTTTTCGCCCATCCGATGCGGTCTCTCTATCTCAAGTGGCGGGAGAGTCGCGGCGACACGATTCATTTCGCGGAATACCGTTTTTCCCGGAACGAGGTTGCGACGCTGTTGCGGGAGCATGGATTCGAGCCGATGATCACGACGTGGGACGATTTCACGGAGAAGACGATGTCTTTGGGGATCTGGGCGGATTTTCCCCCCTTGCAGGGAAACGGTCTTTATGAGTTGAATTTCCCGGGGAAAGCGGCCGCCCTCGCGATGAATTCGATATCGCGATGGATCGCCTGCAGCGGGGTTCTCTGTATCGCAAGAAAACCCGGATCGATATAAACTCCACTCATGTTCATGGAAATACAACCCGTGCATCCGAAAATCTCCATCGTCACCCCGTCCTATAACCAGGCGGCATTTCTGGATAACACGATCCGGTCCGTCCTCGCGCAGGAATATCCCTACCTGGAGTATATCGTGATGGATGGGGGGTCCACCGACGGTAGCGTAGAAATCATCCGCAAGTGGGAGGACGACCTTGCCTATTGGCAGAGCGAGAGCGACGAAGGGCAGTCGGATGCCCTCAGGCGAGGTTTCTCGCGGACTTCCGGCGATATTCTCGGGTGGCTGAACTCGGATGACACCCTGGAGCCCGGGATATTGCATCTTGTGGGGGGATATTTCGCCTCCCGGCCCGACGTCGATATCGTGTACGGGAATATCAATCTCGTGGCCGCGGACGGGAAGCGTTTGTATACGGCGTACCCTCTTCTTGACCTTCGTATTCTCATTTATGAGAACAGGTTTGTTCCGCAACAGGCGATGTTCTGGAGACGAGAGTTGTATGACCGCGTCGGAGGGATCAACCCGAAACTCCGATTTGCGATGGATTATGAGCTGGCGGTGAAATTCCTTCTTGCTGGCGCCCGTGTGGAGAAAATCCCTCGGGTTCTGGCGAATTACCGTTTCCATCAGGATGCCAAATCGAGCACTATCCGGGATGTCATGGAGTCCGAAATCGAGGATATTCTCACTCGCCTCTGCCCGGTGAAGGACGGAGTTCTGGAACGGTTGATGAAAAAAGTCTATTTCCGCGTCTGGCGATTCTGCCGGGAGCCGGGAAGTCTCAAGTCCGCCATCAAGAGCAGGATCGGATGAAAGAGGGAGGTGGAACCTGAAGATATTGATGGTTTCGCCGTTCCTTCCGTATCCGGGTGTTCCCCACGCCGGAGGCAAATTGGTCCTTTACCTGCTTCGATCCCTTTCCCGGCACCATTCCATATTCCTGCTCTCGCGTTGTTTTCCCGGAGAAGAGCGGCATGTGCCTTACCTGAAGTCCCTGCTTGCGGGTGTGGAGATCATCCCCGTTCATGGGCCGATTAATCCCGACAGCATCCGGTCTGCTTGCAGGACAATCTGGTCCTATTACCGGTTGTCCCGTAAGGCCAACGAGATCCTGAGAAGGAAGCGTTTCGATCTTTGCCAGGTGGAATTCACGGAGACGGGGGTTTTCTGGAGGAGACAATTGGGGATTCCATCGGTTCTTTCCTGCCACGACATCATTGCCAAACCGGCTTTTCGACGCTATCGGGCCTCCCGGGGGTTTTCTCGCATTCCCAATTGGGTCTTGTGGAAGGCCAAACAACGTTTAGAGAACCACTCGGTTCGTAAATTTCAGCGTGTGTTCACTTTGTCCGAAGAAGACCTGGAGTGGGCGAAGAGGCTATACGCAGGCGTCGCGTTCCGCGCCCTGCGCTACCCGGGAGGAATCGATTTCGCGGGAATCCATCGGAAGGAAGTTCCGGGACGGATCCTCTTCCTCGGTGCGATGAACCGTCCTCAGAACGTGGAGTCGGTTCGGTATTTCTGGGAAACCATTTGGCCATCTGTGCGGAAAGAGGTCCCGGAAGCGGAATTCTGGGTGGCGGGCGGGGGGATTCCCAAAGCATTGGAGCGGGAACTTTCCCGTGATGATCGGGTGACACTGACCGGTTTTATCGAGCAGGTGGAGGAGATGGTCAAGTCAGCATCGGTATTCGTGGCTCCGATATTGGCCGGGGGAGGGATCATCGTGAAAATCCTCGATGCCATGGCAGCAGGGGTGCCTGTCGTCACGACAACGTACGGGAACGAGGGAATCCGAGCGGAACCCGGGAAGGAAATCCTCGTTGCCGACAACCCCGGCGATTTCATTTCCTCTGTCGTCCACATGCTCCGGGACGAGGAGTTCCGAAATTCTGTGGGAAGCGCCGGAAAACGATATGTGGACAAGTTTTTTTCGGGGGATTCGCTGACGTCTACTGTCGAGGAGGCGTACAAGGAAATTTCCTTGAACCCCCCGGTTTGAGGTCTTGGGGCCCGAAAACGAGTCGAGGAACCGAAGGTGTCTTTCGCTTTGCGGTCGTAAGGAATGATCTATTCCGCGGATCTGGTATTACTGGTTTTTCCCGGCGATTTCCAAAAACTTTTTTGCAAAAACCCGGACGTCCTTCCGGTTTTTCTCCCTTGCAGCTGTTTCTTGTCCTGCGTTTGGTCCGGGGGATAACGACTTCCACCATTTTGCCATGATCTGCGCCAAGGAAGCCGAGGAGGTATGGTCGAAATACGCGCTGTCCGGCGGGTTCTGTTCGATATGAACCGGTATGTCGGAAAGGATAATCGGTTTGCCGATGCATCGGGCTTCCTCCACAACGGTACTCCATCCCTCGAATAAGGATGGCTGAATGACCGCTATCGAGCGCCTCATGAGTTGCATCTGGTCGACTTTCGGAATCAACCCCAGGAGGAAGACCTGGCGCTCCAGCTGGTATTCCCGGATGGTTTTCGCTATCCATTCAGAATAACCGGGTCTCCGGTAGTCGCTCGGCTGGCCGGTCCAGACAGTGATCGGATGCATTCCCTCGGTTTTCAGCAAACGCAGCGCTTCGAGAATGGCCAGGTGATTTTTATGTTGCCACAGTTGATTGCTTACGATAAAAAACCGTTCCGGCAAAGCATATATCTTTTGGGTGTCGGCCGGGGTTCCTTCGAGCCATTCGGGGGCAGGGACCGTCGCAAATGACAATACGGTTGATTTGTCCGATGCGTCAGGAAAGAACATATGGAAATCTTCCTGGGCGCACCTGCTGCTTAATACAACGGTCGATGCGCTTCGTGCGATAAGGTCGAAATACCGATTCCGGAGGAGAATCTCGGTTCGGGAAAAATTCTTTGGCAGATATTTATGCTGAAAATCAAAAATCCATGCCGCGGAATTTCTGGAAAGGGCATCGTTGCATGGACTGACATAGGGGTAAATGAAATCGAACGCCTGTTTTTTTAAAAAGCCCTCGTACCGATAATATGGCCGATTGAGAACCAAGCCTGCGGCTTTCCATTTGGTGTTTTTCCAAAAGGTCTCCGGTCCGAGAATCTCTTCGATGAAATGAACTTTCCCCCGGAAGGATTCGGTTCGTTTCCGAAGGCTGTCGTCGATTGTTTTTCTCGTGATTAAACTGATTTCCAATGCGTTCTGTTCTTCCGGCGGCAGACTCGATAGACCGAAAACGATGTTTCGGATATATTCCGTTCCGGCGACCCAGCTTTGATCATATTGGTTGAACAATGCAATGCGGAAAGGGGGACTCATATGCCGAACAATTCCGCACGGCACCAGCTTGCGTAGGATTTCACTCCCTGTGCCAGGGGAACGGGGGAAGCAAACCCCAGGGATTCCAGCCTGGAGATATCGGCCTTCCAGTTGCGCGGGGTCCCCGGAGGGACGACTCCGTCGAAACGGGGAGAGAGGTTCGACTGCGTGGCAGAGAGAATCATCCTCGTCAGTTCCTCGATTGTCACCTCCTGCCCGCTCCCCACGTTGTAGATTTCCCCCTGCATCGGAGCGTTATCGGAAACGATTTTCAAGCTCCTTGCGATATCGATTGCATGGATGAAGTCGCGGCTCTCTTTCCCGGTTCCTTGCAGGGATAAGGATTTATGAAGGAAGATCTTTCGGCATATATCCCAAAGGACTTGACGACGGAGGCCGGGTCCGTATGCCGAGAAGAGCCTAAGACTGGCGGTCGACATGCCGTAAATTTTCGAAAATTCCAGGCATGACTGCTCGCACTGCCATCTGTGAAAGCCATACGGCGAAACGGGATCCGGAGGTTCGGTCTCCTTCACGGGAAGCGATTTGGGGTTGCCGTATACCGCCGCGCTCGAGAGAAAGAGATACCTGCAATCCGGTGCATGGAGACGCAAGGCGTTCAGAATCTCAAAATTCAGAACCGTGGCGTCATAAAAATCCGATGAGGGTTCGGTAAGGGAAAAGCCGACGGAGGAACGTCCTGCGCAGTGGATACAGATGGCGGGGGAATGTTTCTTTAGCAGATCGATCAACGCTGGGTTCGGAAGATGCAGGTTGTAATATGCCGACAGGGTGGAAAGCGGCGCATTCTCGGGAGAAGCATGGTCGATGCCGACGACGGAACATCCCTCGGAAGAGAAATGCTGTGCTACGTATCGCCCGATGAAGCCTGCGACTCCCGTGATCAGGACGATGCCGTCCATGCTACTGTTTCACCTCTTGAAGAGGCAGGGAGGAGAGAATCTTCCGTTCCTCTTCTCCCGAAAGATAGAGCAGTTGTCCGCTTTCGTCCCGGGACTCTCGAAACCGGCCCGCGACGAAACCCGCCTCCACGGTCACCTCCTTTATGCAATCCGGCTTGAGGTCCTTTCGTACGAAAAAGGCATTGTTGCCGGCCGAGTTGCACCCGACGAATGCGTACCCTTTCCGGCTCCCGAGGAGACACAGGGCGCGAAGGGAAGCACCATAATAAATATTGGAGTAATGGGCCTTTTCCCGGAGGAAATTTCGATCGTAGGGAATGGTTACCGCCCTTTCCGGGCCGAACCGGTGATTATATTCGATCACCACGATCGCGGGAGTAATGGCGTCCATGGCCTCCCAAATCCAATAGTCATTTCCATCGACATCGATGGACAGGAGACCGATATCCCCGGTCGTTCCGTTGGATGCAAGGATCTTGTTGATGTTTTCCGCGTGCACGAATTCGCATGCCGCATGCAAATCGTGTCTCCAGCAGATGGGATCCCTCTTGATATATCGAATGTGATCCTCATTCGAATCGATCACCAGTCCCGACCAGTTGTTATGGACAAGAAGAAAACGCGTATTCGATTCGACATAGTTTTCCACGCCGAATTCCACGAAGGTCTTCCTCCGTATCGCTACGTTCCTGATCAGGAACTGGATGATTCCGTCCTCTCCCCACTGGGAAAACACCCTGAATTCATACTCCCGGATGGAACCGTGTTGCGCATTCATCAGTTGACGGTTTTCAATTCTTCCGAGGGCCTCCCGGACGCGATGGAGCGAATCCCGTATTTCCGATGGATTGCCCGCTGCAAAGGGAATCCACTCGGTCATTTTCCGCAACCGTTTCATTCGGTGCCCGCCAACGATTTCCGTATTCTGC
>JBFKGZ010000108.1:0-7691 GCA_041633075.1 Candidatus Deferrimicrobiaceae bacterium | reverse complement strand
GCCTCCTGCCCCGCCGGCGCCATCTACAAGAGGGGAGAGAAACTGGAGCTGCGCCTCCAGGGGAGGCTGGGATCCTTCGCCAACCTCTTCTTCAACCCGTACCTGCCCACCCTGGACGACTACTACGAACCGTGGACCTACCGGTATGCCGACCTGTTCGGCGCCCCCGCGGGGGATGATCAGCCCACGGCGCGCCCGATCTCGCAGATCACCGGGAAGCCGATCGATATCGAGGCGGGCCCCAACTGGGACGACGATCTGGGGGGATCGACGATCTATGCCGCGGGAGACCCTTCTCTGGCGAACCTCACCCAGGAGGAGCGCGGCCAGATGTTCGCGCTGGAGCGGATCTTCTTCTTCTACCTTCCCCGAATCTGCAACCACTGCCTGAACCCCTCCTGCCTCGCCTCCTGCCCCGCCGGCGCCATCTACAAGAGGGGAGAGGACGGGATCGTTCTCGTGAGTCAGGAGAAGTGCCGTGCCTGGAGGATGTGCATCTCCGGCTGCCCCTACAAGAAGGTCTATTACAACTGGGAAAGCGGGAAATCGGAGAAGTGCATCCTCTGCTATCCCCGGGTAGAGACGGGCCAGGCGCCGGCCTGCTTCCACTCCTGCGTCGGCCGGATCCGGTACCAGGGCGTCCTCCTGTACGACGCGGCCCGGATCGAGGAGATGGCGAAGGCCCCCGCGGAACGCCTGGTTACAGCCCAGCGGGACGTCATCCTCGACCCCTCGGAGGAGACGGTCGTCGCGGCGGCGCGTCGCAGCGGTGTTCCCGATGCCATGATCGACTCCGCCCGGAAATCTCCCGTGTACCGGTTCGTGAAGGAATTCCGAATCGCCCTTCCCCTGCACCCGGAGTTCCGGACGGCCCCGATGCTCTTCTACGTCCCACCACTTCTTCCGGTCGTGGCGTTTATTGCGAACGGAAGGCAGCGGCTCGCGGGGGATTTCTTCAGTTCCCTGGAAAGCGCCCGCGTCCCCGTCCGGTATCTGGCATCCCTTCTGGCCGCCGGGAACGAGACCGTCGTGACCGATGTCCTTGCGCGCATCATGGCAGTGAGGATCCACATGAAGGCCAAGACCGTGGGCGAGGAATCCCCCGGCGAGGCGGAGCGCGCGCTGGGCCGGGCGGGGATCTCCTCCCGCGAAGCGGAAGAGATCTACCGTCTCACCTCCCTTCCCGCGTACGAGGACCGGTTCGTCATCCCTCCGGCCGCCCGGGAGAGCGCGATCGAATCGTTCGAAGACCCCTACGCGGCCAAGGGCGAGACCGGGACCGGCTTTCTCCGGAGGGGGAGGGGCGGGAAAGGACGATGACGCTCTCCGGATGGGACAAGGCCGTGCTCGAAACGTTCGCGGGCCTGCTCGAATACCCCCGCGGAAGGGAAGCCGAGCTGGCGGCGGAGGGAGCGTTGGCCCTCGCCGGCGTGCACCCGGAGGCGGCTTCGCTCCTGGGGAGAGTCCGCGCCTTCCTGGCGGAGACCCCCCTCGCCCGCGCGGAGGAGGTCTTCACCGCGACGTTCGACCTGCAGGCGACCTGTGCCCCCTACGCGGGGGTTCACCTCTTCGGGGAGGGGTACAAGAGGCGGGTCTTCCTCGCGGGGCTTTCCGCGATGTATTCCTCCCGGGGATTCAGCGCCGGTCGGGAGCTGCCGGACCACGTCACGGTCCTGCTCCGGTTCCTCGCGGGGCCGGCCGGTGACGAGGAGGCGCGAATCCTGGTGGAGGACGGTCTCGATCCCGCGCTTGCCAAGATGATCGGGTCGTTCGCCGATTCCGGAAACCCGTACGGGGATGTCCTGCGCGCCCTGCGGATGATCCTTGTCCCGGGGTTTCGCGGAGACGCGGCGGAAGCGCCGCGGGAACAACCGGCGACGGAGGTTTAGAAAGCCATGACGGAATTTCTCTTCGGGGCGTTTCCCTATGCGGCGGTCCTCTTGGGCGTCGGCGCCGGGGTGTACCGGTACTTCTCCGACCGGTTCTCCTACACCAGCCACTCCACCCAGTTCCTCGAGAACCGGTGGCTGTTCTGGGGATCCGTCCCCTGGCATTACGGGATACTGATCATCCTTCTCGCCCATATCCTGGCCGCCCTTTTCCCCGGGGCATGGGGCATACTGATCGGCACGCCCGCGCGCCTGTTCGTCGTCGAGGCGACGGGGTTTGCCCTGGGCCTGCTCGCGCTGTTCGGCTGCGCTCTGCTTGTGGCAAGGCGACTGCTTCGCCCGCGCCTGCTGGCGATCACGACGGCTATGGACTGGATCCTCCTCCTGGTTTTGTTCCTGCAGGTGGCTTCCGGTGTCTACATCGCATGGAAATACCGGTGGGGCTCCGCCTGGTACCTGCACACCGCGGTTCCCTGGCTCGGGTCCCTTTTCCGCCTGCACCCGGAGACCGCCTACGTCGACACGCTTCCTGTGATCGTGAAGTTCCATTTGGTCAATGCCTTCGCCCTGGTGGCCCTCCTCCCGTTCACCCGGCTGGTGCACCTCTTCACGATCCCCGTTTCGTACGCATGGCGTCCCTACCTGCTCTTCTTCTGGAACCGGAAGGGGCAGTTCCCCGCGAGAGACGGGAAGTAAAGGAGGAAGCACGTGCCGACGGAGACCGGAACCCCCTCACAACGGACGGACGATATAGGCGGAATCGTCGCGGCGGATCCCTCCTCCACATGGCTTGCACGCTGGGAACCGGAGGACGAGCAGTTCTGGGAAACCGAAGGCAAGCGCATCGCCTGGCGAACGCTCACTATCACGACGATCTCCCTGGTCTTCTCGTTCGCCACCTGGTTCATGATGAGCGCCATCGTGGTTCGCCTGCCTCAAATCGGGTTCCGGTTCGACACGATGCAGCTTTTCTGGCTCGCGGCGATGCCGGGTCTGGCAGGGGGCTCCCTGCGGATCATCCATGCCTTCCTCATCCCGATCTTCGGGACCCGGCACGTCATCAGCATTTCGACGCTGATCAAGATGATCCCGTGTGTAGGGATCGGCCTCGCCGTCATGACTCCCGGAACGCCCTTCTGGGTCTTCCTGGTGCTGGGGTTGTTTGCGGGGTTCGGCGGAGGCGATTTCTCCTCGTACATGCCGAGCACCAGCGTGTTCTTCCCCAAGCGCCTGCAGGGAACGGCGCTCGGCATCCAGGCCGGCGTCGGCAACTTCGGCGTGAGCCTGGCCCAGTTTGCCTCTCCCTGGATCATCGGCTTTGCCGTCATCGGGACCTCGCAGACGCTCGTCATGGGCGGAGGGCCTTCCCAGGTCTGGCTGCAGAATGCCGCCCTGTGGTATGTCCCGCTGCTGCTTCTCCTGGGCGTCTGGGGATGGTCGTCGCTTCGCAGCGTTCCCGTGCTGGCCTCATTCCGGGAGCAGCTCGATATTTTCAGCAACAAACACACCTGGTTCTGCACAATCACCTACGTGATGACCTTCGGCTCGTTCTCCGGGTTTTCGGCGGCGTTCCCGCTCCTCATCAAAACGCTGTACGGCAATTTCCCCGGCGCGCCCGATCCCCTGACGTATGCGTTCCTCGGGCCCCTTGTCGGGTCGGCCGCACGCGTCGGCGCGGGACCGGTCTCCGACAGGGTCGGCGGCGGAATCTTGACGCACATCGTCGGGATCGGACTGGTCATCTGCGTGGGGATCATGGCGTTCACCGGGCTGTTGACGCCGACGTCGCTCGCCCAGTTCCCCTACTTCGTCGCCCTGATGCTGGTGATCTTCCTGCTCGCCGGGGTCGGGAACGCGTCCACGTTCCGGCAGTATCCGATTGTCTTCTCGCATTCTCCCCGGCAGGGTGCAGGGGTGATCGGCTGGACCGCAGCGGTTGCGGCGTACGGTCCGTTCATCTTCGCAACGCTGATCGGAACCGTGATTACGAGGTTCGGCTCTCCGGTTCCGTTCTTCCTCGGCATCGGCGTGTACTACGTCATTGCCACGGCGATCAACTGGTGGTACTACACGCGCAAAGGGTGCGAGAAGCCGAGTTGACGCGTTTTGCACATACCCTCGCGTGCGAATGAACGCATGGGATCGGTAACGAGGGGGACCCCGGCCCGGGGACTCGCGGGGGCCACCCTCGGGTTTTTCATCGGATTCGCCGCCGTCTCCCTCTTCGGCCCCACAGCGAAAAGTTTGAGGGGGATTCTGGGCTTGAGCCCCCTCGAGGTCGGGCTCCTCGTGGCCGCCCCCTCCCTGTCCGGGTCGCTGCTCCGGATTCCCTTCTCCGCCTGGGTCGATACAACAGGGGGAAGGAAACCTTTTCTGGTCCTCCTTCTCTTTTCCATCATCGGCATGGCCGGACTCTTTTTCACTCTCTACTTCTGCTACCCCGAGAGGTTGACCCCCTCCTTCTACCCGCTGATCCTGTTTCTCGGGGTATTGTGCGGTAGCGGGATCGCCACCTTTTCCGTCGGGATCAGCCAGGTGGCGTACTGGTATCCGAAGGCCCGGCACGGGACAGCCCTGGGGATCTATGCAGGGATCGGGAACCTCGCCCCCGGCATCTTCACGCTCATACTGCCCTTTGCCCTTGTGTCCATGGGACTCCCGGGGTCCTACCTGGCATGGCTTGCCTTTCTCGTGGTGGGCACCGGCCTGTACGCGGGCGTCGGGAGGAACGCGTGGTACTTCCAGATGATCGCGCAGGGACTGTCCGCGGAAAAAGCCAAGGAGGTCTCCGCGGCGCTTGGCCAGGAGATCTTTCCGGCCGGCAATCTGGTCGAGAGCCTGATCCTCTCCGCGAAGATCTGGAAAACGTGGGCTCTCGTGGCGGTCTACTTCACGACCTTCGGCGGATTCATCGCCTTGACTGCCTGGCTCCCCGTCTACTGGATCTCCTTCCACTCGACGAGTCTCGTCGTGGCGGGGACCCTTGCCGGCATTTACTCGATACTCACTTCCCTCGTCCGGGTGGGAGGAGGATACCTCTCGGACCGAATCGGCGGGGAAACCACGGGAATCCTTTCCCTGGGGACCATGCTGGCTGGCGCGATTCTGATGACGTTTTCCGGCAGCTTCGGCCTTGCCGTCGCCGCCGAGGTTATCCTTGCCGTCGGGATGGGCGTTACCAACGCGGCAGTGTTCAAACTGGTCGCCCAGGAGGTTCCCGAGGCGGTGGGCGGGGCTGCCGGTTGGGTAGGGGGGCTGGGCGCCTTCGGGGGATTCGCCATCCCGCCGATCATGGGAATATTCGTGCAGGTTCGGGGGAGCACCGGCTACGCGACGGGATTCGTGGTCTTCATCGGCCTGGCGGCGCTTTCCCTGTTACTGGTCGGATTGCTGCAAAGGAAACGGGCGGTGGCAATCGCCCGGGCGTAACGGGAAAATATCCGATTTGCGGAACGGCAAGAAGCAGGGAAGTTTCCGGACGATCTTTCACTGCTGCGCGGCGCGCAGGAGGAAGAGAATCGGGCCGGGCGTGATCGCCAGGCAGATGAGGAGCAGGTACTTCGGAAACGGGAACAGCCTGCTCATCCCCGCGACGAGCCCGATGCCCCCGCCGCCCCCGATCAAGGCGTTGCCGGGAATGTTGAACAGGACACCGATGATGAGGTAGCGGTGCCGAAGCAGAAAGGGGACGATCCGCGACGGTGCGCTCTTCAGGAGAAACCGGAGGCGCTCCTCCGCCTCCAGCGGCTCAAGAGATGTGATCAGATCCCTGGCCCTGTTGAGGTGAAACCACCCCAGGGCACGGGCGAGATAGCGAGGCGGCAGAACCCTTCCGAACAGAAAGCTTAAGGAAAGGGACAGCAGGGTGCATAGGTACACAATTACGATTCCCTTGGCCCCGAGCATGGCCATCAGCATGAGGCCCACCTCGATGCCGGGGAGGAAGGGGATCGCCAGGAGGACAATGTAGGAGACGATCGAGGCGAACAGTACGAAAACGGCCATGTTGGCATGTTGGGGCCACATCTGGAAAGCAAAGAGGTTGGCCAGCCACCCGATCGCATAATTTAGGAACACAAGGATTCCCACGAGAAACGCGATCTTGGCCGCGAGCCGGATTCCCCTCCCGGCCGGCTTGGGGCTGGCCGATCCGCCGCCGCCCTCAAGTTTCATTCCAGCAGTTTACCCTTGAACCAGTACATCCTGTCGATTGTCCAATACCAGCGCTTATCGATCCACCGGGCCGTTGCCTCCATGACATCGCCCCGCACGGTCCCGTCCCAGATCATGGTGCCGTGCGTCGGACTCGTGGACTGCGCCCGGAAACGGATTCTGCCTCCTTGCCTGGTTGCGGAATAGGTCGATTCCCGGAAGTCCAGCAACTCCGCGCAGTCGCTGGAGACGAACATGCCGTCCCGAAAGATCAGGTAATCGTCGTGGTGGCTGGCATCCTTCCCCTGTTCCCCCGACTTGACGAGATACGTTTTCCCGTCCAGGAGATGCGAGATTGATCCTCCCCCCGGGGGTCCGGGGTCTTCCGTGGGCCATGTCGTGACGGACCTTGCCCAATGCTCCGTCGTTTTCGGGTTCGGGTTGGTCTGGTACCACTTGGGTCTCCTGCCGGTCCAGGTGTAGCGAACGTCTACCTTGTTTCCCCGTACCGTACCCTCCCAATGGATCATTCCGTGGGATTTACTTCGGATGTCGGCTGCGAACGTGATGGCGTCTTCCTTTTTCGTCGACGTGTACGCACCCGCTTCGAATCCGTACTCGTTTTCGAAATGCCTGGAACGTAACTTCCCGTCCCGGAAGATCAACGTGGCCTTCCCGTCGGATGGTTTCCCCGCCTCGCCTATATCGACGAGGAAAACCTCTCCGTCAAGTGCCCCATCCGCTGCCGCCGCCTGCGCCAGGCAGGCAAGGAACAGAACAGAGGGGAGAAAAACGCAAAATCTCATGCCCGTTCGCATCTGTTTCACGACTTGTTCCCCCCTTGCTACGCCTTCCCTGTCGCTTTGGCTGCGCAAGAATACGATTCCGAAAGATCCGGGATGGATGCCTGCCGGAAGAGATTATTGGCCGGTCCGGCGACGCGATCCTTGCCTGGCCGGAAATGCAAGGGGGCTTGTGCGCAAACCGGTGGCGACTTGGAGTGACCCCCTCCCGGTTGTCGAGGAATACCCCCCCCGGACCTCATGGAGGATGGGGCCGCGGGAGCGGTGTGGGGGGCTGCCGGATTTTCGGGGGTTCGCCCGCGCGCGGCAAGATCGGCTGTTACGACCTTCTTTTTTTTCCTTTCCCGGCACGGCGAAGGATGGCGGTGGTGGACCGTCCGGGGAGTAGCCGGATCGTACGTACGGTCCCTCCCCGGGACAGGACGAAATCGGAGCCGACGATTTCCTTTCCCTTCCAGTCCTCCCCCTTCACGAGGATGTGGGGATCGACCTCTCGGACGAGGGAAACCGGCGTGTCCTCGGAAAACACCGCGACGAAGGAAACGCAGGCGAGCGACGCCAGAAGATAGGCGCGGTCCCTCGCCGTCTGGAGCGGGCGCCCCTTCCCCTTGATCCTGCGCACCGAGGCGTCGCTGTTCAGTCCCACCACGAGGACGTCGCCCAGCGCCGCCGCCTCCCGCAGATACCGTGCGTGCCCGGCGTGCAGGATGTCGAAGCACCCGTTCGTGAACACGATGCGGCGCTGCGCCGCCCGGTGGCGTGCGACGACCGCCCCGATCTCGGCCCGATCGACGAGCTTCGTCGCGACGCTCTCGCCGTCCGCCGCCAGCCGCGCGGCGATCTCCTC
>JBFKGZ010000107.1:0-7993 GCA_041633075.1 Candidatus Deferrimicrobiaceae bacterium | reverse complement strand
TACCATAGGACCAATCAACCCTCCAACCAGTCCATTTAGCGTGATAGACAGTAACGGTTGCTCCAATTCGGGAATTCCTGCGGGACAAAGCTGCGTCCTGACAATCCGTTTTACTCCCACCGATCAGATCGATTACACCGATGGTCTCGACATCCCCAGCAACGATGCCGATGCACCACTTCTTACCGCGACCTTCGCGGGTAGGGGAAGAGCTCTCAACATGTCCATCAACCGCGTCACCGTGGTGGGCCAGACCGTTCAAGTGATCGTTTCCGTAAGAGACGGGACCGACGCCCCGGTTACCACCCTGACGGCGGGCAACTTTTCCCTGTTCGAGAATGGATCGTTATTCACAGGCATAGTAAACGTTTCCAATACCATGACACCTCCGACCGTATCCGTCGGTATGGTGTTGGACTACAGCTCGAGCACGCTCGGAAATCAACCGGAATTGGAAACCGCAGCGAAATCCTTTGTTGATCTGCTCGACCCGGCAAACGACGAAGCGGAGGTCATCAAGTTTGCGACCGAGATTGAATTGATGCAACCGTTTACTGATAATCAAGTTGCCTTGAAAGCGGCCATCGACAACCCCCCTAATTTTACAAGATTTGGAACGCGTTTGTTCGATGCCCTTTGGGAATCGATCGATCACATATCCTTACGATCGAGTCAACGACTCGCGATCGTTGCGGTTTCCGACGGCAGGGATGAGGGTCAGTCCACCAGAGAGATAAGCGATGTGACCGCTGGTGCTTTCGACAACAACGTGCAGATTTTTACGATCGGTATCGCCGCCGCGGATAATGCAGTGTTGCAGCAATTGGCCACGCAAACCGGAGGGCAATATTTCTTTGCTCCCACCTTATCGGACCTGACAACCGTGTACACGACGATTTCCGAAATCCTGTCCAACGAATATACGATCGAGTACACAACTTCCTCTGCCGCCGGCTCCACGATTCTTCTGGATGTCGTGGTAGACGATAACGGACAGCTTGGTGAGGCATCAAGCACGGTGGATATCTGAGGAGGCTTTAACGATAGAAAACGGGTAAGTCCGTCCGCGCTTTCCAGCCATATCGCGCGTCTTGCGCGATATGGCTGATTTTTCCCCCGTTTCTTCGGGCGTCGGAGGAAGTCCTCTCTGGCTTCCGCCACGCCCTGGGCCAGGTCGCCTGGTTACCCGTATAGGCCATCCCTGCGTATGGCACAAGGAGAAGTGCATCGTTTGACAATCCGATGACAAGGGAAGAAATAGAGGTCCGGCATGCCGGGGCAGAGGACAGGCGATGCCTTGGCGGCGCCGGTCTTCAGCGATATAATGTTTCAATACCTTACAGGAAGATCGATGCTTTCCTTCGGCCAAGCCCCTGTTGTCGGAATCACCCGGAGTTTCCACGGGGGGGAAAGCGGGGAGGAACGATGAAGCGTATGCCTTTCGATGGGAGGGGGAGGACGTTGGACAGAAATATATGGGCGATTACGGCATTTCTGTTGTCGGGGATCCTTCTTCACCCTTGCCTAATCAGAGCGGGAGAGGTCGACCGGCTTCTGACCCGAGCAAAGCTGGGCGAGATCAAGGCACAGGTGCAGCTGGGGGTGCATTATTTCCGGGGAGAGGGAGTTCCGCAAAATTACACGGAAGCATATCGATGGTTCGCAAAGGCCGCGGAACGGGGAAATCCCGAGGGACAGCACCGTCTCGGGCAGATGTATGCCCGCGGGACCGGAGTT
This sequence comes from Candidatus Deferrimicrobiaceae bacterium, assembly GCA_041633075.1. Classification (GTDB taxonomy): domain Bacteria; phylum Desulfobacterota; class Deferrimicrobia; order Deferrimicrobiales; family Deferrimicrobiaceae; genus CSP1-8. The sequence goes on along the minus strand of JBFKGZ010000107.1, from coordinate 6,256 downwards.
CTCCGGGACGACGCCGAAGCGGTCAGGTGGTACTTTTTAAGCGCGGAGCAGGGATATCCCGAAGCACAGTACGATCTCGGAGAAATGAAAATGAACGGCCGCGGGGTTTTCCGGGATGAGGCGGAGGCAGCCAAATGGTACCGCAAGGCGGCCGATCAGGGGCATACGGAGGCAGAGCACAAACTCGGGTTGATGTACGCCAATCGCCAGGGCGGGCTGGGGAACGACGCAGAGGCGGCGAAGTGGTTCCGCAAGGCGGCGGAACGGGGGCACGCGGACGCACAGCGTGATCTCGGCGTTCTTTATTACACCGGTCACGGCGTTCCGCGGGACTATGGCGAAGCGATGCGGTGGTACCGGAAGGCAGCCGAACTGGACAACGCGGACGCGCAGAACAAGCTTGGCTTGATGTACCACGAAGGGAAAGGCGCTCCGCAGAATTATACCGAGGCCTTGAAATGGCTGATAAAGGCAGCGACGAAGGGAAACGCTGCGGCGCAGAACAACCTCGGTCGGATTTACGCGTCGGGAAGCGGCGTCGTCCGGGACGACGTCGAGGCCGTGCGGTGGTTCTTCATGAGCGCGGAGCAGGGATATCCCGGCGCGCAGTACGGTCTTGGCGTGATGTACGAAAAAGGCCGCGGCGTGCCACAGGAGGACGCCAAGGCCCTCCATTGGTACCGGAAGGCGGCGGATCAGGCCTACGCGGCGGCGCAGACAAACCTCGGCATCATGTACTTCGATGGCAGGGGAACCTCCAGGAATTACGGCGAGGCTGCGAAATGGCTCCGAAAAGGCGCGGAACAGGGTGATTCGGCGGCGCAGGCCAATCTCGGTTATCTCTACCGCAGTGGCCTCGGTGTTTCCCGGGATAACACCGAAGCAGCCAAGTGGTACCGGAAGGCGGCGGAACAGGGGAATCCCGAGGCCCAAAACAGCCTTGGCGAGCTTTATGAGAGGGGCGCAGGAGTTCCGCGGAATTACGTCGAGTCGGCGAAATGGTACCGGAAGGCGGTGGAACAGGGATTTACGGAGGCGCAGATCAACCTGGGTTCCCTTTACGAAGACGGAAAAGGTGTCCCCCAGGACGTAATGGAAGCCCTGCACTTGTACAAGAAGGCGGCGGACAAGGGGTCCGAGATCGCCAGGGATCATTTTGAAAGACTGGAAATGGAATACAGGGGACCTTGAGAAACCTTTTTTTTCCCGTGCCTTCCCTCCCCGTCCGCCGTCGGTAGCGTCAGCCCGAAAACGTGGCGGAAAGACGCCGGAAAAGGGGCCGGACCTGGTCTATCGTCCTTAATGGGAAGAAGATCGAAATATTCCGAAACCGATAATCAAAGTGCAGGATAAGCTTCCCAATACAAACCACCACCCGAAACTCTTCCACCCCAACTCGACATAATAGAAGATCTGGTCCGAAATCAAGTAGAATTGCTCCATCGTCATCCCTCCGAAGGGGTATTCCCTGGTATTTTTTATCTCCCGTTTCGCCGGGTTTCCGTACTTTCCCGGCGATGCGTCCGACTTGTCGCGGTACATCAAGCAAGATACAGTCCAAAATGGGAAAAAACACATAAAGTACTAAAATATATAGGATTATGCTTCGGCTGTGGTCTTGATTGGGTGACGTATTACCGAACCAGTCCCCAAGTGAGACGAAAAAAATCGCCAATTTTGGGCAATTCCTTGCGAGGGATTCTCAACAAGGGGGAGGGGAAACGTCGATCTGGCGGTTATTGGGAGAAATTGTCAGGGACTGCAGATTCCGGAGGCGAACGACCGACGATGGGTCAACCCGTTCCCATCTCTTCCTCCTCCTTTTCCTTCCATTCACCACACCAATCACCGCTTTCAATCGCGGGAAACAGGTAATCTCCCCACGAGGGTCCACGGACCGCGTAATGTGGGGGAAAACGTCTGCAGATTCCCTTGAGGAGTGTGACGCTCTCACCGAACTCGTTCGTTCTTTGGAATTTCGAATACTCGCAATTATTACAGTTTCTTTCCATCCTGTTTGACCCCTTTCCCTCCTTCCGGGTGGAGGGTTCCCGCTTCTAAGGACGTGTCGACCCAGGGCAGGGCGAATAGAAAAAACAGCCGGATCAATATACCTCTTGACAGGGAAAGATTACAAGGGGTTGCGGGGGGCAAGGAATACTTCCCGCGGCGTTTCTCGGAGTCGTTGCCTTTATTGCTCCCACTCCGCTATTTCTCTCTTCCTCCGTATCGTTTATCGTTTAGGGGAAGGTGGGAAGCCGCACGAGGCCCGGGCAGGAGGACAGGGAACATGATTCACGCAGGACTTGCCGAATATGGCGCCCTTCTCTCCGGTATCGGGGGGAACGCCCTGACGAACATTGAACCTACCATGACGGTCATTGCGGTCGTGGCGTGCATCATCTTCTTCTTCTGGCTCGTCGTCTTCAAATTATAAAAATACACCGGTTGCATGGGAGGGGTTCCGACATAGGTAGGGGCTCGTGGGTGGGAAAATTGGCTACCAACGCCTTGCATGGGACGGTCACTACCACCGTCAACATCGCCCCACCCGGCATACATATTGATACGAGAAAGGAAACAAGGAATGCGGAATGCTATGACCTCGGAAAAACGAAGGAAATCCTCTGATGGAAAAAACGAACTATTGCCCGAATTGTAAGTACATCAGAATTGATATCGAGTTTTCGACATGTCCGAGCTGTGGGATCATCATGGCAAAATATTTCGCTGCAAAAAAGAGAAACGAAAAGCCGATCGAAAAAACCTCTTCCGATGAAAACACAAGGAAAACGAAGGGAAGGGACCCGACGTAAAGCGGGGGACGATAATTCCCCGTGTTCGTCACAAACAATTTACTAAATAATTGCCGCTTGCCCGCCAACCAACAAAATCTTCCTGATCCCCTTCTCCTGCAGAGGAAGTCGAAACGGCGCAACCCGGAGCTATTCGATGGTGAAAAGGGAAAACTGGCGCGCCTGGGAAGACTCGAACTCCCGACCCGCTGCTTAGAAGGCAGCTGCTCTATCCACCTGAGCTACAGGCGCGCGAGGTGATAGGATTATAGCAGCAAACCCCGTCGGCCATTCCGGCCAATTTGACACGCACGGGGGATATCGGTCATCCATTATACGGTGATGAACGAAAACAAGGTGATCAACTGCGCGGCCCTGCACATGCCCCGGGAGACATCCGTGGGACCGCCCGAAAATGCCCCCGGGAAGGAGACCAGGTGGACCTTTCCGGTAGAGGGGATGACGTGCGCCTCCTGCGTCGCCCGGGTGGAAAAGAGCCTCTCCCGCGTCGAGGGTGTTTCCCGCGCCTCCGTCAACCTGGCCACGAATACCGCTACCGTCATGGCAGATCCGGAAAAGACCCGGATGGCGAGCCTTGTCTCCACGATCCGTGACTCCGGATACGAGGTTCCCGTGCAGAAAACGGAGTTTCCGGTGGAGGGGATGACGTGCGCCTCCTGCGTCGCCCGTGCGGGAAAAGCACTCCTCTCGGTGCCCGGTGTCCTCTCCGCGAGTATCAACCTGGCCACCCAGTCCGGGACGGTCGAGTTCCTCCCGGGAGTGGCCGACATGGAGGCGTTGCGCGTTGCGATCGAGGGAGTGGGGTATTCCATCCCGGAAATCAGGCCGGAGGAAGACCCGGTTGCGCGGCAGGAGCGGATGCAACGCGAGGAGGAGCGATCGCTGCTCAACCGCCTTCGTGCGGGCGTGTTGCTCGGCGTCCCGCTGTTTCTTCTCGCGCAATGGGAGATGGTCGCCGGCTCCGTCGGATTTCCCTTTTCCTCTTTTTCGAGCGCCCTCCTCCAGCTGATCCTGGTGACACCGATCCAGTTCTACGTCGGGTCCCGGTTCTACCGCGGTGCCTGGGCCACGGCGAAATACGGGACGACCGACATGAACACGCTGGTCGCACTGGGGACGACGGTCGCCTACGCGTACAGCATCGTCGCCACCTTCTTCCCCGGACTGTTTGCCGTGGAAGGGGCCGCCCCCCACGTCTATTACGACACCTCCGCGGCCATCATCGTCCTGGTCCTCCTCGGTCGGTATTTCGAGACACGGGCAAAAGGAAAGACGTCCGAAGCGGTGAAAAAACTGGTCGGCCTGCAGCCGAAGGCGGCGCGCGTGGTCCGCGACGGCGAGGAGGTGGACATCCCCCTCGAGGAAGTGTCGGCAGGGGATCGGGTCGTCGTGCGGCCGGGGGAGAAGGTTCCGGTGGACGGCACCGTGGAGGAGGGGGAAAGCTCGGTCGACGAGTCGATGATGACGGGGGAGCCAATCCCCAGGGACAAGGGGCGGGGCGACGCCGTGACGGGCGGCACGATGAACGTCAACGGGCGTCTTGTCCTCCATGCCACCCACGTGGGGAAGGACACGGTCCTGGCGCGGATCGTCCGGATGGTGCAGGAGGCACAGGGGAGCAAGCCCCCGATCGGCCGCCTGGCGGACATCATCGCTTCCTACTTTGTTCCCTCGGTCATGGGGGTGGCGGCGGTCACATTCGCCGCCTGGTGGGTCTTCGGGCCGCAGCCGCGTCTTACCTACGCCATGCTGAGCGCAATCTCGGTCCTGATCATCGCGTGCCCCTGCGCTCTTGGTCTTGCCACGCCCACGTCGATCATGGTGGGCACGGGGAAGGGGGCGGAGCTGGGCATCCTGATCCGGAGCGGGGAGGCGCTGGAGACGGCGCACAAGATCGACACCGTCATTCTTGACAAGACGGGTACGGTCACGCGTGGACGGCCGGTATTCTCCGGGGTGCGGACCGCAGCCGACAGTCCCTACCGGGGGGCGGAAGGGGAGCGGGAATTGCTTGCGCTTGCCGCCTCCGCCGAGAGCGGTTCGGAACACCCCTTGGCCGAAGCGGTGGTTCGCGGCGCAACAGACAGAGTGCTTTCTCTTTTCCCCATAGAGGAGTTCCACTCCCGGCCGGGCCACGGAGTCCGCGCGACGGTTGCGGGGCATCGCGTTCATGTGGGTAGCGTGAGGTGGCTGGAAGAGGAGGGAATCGACGCGACAACGCTCCTTCCCGACGCGAAGGAATTCTCGGAGTCGGGAATCACGGTCATTTTCGTCGGGGTGGACGGAAAGGGCTCGGGGGTCGTGGCGGTCGCAGACGAGATGAAGGAAGGGGCCCCGGAAGCGATCGGCGTTTTGCTCGGGATGGGGCTCGACGTGGTGATGCTGACCGGGGACAACCGGAAAACGGCAGAGGCGGTGGCCGCGCAGGCCGGGATTACGCGTGTTCGCGCGGAAGTCCTGCCGGATCAGAAAGCGCAGGAAGTAAGGCGGATCCAGTCCGAGGGGAAAATTGTCGCAATGGTGGGAGACGGTATCAACGACGCGCCGGCTCTGGCGCAGGCCGACGTGGGGATGGCGATCGGCACGGGCACGGATATCGCGATCGAATCGGGCGATATCGTACTGATGAGCGGAGACCTGAAGGGTGTGGCGGCGGCCATCTCCCTGAGCCGGGCTACCCTGCGCAACATTCGCCAGAACCTGTTCTGGGCGTTCGCCTACAACGTGGTGCTCATACCGGTGGCGGCGGGGGTCCTCTTCCCCCATTTCCGGGTGCTTCTCTCCCCCATCCTCGCTGCTGCGGCGATGGGGCTGTCGTCCGTTACCGTCGTCTCGAACGCCCTCCGCCTGCGCCGGTTCCGGCCGTAGGCCGGACCCGGATTCCCGTTGACCCCCCACGACCCGGTTTGTATAATCCTCTATTACCGTTTGCCACGTGGTGAGTGTAGCTCAATCGGCAGAGCACCAGGATGTGGCCCTGGGGGTCGCGGGTTCAATCCCCGTCACTCACCCCATGTATTGCTATTTCAGGAAAGTGCGCCTGTAGCTCAGGGGATAGAGCACCGGCCTCCGGAGCCGGGTGCGGAGGTTCGATTCCTCCCAGGCGCGCCACCTTACAGTAGGGGGACGTACAGTAGGGGGACGTTCTTGCACTGTTCAGGGCCACTAGCTCAACCCGGCAGAGCAGCTGACTCTTAATCAGGAGGTTGAAGGTTCGAATCCTTCGTGGCCCACCAATCGTTTCAGGGGGTTAGGCAATTCCGCCTGACCCCTTTTTTGTTGCTGGTTGCGTATAGGTTGCGGATTTGGGGGTAGGTCAGCATCATCGAACTTGACGCTTTGATTTCACAACTGTGTTAATGGTAGGCAGTTTGTTGACTGCCTCTCTGTTTGCTCCTGGCTCCAGGTGACCACATACATCAACAGTCATTTTGATGCTT
>JBFKGZ010000106.1:0-7995 GCA_041633075.1 Candidatus Deferrimicrobiaceae bacterium | reverse complement strand
TCTACCATCCCCCCCCGGCTTAAGCCCAGCGTCGTGGTCAGCAGGTTGCGTCCCCCCTCCATGACCTGGACGGCAAGTCTGACCTTGTTTTCCTTTGCGGGGACGGGAGTTACACGCATGGAACGGCCACCGGGAAGCCCGAACTCTCCCGTTTCTCCAACGGAAAGGGTGCGATTCAGGCGGTCAACCATACGGTAGGAGGAGTAGTTGAACATGGATTGAAGCTGGTCCCGGATCGAGGAGAGTGCGGGGTCCATCGTGGGACCCTCATGGGAGGCCACGACGACCCCCACGTCGATCGCGACCGGGGCGTCGGGGGATGCTGCGGCGAATTGCGCGAAAAGGAGAAGGGCGATTAAGGCGATCGCCGGGAGGCAACGCCCCGGATGCGGATCAGGTCTTCCCATTTTCGATAATCCATATCACCCGTGGAAGTCCCTCTCCCTTGTCCACCAGGGCTACGGTCGCCGTGTCGGATTCGAGGGATTCCACCGTGACGTCGAAGCTTTTCGGGTGAAACGGGGCCCTCGTCCCATTCGAAGGATAGAACAGAAGGGCAACAACTGCAACTGCCGCGGCCGCCGGCACCCAGAACCACCGCCGGAGAAGACGGGCAAGACCCGGCTCCCTCCGCTCCTCGATCCCGGCGCGGACTCTCGTCCACAAGGGGGAAAGCCCAACCTCCCTTTCCCCTACCTGGACGGCGGACCACAGGCGCAGCATGTCGCCGACCCGCCGGAGTTCCTCCTCCTCGGCGGCGCACGGCCGGCAGGCACCGAGGTGCCCGCGAACCGCTCCCGCCGCATCCGGCGGAAGACGCCCGTCGATATGGTCGTGGATCATCTCTCTTGTTTTCGTGCAATCCATATCTTCACCCTTCCCGGAACCCTTTCAGCGCCCCTTTCAGTTTCGCCCGTGCGTAATGAAGACGCGACATCACGGTGCCCACCGAGCAATCGAGAATCCCTGCGATCTCCTCGTACGCAAGCCCCTCCACTTCCCGCAGCAGGATGACCGTCCGGTGGTACTCCGGAAGGGCCGCGATGGCCCGTGTGAGCCCCTCCGAGAGTTGCCGGTTCTCCGCCAGTTCCTCGGGGGTCTTTGGATAGACCATGGCTTCGGGATCGGACGTCTCCCCGGAAATCCAGGCATCGTCGAATGGAACCGTCGGCGATCTCGATACCTTCCTCCACCGGTCGATCGCCTGGTTGACCAGGAGGCGGTAGAACCAGGTGTAGAAATTCGACCCGAACCGGAAATCTTTCAGGCGGTAGTATGCCTTCACGAACGCATCCTGTACCACATCCTGGGCCTCGTCCGGATCTCCCACGATCCCCCGGGCCACCCCGTACGCCCGCCGCTTGTACCGCTCCATCAGATCGCGAAACGCCCCCTCGTCCCCGGCCAGCGCCCCCCGGACGAGATCTTCGTCCGGCGGGTGGCCCTTTTCCTTCTCACTCATAGGACGTGGCATCCCCGCAATCTATTCATCCCCCGATGCACCGGGCTCAGTGGAGTTCCCCCCAATGTTTTCCCCTGCTTAGAAATACCGTGAGCGGCACGGAAAGGGAGGCCGCCCCTTCCATCGCCCCCATCAGGATCCGCTCGACCTCGGGAACTTCGGCCTCGGGGGCCTCGGCAATCAGTTCGTCGTGGACCTGGAGGACCAGCCCGGCGTGCAGGCGACGTTCCCGGAATTCGCGGTCCACCCGGATCATCGCTATCTTGATGATATCGGCGGCGCTCCCCTGGATCGGCGTATTGATCGCCATCCTCTCCGCCGCCTCCCGAAGAATCTTGTTCTGGGAGTTGATATCCCGGAGGAATCTCCTCCTGCCCTGGATGGTGTGAACGTATCCGTCCTTTCGCGCCTGTTCCTTGAGGTCATCGATGTACCGATACACCCCCGGATAGCGTTGGAAGTACTGGTCGATGTACTGCTTCGCCTCCCTGCCGCCGATCCCAAGCTCCCGGGAAAGACCGAAGGGACTCATCCCGTAAAGGATGCCGAAGTTGATCACCTTGGCCCTGCGACGGAGCTCGGGCGTGACTTCGGCGGGCGCCACACCGAAGACGGCGCAGGCGGTAGCGACGTGGATATCCTCCCCCTCCCGGAATCTTCGCGTGAGCTCGGCGTCCCCCGAAAGATGGGCGAGAAGGCGCAGCTCCACCTGGGAGTAGTCGGCGCCGACGAAGAGACACCCCGCTTCGGCCACGAACCCCGACCGGATCCTCCTTCCCAGGTCGGCGCGCACCGGGATGTTCTGCAGGTTGGGATCGGAGGAGGAGAGGCGGCCCGTGGCGGTTTGCGTCTGGTGAAATGTCGTGTGGATGCGCCCGTCCCGCGCGTCCACCATGCCGGGAAGGACATTGACGTACGTGGACCGTATTTTCGCAAGCGTCCGGTATTCGAGAACGAGGCCGGGGATCTCGTGCGCACCCTTCAGCTGCTCCAGCACCTCCACGTCCGTCGAGTAGCCCGTCTTCGTCTTCTTGACCGGCGGGAGTCCGAGCTTCTCGAAAAGGAGAAACGAGAGCTGTTTGGGGGAATTGATGTTGAACTCCGGGCCTGCGATCTCCGCCACCTTCTCTTCGATTTCCCGCGTCCCTTCGGCCAGCTCTTCCGACAACTCCCCGAAGATCCCGACATCGATGCGGATCCCCTTCGTTTCCATCCGGAACAGGACCGGCAGCAGCGGCATGTCGACCTCGCGAAAGATGCCCGCGAGTCCTGCCTCCGAGAGTTTCCCCTCGAGGACCTCTCCGAGCAGAACGATATCCTCCGCAAGGGCCGCCGGGTCGCCCGCTTCCTCCCCCGACCCCTCGCGTCCGGGGAGGAACCGATCACGCAGCTTGGTCAGGGTCGGCGTGCCCTCTTCCGGTGCGAGGAGGTAGGCGGCGACCTGCAGGTCGAACAGCGATTGCTCCCAGCCGGAGGAGGAGACGTCTCCGTGGTCCTTCAGGAATGCCTTTCCGTCGAAAAGATAGACCGAACCCCCCGCCTCGGCGATTCGACGGATGAGCTCCGTGACGGAATGGCCGGAGAGAAGCCAGATCCCGCGGCCGGCCACCGCGGCGGCGATTTTCTCCCCCTTTTCCCCCGAAGCGGCGACGGCCACCCGTGCGGATGCATCGCGGCCGATTGCACGAAACAGATCTCCGGTCCCTTTCGTAGGGATCCCTTCCCGCGGGCGGGTCTTCCCGGAATCGGAAACCGGCAATGCAGCAGGCGGAATATCGAGCTCCTCGAGAAGCTTGCGGAACCCGAGCTTCCGGAAGAGCGCGGCGACCCTATCCTGACGCATCTTCCCGGGCGCAAGCTGGCCGATGTCCCGGGGGAGCGGGACGTTCCTGTCGATCATCGCCAGCTGCCGGCAGAGCCTGGCCATCTCCGCGTTCTTTTCGATCTTCTCCCTCTGCTTTCCTTTCAGCCTGTCGGTTCGGGCGAGGAGGTTTTCCACCGTTCCGAACTCCCGGATCAGGCCGGAGGCGGTCTTTTCCCCGATGCCCGGGACACCGGGGACGTTATCGGAAGGGTCCCCCGCCAGGGCAAGCAGATCCACAACCTGCCCGGGTCCTACCCCGAAGGTATCGCGGACCTCCTCCTCCCCCACCGTCTTTTCCTTCAGTCCGTCCCGGATGCGGACCTTCTTCGAGACAAGCTGGTAGAGGTCCTTGTCGGAAGATACGATGATGACATCCATCCCCTTCTCCTCGGCGAGCCGGGACAGGGTGCCGATGATGTCGTCCGCCTCCGCACCCGGCACCTCGATCCTCGGAATGCCCAGCGCATCGATGACTTCCTTGACCAGCGGGATCTGGGCCTGGAGCTCCTCGGGAACCTTGAGCCGGTTTGCCTTGTATTCGGGGAAAAGAGTGTGCCGCGGGGTGGGCCCGGGGGAATCGAAGACGGCGGCGAGGGCATACGGATTCTCCTCCCGGAGAATCTTCAGGAGGATACGCGAAGTCCCCAGCACGACGTTGGTCGGCGTCCCGTCCGGCGCCGTGAGGCGCGGCAGCCCGTAAAATGTGCGGTAGAGGACATTGTGCCCGTCAATCAGATAGAGGGACGTCATCTTCGTCCTGCCGGGATTCCACCACCAGCGTCCCGGCGAACGTATCCCCCGCCCGCTGACCGTCGGCGTCGTAGAACCCGAGGTACGTCTCGATAAGAAGGATCACCAGACCCACGGTGAAGGCAAGGAAAGGGCCGATGAACGGAACGAGGTAGAAAAGGAACGGGGAGGCCACGGTAAGGTTTCGCAGAAGGGAGGAGGGAAAATCCATCGGTTCCCGGTCGACGCGGACGACCCGGAAGCCCGTCAGCCACTTCCCGGCGCTTCGTCCGCCGGGAAACCCGTCGCACATCAGGAGATAGAACAGGGCGGCGAACGCCCCGGCGGCGCCGGGTATGTGCCACAGCGACATGGCGATGATCAGGTCGGCGGCCTTGCCGGAGATCCGGGCGAGGTAGCGCGCGCGACGCGCATCCCGGAAGTACTCCCGCTGCTCCTCCCAGCGAAACGCCACCGCTCACCCTCCTCCTTCCCCCGTCGCCCGGGAAAAGAAAAGGAAGGCCATCGAGGGCCTCCGGTTCCCGGGCTGGGTCACGAAGTGGATCGATTCGAACCGGAACCCTTTCGCGGTCCAGCGATTGAGCTCCGCCTCGATTTCCTCGTCGAAGACTTTCGATATCTCGACGACCTTGTAGAGGGCGTCCGTCGGTTCCGGCATCCCGGTCACTCCGCGAGGGCCTTCGCCGCCTCCTTGGCGGCGTAAGTCAGAATCAGGTCGGCCCCGGCCCGCTTGATCGACACCAGGATCTCCATCATCAACCGGGGTCCGTCGACCCACCCCAGCTTTTCCCCGGCCTTCACGATCGAATACTCCCCGCTGACATGGTAGGCCGCCACCGGCAGGTCGAACGCATCGCGGACACGGCAGATGACGTCGAGGTAGGCAAGCGCGGGCTTGACCATGACGATGTCCGCACCTTCCTGGATGTCGAGCGCCACCTCCCGAAGCGCCTCCCGCGCGTTTGGGGGATCCATCTGGTACGAGCGGCGGTCGCCGAACCCGGGGGCGCTCTCCGCCGCCTCCCGGAAGGGACCGTAGAACCCGCTCGCGTACTTCGCCGCGTACGACATGATGGGGATCCCTTCGTACCCCTCTTCGTCAAGCGCCCTCCGGATGGCCGCCACACGCCCGTCCATCATGTCGGAGGGAGCCACCAGGTCCGCCCCCGCCCGGGCGTGCGTCACGGCGCTGCGGGCCAGGATGTCGAGCGTCGCGTCGTTGTCCACGTCGCCCGCGGGGTTCAGGATCCCGCAATGGCCGTGATCGGTGTATTCGCAGAAGCAGACGTCGGTGATTACCTGGATATCGGGAACGGCGTCCTTGATCGCCCGGACGGCCGTCTGCACGATCCCGTCGTCGGAACAGGCGTCCGACCCCACGGCGTCCTTCTTCGCCGGGATGCCGAAGAGGAGAATGGCGGGAATCCCCAGGTTCCGGACCTCCCTGACCTCCTTCACGAGGTTTTCCACGCTCAGCTGGAAAACGCCCGGCATCGAGGAAATCTCCTTCCGGATCTTCCTGCCGGCGGCAACAAAAAGGGGATAGATCAGGTCGTCCACCGAGAGGATCGTCTCCCGCACCATCCGGCGGATTCCCTCATTCCTTCGCAGCCGCCTCGGGCGGTGTTCGGGATACGTCATGGGGTCTCACCTCCGCGGGAAGGGGAGGCAAAGTGCGCCTCGATCGCCTCCAGCATCCCGGCCAATGTGAATGTTTCGGGCATGATGTCCACGGGGTAATTCCTTTCCCTGACGGCTCCGGCGGTGACCTCCCCGATCACGGCGATCCGGCTCCGGGAGAGGACGGACGCGGCGCGTTCCTCTCCCAGCAGGAAAAAGAAGTTCCGGAACGCCGAAGGGGATGCGAAGGTGCACACGTCGGGAGGCCTCTCCCCGATCTCCGCGGCGGCCTTCTCGTCCCCCGCAGGCAGGCCGTTCCGATACGCCGTCACGACATCCACCGTACCACCCCGGGAGCCGATCTCCTCCGGAATTACCTCCCGGCCCTCCTCGGCCCGCGGGAGAAGAAACCGTTTCCCGGAAACCCCCTCCCGGGCAAGCGTCTCCACCAACCCTTCCGCGGTGTGCCTTTCCGCCGAGAGATGAACGGGGAAACCGTGCCGCGCGATCTCCCGGGTCGTGCCGGGCCCCACGGAGGCGATCCGGACTCTCTCGGGAATCCGCCGGATTCCCCGTTTCGCCGCACGTGCGAAGAAGAACCGGGCGGCGTTGGCGCTTGCAAAAAGAACCCAGTCGAACGCCCCCAGGCAGGCGATCGCCTCGTCCAGAGGGACGGGGTCGACGGGTGGGACCAGCCGGACCGTGGGAAATATCACCGGTACGCCCCCCCGCTTCCGGATGACCGCGGAAAACTCTTCCGCCTGTCCTTCGCCCCGCGTCACCAGGATCCTTTTCCCCCGGAGAGACATGGCGGCTAACTGCCCGCCGCCCGGTATACTTCGTCCAGGATTTCTTTCGCGCCGCGGGCGAGCAGCTGCTCGGCAAGGCCTACCCCCAGCGCCTCCGGATCGGAGGCGCTCCCCCTGACGCTGCCGCGGATGATCTCGGACCCGTCGGGGCGCCCCACCATTCCCTTGAGGAAGATGCTGTCCCCTTCCGTACGTCCGTAAGAGGCGATCGGGACCTGGCAGCCTCCCTCGAGCCGCTTCAGAAACCCCCGCTCGGCACGAACCGCGAAGGCGGTGTCCCGGTCGTTCAGGAACGAGACCGCCTCCCGGGTATCCGGGTCATCGACGCGGATCTCGATCCCCAGCGCCCCCTGCCCGATGGCGGGCAGTGACATCTCCTCGGGGATGTACTCGGTGATCTTCGCCTCCCATCCCAGGCGCCGAAGTCCCGCTGCCGCGAGGATAATGGCGTCGTAGCGGCCTTCTTCCATCTTCCGGATGCGGGTGTCGAGGTTCCCGCGGAGAGTCTCTACCGAAAGATCGGGACGAAGGCCGAGAAGCTGGGTCTGCCGGCGCAGGGAGCTCGTCCCCAGCTTCGCCCCTCGCGGAAGCTCCTCGAACTTCCGGTACTTCACGGACAGGAAGGCGTCCCGCGGATCCTCGCGTCGCGTGATCGCAACGATCGCAAGCCTGTCGGGCAGATCGGTGGGAACGTCCTTCATCGAGTGGACCGCGAGATCGATGCCCCCGGACAGCAGCGCCTCCTCGATCTCCTTGACGAACAGTCCTTTTCCCCCGACCCGGGCGAGCGGGACATCGAGGATCATGTCCCCCGTCGTCTTGATCCTCGTGATCTCGACCTTCCTGCCCGTCTTCCGCTCGATCTCGAACTGGATGAACTCGGCCTGCCACAGGGCGAGCTTGCTGCCTCGGCTGCCGAGACGGATCACCTGGTTCGTCCTGCCCAATCCACCTTCCTCCTGATGTTGTGCAACCTACTCCTGCGGTGTCTCTCCGGTTTCGTCCGCGTCCCCGGTCCCGGGCCGTTCCGATCCTTCCGGCAGGTCGAAGATCTCCCGGACCACCGACACGAGGTCCATCTGGTTTCGGCCGTCGGCGTCCTTCTTGAGCGAGGAGATCGGGGCGTGGAGGATCTTGTTGAGAAGAGAGGAGGCGAGGGACTCCACCACCTTCCTCATCTTCGGATCATCCGTCCCGAGCATCGTCATCGCCTTGGCCACCTCGGTGTTCTTGACCTCCTCGTACTTCCTGCGGAGGTTGACGATGGTGGGCGTAGCCTGCTGGGCATCGAGCCACCGGCGGAACGAACGGACCTCCTCCGTCACGATTTCCTCGGCCTTCAACGCCTCCCTCTGGCGCTCTTCCAGGTTCGTCTCGATGACGTTGTTCAGGTCGTCGATGTCGTAGACGTACACGTTGTCGAGCTGGTTCGCGTCGGGGTCGATGTCCCGGGGAACGGCCATGTCGATGAAGAACATCGGCCGGTTTTT
>JBFKGZ010000105.1:0-8029 GCA_041633075.1 Candidatus Deferrimicrobiaceae bacterium | reverse complement strand
CGCGCCCGGCCCGCCCTCCCCCTTCCCGTCGAACAGGAAAAGGGTCAGGCACACCGCGAGCGACAGGAGAAGGACGACCGCCGAAGAGACGAACACTTCCGCCGAGAGCGCAATCTCCGGGAGGGTGACCAGGTCCAACAGCAGGAACACGGGGAGGACGAGGGTCGCAAGCAACGTAAGATTCCCGCCGAATCGATGCACAAGCCCCCGGTACTCCGCTCCCGTCCCCTCACCCCCTTCCGCCGGCCGGCCGCAAAGAAGGAGGATCGCCCCGCCGGTCATCCCGAAAAAGAAGGCGAGAAACAGGAGAAACTTCACCACGCCGTTCCAGGAGAGGAAAAACCGGATCTGCTTCTGGAGAAGAGGCAGCTTCCCCGGATTGAAGAGAATCCCGTACCCGGCGGAAAAGAGGAAAAAGGCGAGGATCAGCGCCAGCAGGCCGGCGGCCCCGGTGGCGGCAGTCATCGGGGAAAGGTCCATCGCGCGGCCCCGGGCGGACCGGTACAATGAAAGAAGGGCGAATCCGGAGAGGAGGACCCCGAGGATCGCGGCCCAGAATGGCCACGGCAGCGGAGACGCGTCGAAGAGGACCCGCGCAAAGACGAACCATACGAGCAGCAAAGGGACGAAGCCGAATATAAAAAGGGCCGATTTGCTCATCAGGACGGTCCGCATCAGCTCCTGCGAAAAGCGCAGGTAAAACGGATCCCGTTTCTCCTTCCCCAGAAAGTTCAGGAGGAGGGAGACGGCCGATCCGCCGATGAGAAACCCGAGAAAGGGGAGATGGAAGAACAGGACGAGGAACAGGCCGTGCCGGAGCAGCGAGTAGAACTCCGAGGAAAGCGGTTGCAGATTCCCCCAGGAAGCCATTCAGGCCTCTTCCCCCGGAGAATCGGTATATTTGAGAAACCGGAGAGATGCCATGCGCACCCGGGCGTTAGAAAAATTTTCCCCGGAACAAAATTTTGCTCCGGGCAGTCGATCCTGTCAGTAAAAGTCGGATTGATTTACTATAAGGGAATTCGTTGGACCGTTCAAATCTTTTGCCGGGAGGAAAACACCGATGTGCCGCATGCTGGCCTTCTCCTCGGACAGGCCCCTCGACCTGGCGCCGTACCTCGCCCAACTCGCGAGGCTCTCGGTCCACGGGAAGCTGGTGGACCGGTGGGAAAAGCGCCCGGGCGGGAACCACCCCGACGGGTGGGGCATCGCCTGTCGCCGGGAGGGAGAGATCTGCCTCTTCCGCAGCGGGCTGCCCGCCTCCACCGACCCCTCCCTGGCCGGATGCCAGGGGGTCACGGACTGCTTCCTCGGGCACGCGCGGTACGCGGACAACACGGCAACGGTCGACGCGGGAAACGCCCACCCGTTCCTTCTCCAGGGGATCGCCCTCGCGCACAACGGAACCTTCAGGGGACGGGTCGGGGAGGAAGCGGAAAGGCGCCTGGTGAGCGACACCCTCGTCTTCCTCGAAGTCCTTGCAAAGCGCTGGAAGGAGAGGACCCATACCGGGCTGTGCGAGGCGCTTTCGCGCCTGCTGGGGGACGCGGAACTCGTGGGCGCCTACTCCGCCGCGACCATGCTGATCGCTTCGGAAAAGACGATATTCGCTCTCCGGAACTACCGGAAGGACGAGGACTACTACACGCTTTTCGTCCGGGTGCAACCCGACCTGGTCGTCGTGGCAAGCGAACCGCTGGACGATTCCCCCGGATGGCGGCTGCTGGCAAACGGGGAACTCCTCGAACTGCGCCTTCCGGCCCCGGAATCGCTTTTTCTGACCGCGGCGACGTGACCGGGCCATGGCCGCTCCGATAGATCTGCGATCCGACACCGTAACGCTTCCTTCCGCGGGAATGCGCAAGGCGATGAGCCGGGCGAAAGTCGGCGACTCGCAGCGGGGGGAAGACCCTTCCGTGCGGGCGCTGGAGGAGCACGCGGCCTCCCTGTTCGGCAAGGAAGCGGGTCTTTTCGTCCCTTCCGGGACGATGGGCAATCTGGTATCGGTCGCCTCGTGGACCCGCCCGGGGGACATCGTCGTCGCCTCCTCGTCCTCCCACATCGCAGGGCGCGAAGCGCCGGGCATCTCGAACCTCGCCGCCGTGGCGCTCCTGGGGATCGACGCCCCCGGGGGAATTTTTACCGTCGAGGACGTCGCCGGGGCGATCGCGTCGACACCCTTGCGGGGCAGGGCGAAGGTCCGGCTGGTGGCCGCGGAGAACACCCACAACGCGGGCGGGGGGACGATCTTCCCCATCGCCTCCCTGCGGCGGATCCACGCCCTCTGCCGCAAGGCCGACATCCCGGTCCACATCGACGGATCCCGGATCTTCAACGCCTCGGTCGCCTCCGGGGTGCCGCCCGCGGAATACGGAAAGACGTGCCACTCGCTGATGTTCTGCCTTTCCAAGGGACTGGGGGCGCCCGTCGGCTCCGTCGTCGTGGGCTCCCGCGATTTCGTCGAGGAGGCGAGGGGCGTGGGGCTTCGTATCGGCGGGGGGATGCGGCAGGCCGGGATCGTCGCGGCGGGGGGACTCTACGCCCTGCGGAACAATGTCAAGCGGCTCGCCGAGGACCACGAGAACGCGAAGGAGCTTGCCCGCGCGCTCGCGGAGCTCCCCGGAATCGAGCTGATCAATTCCCCCGTGAAGACGAACATCATACAATTCCGGTGGAATATGCCGACCCTGTCTCTCCCCCGGTTCCAGGAGGCGCTGGGCGGGAAGGGCGTTCTCGTAGACGACCGGGCGTTCCCGGTCTTCCGCGCGGTCACCCATCTGGGAATAGGGAAAAAGGAGATCGCCCGGGTCGTCCGGGCGTTTCGGGAGGTCTTCGGGCGGGCCGCCGCGTAGGATGCGCGACCGGGTACACTCTCACCGGGGACACTCCTGATCTTTTCGTCGAGAAAAAAAGGAGTGTCCCCGCTCTAATGATCCTTCGAGCCGCGGGCGATATCCTCGGCCACCTCGCCCACCGTCTGCTTCATCATCCGATCCGTGATCTTCTTCGGGCTGTCCCCCGAGGAGGACATCTTGGAGACCCAGTTGCCCCCCTTGCGGATGAATCCGCCGCCTCCGCCGACCTGTCTCGTGGCCTTCCCGCCGCAATGCGGGCACTTGGTTAGAGGCGGGTCGGTGATCCGCTGCTCCTTCTCGAACTCCCCGCACTTTGCACACTTGTATTCGTAGGTCGGCACGCTGTCCCCTCCGCGGGATTCCGTAACCGTTGCATTATCGCACGATCCCTCCGCCGCTTCCACCCGCATCGGTTCGCCTGATGGGTGCGAGCGGTCGCGGGCCTCGCTCCGCAACCTCGTAGTGGGGCTCCGTTCGTGGCTCGCCGTGCGGTGAATCTGCACGACTGCGCTTAACCTCACTGCGCCCTCACTCCTTCGGTTTGCTACGCTTTTCAGCATCCCCGAAAAGACGCTCGCCCTTTCGGGGACCCGGGGCGACGCGGGGGGAGTCCACGAGGCGGCCTGTGGAGCGAGATCCTGGATTTCGCGAGCGGAACCGGCAGCGAGCGGGCGAAGGTCGCGAGCGTAGCCGAGGGGACTTCCCCCCGCGAGCCAGGGTCCCCGGTGAATCGGTCGGAGAAAAGGCGGAAAGGGCGACGGGGATGGGCGGAATCATGGATAATGGTGGGAAATTATTTCGCGGAGGTCAAAGCCGCTTGTCCCTGTTCCTCATCTCCGTCTTCACGATCTACGGAAGCGCTCACGCCTACGCGTTCCTCAAGGCGAAATCGGCCCTGGGATTCGGATGGAAGACTACCTGCCTGATCGCCCCGGTTCTCGGCGTGCTCACTTTCGCTCCCCTGATCATCTATTTCCTCGGGAAGCACGGGATGGAGGAGGCTGCCCGGGCCGCCTCCTGGGTCGGGTACACCTGGGCGGGGCTTCTCTTCTTCTTCCTCTGGACGAACCTGGCCGTCGACGCCCTGAACCTCGTCCTCCTCCTGGCCAGCGCAGTCTCGGGGAAGGGAGCTTCCGCGTATCTTCTCGCCGGGAAGGGCCGGTTTTTCGGGCTGGTCGCGCTTTGCCTGGTCCTCGGGGCCTACTCGTTCTTCGAGGCCCGGAACATCGGCGTGGAGCGGGTTACGATCCGCACCGACAAGCTCCCCGCATCCACCCCCCGCATTCGCGTCGCGCAGATCTCCGACGTGCACCTCGGCCTGCTCGTGCGTAACAGGAAAGCCGAGAAGATCGCCGAGGTGATCCGCCAGGTCGAACCCGACATTCTCGTCTCCACGGGGGACCTGGTGGACGCGGAGATCGACCACCTGGAGGGACTGGCGGAGATCTTCGGGGAGATCCGTCCCCCCCTCGGGAAATACGCCGTCACCGGGAACCACGAGTTCTACGCCGGCGTCGGACAGGCGCTCTCGTTCACGAAGCGGGCGGGGTTCTCGGTCCTCAGGGGGGAAGCCGTAACGGCGGGCGGCGTCGTGCGGATCGCGGGCGTCGACGACCCCGTGGGCGCCGCGCTCGGCGCGGTCCCCGGCCGCCGGGAGGGGGAAATCCTTGCGGGGAACCCCGGCACGATGTTCACGATCCTGCTCAAGCACCGGCCCCGGGTGGCGGATGGGTCGCGGGCGCTGTTCGACCTCCAGTTGTCCGGCCACACGCACAAGGGGCAGATCTTCCCGTTCCGCTACGTGGTCGGGCGCCCCTACCCGAACCTGTCGGGGCTGTACCCCCTGGGAGGATCCTTCCTGTACACCAGTCGCGGGACGGGGACCTGGGGGCCCCCGATGCGGTTCCTCTCCCCCCCCGTCGTGACGGTCATCGACATCGTGCGCCCCGGGGCGCCCGGCGGCTGATCCATGGGACCCTTTCTATTAGTCACCGACCTGCACGGGGACCGCCGAAGATACGAGCGGACCCTGGCCCTGGCAGTCACGACCGGCGCCTGGCTTGTCGTAAACGGCGGCGACATGTACCCCCACGGCCGGGTGTACGGGGATCAGGAGCGGTTTCTCCGGGAATTCCTCGATCCCCACTTCGCGAGGTACCAGGAGGCGGGGATCCGGCACTTCGGGTTTCCCGCCAACGACGACCTCCGGGTGCACGATCCGCTGTTTGACGAAATCTGCTCGCGGTATCCCCTGGTGGAGAACCTCGCCGGGCGGATCGTCTCGGCGGGCCCGTACGAATTCGTCGGCTTCAATCTGGTGCCCGATTTCCCCTTCCGTCTCAAGGATCGTGCGCGGATGGACACTCGCGAATTCGTCTTCCCGGCGCAGTTCGGCGGAGGGATCCTCTCCCGGCCCGGCGGGTGGGAGGAGATTCCCGACTGGAGGGCCTATGCGCGGACGCTTCCCACGATCGAGGAGGAACTGGCCGCGCTTCCCAAGCCGGGCGACCCGGACCGCGCCGTCTACGTGATCCACGGCCCGCCCGCGGGGTTGGGGCTGGACGTCGTCCGGGGCGGGCATCCGGTGGGTTCCCCCGCCACCACGAAATTTCTCAAGACGGTCCAGCCGCGCCTGTCTCTCCACGGCCACATCCACGAGTCCCCGGAGGAAAGCGGCGTCTGGATGAGCCGGCTCCGGAACACGGTGTGCATCCAGCCGGGCCAGTCGGCCTCCGGTCTCACCGTCGTCGTGGGAAACCTCGAGGAGAGGACGTTCGACATGCGCGTCCTTCCGGTCGACTGACATGCGGGAAACGCGCAGGACCCGCCCCCCCGCAGCGGCGAAGCGCGCGGAACGGGTCCAGATGCCGATCATCCCCACGGTGGCGGAATGGATCGCCGGGACACCCGGCACGATCTCCCTCGGCCAGGGAGTCGTCCACTACGGCCCTCCGGCGGCGGCGCTTCGGATAATCCCCGCCTTCCTGAAAAACAGAGCCCATCACAAGTACGTCCCCGACGCCGGGCTTCCCCGCCTGCGAGAAACGTTCGAGGAGAAACTTCGCGCCGAGAACGGGATCGACGCCGCCTTCTGCCGCAGGATCTTCGTCACCGCCGGTGCGAATCAGGGCTTCGTAAACACCCTGCTGTGCCTGTGCGACCCCGGCGACGAGGTGATCCTGCTGTCCCCCTACTACTTCAACCACGAGATGGCGGTGGGCCTTTCGGACTGCCGGGCCGTCTGCGTCCCGACGGACCGAAACTATCAGCCGCGCCTTTCGGCGATCGAGGCGGCCCTGACGGCCAGGACCCGCGCCGTCGTGACGGTGTCGCCGAACAACCCGGCGGGGGTCGTCTACCCCCGCGATACGCTGCGGGCGATCAACCGGCTCTGCGCCGAACGGGGGATCTACCACATAAGCGACGAGGCGTACGAGTATTTCACCTACGACGGGGCGACGCACTATTCCCCCGGCTCCCTCGACGCGGAGCACACGATCTCGCTGTTCAGCATGTCGAAGTCCTACGGCATGGCGAGCTGGCGCGTGGGGTTTCTCGTGGTCCCCGAGCATCTCTTCGACGACATGATGAAGATCCAGGACACGGTGATCATCTGCGCCCCCGCCGTCTCCCAGGCCGTCGCCCTGGAAGCCCTGAAGGAAGGCCGCCGGTACTGCCGGCGGAGGCTCCCCGCCCTTGCCCGCACACGGGAGCGGATGCTCGCCGCGTTTTCGCGTATTCCCGACCTGCTGACGGTCCCCCCCTCGCGGGGGGCGTTCTACTTTCTGGTGAAGATCCGCACCTCGATGGACCCCCTGACTCTCGCGGAGCGGCTGATCCGGGAGCACAAGGTCGCCGTGATCCCCGGGGGGACGTTCGGGCTCGGGCAAGGGTGCTACCTGCGGATCTCGTACGGGAATCTCCCCGGCGAGTCGGCACTCGAGGGAGCCAGGCGCCTTGTCCGTGGGCTGAAAATTATTCTCGGCGGTTAGGCAGTACCATCCTCGTCCAGCAGGATGCCGTACAGATTCCCCTCGGGGGGTTTCCCCCGCTTCTCGACGGAAACCTTGCACTCTTCCGGGCGCGGCTTCCCCTTGCGGTGATGGGCAACCAGGACCTGCACGACGTCCCAGCCGATCTTCCCTTCCTCCGCCATCACGGTAATGACCTCGAGAGCCGTCCGGTTGTCGTAGCCGGACTTCCGGTACGGCCGGGGGGAGATGAGGGCGTCGTACACGTCGCACGCCGCCACGATCTCCACGAAACGGGAGGAGAGAGGGATCCCCCGGGGGTACCCCGAGCCGTCGAGGCGTTCGTGATGGTCCCGGGCGATCACGGCGGCCAGGATACCGGGATCCTTCAGGTAATAGGACAGGAGGAGGAACCCGGCCAGCGTGTGATGTTCGAGGACCTTGCGATCGGATTTCCGGAGGGCGGTCTTCTTCGTCAGGATCTCCAGGGGAACGCAGATCTTGCCGAAATCGTGGAAAGGCCCCGCCGCCGCCTCCTGAAGAATCTCCTTTAAGTTGTCGAGCAGATTCCTTGCGAGGTGGCTCGACAGGGCGAACACCAGGAGGATGTGGTGATACGTATAGGGATCTTGCCGCTTGTAGAACTCGATGGACTCGAGCACGGGAAGAGGCAGCCGGGTCATCTCCAAAAGGCGGATGAGGCCGCGGTACTCCGCCTCGTCGCCGAAGATCGTGCGGTAGACCCCCCTCCCGGTCAGGGCGAGAATGTCCCTGCGCACCGTGCCGAACTCCATGATGGCAAGGGTGGGGGGGAGGACTTCCTTCCCCCGTTCGGCGACTTCCTCGAGGACGGTGTCCGAAAGGATGGCGCCCGAAGGGAGGATTTCCTTCCCGTCGAGCGTCTGGACCGGGTACTCCAGTGTCAGGACCACCAAAGACTCTCTTTCCTGCGCAATTCTCCTTCCGCTCCGCAAACGGTTACTATGGCTACGATACCGGACCGGCGGACATTGTCAAAGGGTCTGCGGGAAGGCGTCCCGTCCGAAGCGGGGAACGGAGTCTTCTGTCTCCAGGAAAAAAGCCCCGGCGGGTTCCCGCCTGGGCTTACCCGTTCCCGGCGACCTCAATCATCGTCGACCCATCTTTCTTCTTCGTGGCTCTCCCCGTGGCAACTTCCCGTACAGGTCTTGGCCGTCGTGTTGT
>JBFKGZ010000104.1:0-8073 GCA_041633075.1 Candidatus Deferrimicrobiaceae bacterium | reverse complement strand
GTGATGGGTGTGCTTCATCTTCGCCATCATCTTCTCCGAGACCTTCGATTTCGCCATCTGGGCCTTCATGTCCACGAGGCGCGCCTCTGCCTTCCAGGGTCCGACCTTCCCCTCGAACACCTGGTCCCCCATCTTCATCATTCCGTGGCCTTCCATCTTGCTTTCGCCGTGCATCCCGGACATCGACCCGTGGCCTTCCATGGTCTTTCCGCCGGACATGCCGGGCATCGCCCCATGCCCCTTCTCGCCGGCGTTGGCCGGCATCGAAACCGAAAGGATTACAAGCAAGCTTCCCAGGATCGCCATGTGTCTCATGTTTCTTTTCCTCCCTCTTCTGATGGTTTGATGTCAATATCTGCTTTCGAAATAAACGTTTCTTCCTTTGCCAGTATTCACCCTCGATACCCGATAATGAACTTCTTGAGTCACCCGAATCCCATTCAGTGGCGCGTCACCGTCTTCGGCCGCCACTGCCGCTCGTCTTCCGTGCGGTGTCCTTTTCCGTCCCGGACGGACAATCGAACCCGATATTCCCTCCCGGCATCGAAGGAAATCTTCGGCTCAGGGCGAAGCTCCAGGCTCATCCCGAAACCGGTCGAATAGACCTTGCCGGGAACCGGGTCGGTTCCGCCGGGAAGATAAAAGGCCGCGTCTTCGACAAAGACGGGCCGGTCGAATAGGACGGAAAGGACAGTAGGCGGCTGCCCATCCCCTTCCCGGATCGCAATAAGGCCCAAAACCCTCGGAGAACCGATATCGACGGCTTCCGCCTCCTTTGCAACCGAACCGAAGCGAACCGCCCCCGATTCGTCGGTCACCTCAACCCTGTCCGCCTTACCAAACTGGGAAACGGTAAGAGCAAGGGCTTTCGCGGCCTTTTCCTTTTGCACGGCAGAGAGGCTTTCCGCGCGGAAACTTCCCCCGACCGTCACCCTGGCAAGCCCGTTGTCGTAGGAAAGGGACATAAGATCCGATCCGGAGGGGAAAGGATGGACGATCTCATGGAGAAGCGTATCGACCGGACCATTCTCCGTCTCGATGCCCCGGACCACGGTGCGAACCACGAGTGCCTCCTCCTTGCCCTGCTCGAGGGAAAAGATCGGGACGGGACGAAACTTATCAGGGTCGAGGGAGGAGGGGAAGTAAGCAACGGTTGCGAAACAAGGACCCGGGATCGGCAGGGGAGGCACCTCCCCGAAAACGGCGTCGAAAGCCTTCGTCGTGTGGATGAGCGGTTTCTGGGGAGGGGACTGCTTCGAACACGATGCCATAGCGATGAGCGCGGCCGCGCCCGCCGCGATGATCCCTGGCACCAGTAACCGACGCCTCCCACCGGAATCTCCCCGAATTCTTGAAACCGTCATATTCTTTTCCCTCCTCAACGCTCCCTTTCGGGCATCGGCGCGGGTCCGGAGGCAAGCGACGTACGGTCATCCGTGTCCTTGAGCCCCTTCATGTACAGGAACTCATAAATGACCGGGTAGACGAGAAGTTCCATCAGAACAGAGGTCACAACTCCTCCGACCATCGGCGCGGCAATCCGCTTCATGACGTCCGATCCGGTACCCGTGCTCCACATGATGGGAAGCAGACCACCGATGATGACGGCCGCTGTCATGATCTTCGGACGGATACGCTTGACCGCGCCGTCGAAGATCGCCTCTTTGAGGTCCCCCATCGTATTCATGAACCCTTTGCTCTTCATCCTGTCGTAGGATACGTCGAGGTAGAGGAGCATCACCACTCCCGTCTCGGCGCTGATGCCTGCAAGCGCGATCATCCCGACCCAGACGGCCACGGAGAGGTTGTAGCCGAGCAGGTAGATGAGCCAGAAGGCCCCCACGAGAGAAAGGGGAACCGCCAGAAGCACGATAGCGGTCTTGGTCAACGACCGCGTGTTCAGATAGATGATCAGGAACACGATCAGTAGCGTTAGCGGTATGACCACCATCATTCGCTTCTCCGCCCGCTGCATGTACTCAAACTGGCCGCTCCATACCAGGCTGTACCCCACGGGAAGCGTGACGTTCTTTTTGACTGCCTCCTGGGCATCCTTCACGTATGTCCCGACGTCGACCCCCCGGATGTCGACGAACACCCAGACCGTCCGGCGGGAGTTCTCGCTCTTGATGCTCGCCGGGCCCTTGTGAACCGAGATGTCGGCTAACTGCCCCAGTGGGATCAGCGCCCCGCCGGGCGTTGGGACCAGCACCCGTCTCATCGACTCCACGTTGTCCCGAAGCTCCTCCGGGTACCGGACGTTCACGGGATAACGCTCCAGCCCCTCAACGGTCTGGGTCACGTTCATCCCCCCCAGCGCGGACATGATCACGTCCTGGACGTCGGAGACGGTGAGACCATACCTGGCGGCCTCCCTGCGGCGGATCTCGAAGTCGAAGTAGTTCCCCCCGGTGATCCTCTCGGCGAATGCCGACAGAGTGCCGGGGACCCCGGACACCACGGACTCGATCTGCTCCCCGAGCCGGACGAGCATGTCCAGGTCCTCCCCCATGACCTTGATCCCGACGGGCGTCTTGATCCCTGTGGCCAGCATGTCGATGCGGGTCTTGATCGGCATCGTCCACGCGTTGGTCAAGCCCGGGAATTGGATGGCGGCATCGAGCTCTTCAACGAGTTTTTCGTGGGTCATCCCTGGACGCCACTCCTCTTCCGGCTTGAGCATGATCGTGGTTTCGAGCATGGAAAGAGGCGCCGGATCGGTGGCCGTCTCGGCGCGCCCGATCTTGCCGAAGACATGGTGCACTTCGGGAAACGTCCGGATGATCCGGTCGGTCTGCTGGAGGACCTCCTTGGCCTTCGTGATCGAGATCCCGGGAAAGGTGGTCGGCATGTAGAGGAGGTCCCCCTCGTAGAGCGGGGGCATAAATTCCGATCCTATTTTCATTATCGGCCAGACCGTTACCGCCATCAGGATGAACGATCCAATGATTACGGTTTTCTTGTACTTGAGGGCCCAGTCGAGGACCGGATGATAGACCCGGATGAGGAACCGGTTGATCGGGTTCCTCTCCTCGGGCAGGATCTTCCCCCGGATGAAGAACCCCATCCAGATCGGGACGATGGTCACGGAGAGCAAGGCCGCGGCCGCCATCGAGTACGTCTTGGTGAAGGCGAGCGGCTTGAAGAGTCTTCCCTCCTGGGCTTCCAGGGTGAAGACCGGGAGAAAGGAGACGGTGATCACGAGGAGGGAATAGAAGAGCGTGGGCCCCACCTCCTTCGACGCGTCCAGGACGAGGTCCCAATGATCCCGCTTCCCCCCGTCGTGCTCCATGTGCTTGTGCATGTTCTCGATCATGATGATCGCGGCGTCCACCATCGCCCCGATGGCGATCGCGATCCCCCCCAGCGACATGATGTTGGCGTTCAACCCCTGGTAGTACATGACGATGAAGGCCATCAGGACCGCGAGCGGCAGCGTCAGGATCGCCACGAAGGCACTGCGGAAATGGAGGAGGAAGAGGACGCAGACGATCGCGACGACCGCCGACTCCTCGAGCAGCTTCTCCTTGAGGGTTGCGATCGACCGCTCGATGAGCCCCGACCGGTCGTATACGGTGACGATCTCCACCCCTTCCGGGAGCCCGGCCTTGAGCGACTCCAGCTTCTTCTTCACGTTCTGGATCGTCTTCAGGGCATTCTCCCCGTAGCGCATCACCACGACGCCCCCGGCGACGTCCCCTTCCCCGTTCAGGTCGGCGATCCCGCGGCGCAGCTCGGGCCCTATGCGGATGTCCGCCACCTCCCGCAGATACACGGGCGTTCCCCGATCGCTCATCAGGGGGATGTTCCGTAAATCCTCCAGCGTCTTGATGTATCCCAGCCCCCGGACCATGAACTCCGTCTCGGCCATTTCCACTAGCCGTCCGCCCACGTCGTTGTTGCTCCGCTGGATCGCCATCCGCACCTTCTGGATCGGGATGCCGTAGGCGGCGAGCCGGTTGGGGTGCACGACCACCTGGTACTGCTTGACGTATCCCCCGATGGAGGCGACCTCGGAAACACCCTCTACGGCTGTCAGCTCATACCGGAGGAACCAGTCCTGGATGGAACGCAGCTGGGCCAGGTCGTGCCTGCCCGTCCTGTCCACGAGGGCGTACTCGTAGACCCACCCCACGCCGGTTGCATCGGGCCCAAGCGTGGGAGTGACCCCCGCGGGCAGCCGCTTGGACACGTAGTTCAGGTACTCGAGAACCCTGCTGCGCGCCCAATAAATGTCGGTCCCGTCCTCGAAGATGATGTAGACAAAGGAGATACCGAAGAAGGAAAACCCTCGCACGACGTTCGCCTTGGGAACAGCGAGCATCGCGGTTGTGAGGGGATACGTGACCTGCTCCTCGACGATGCGCGGACCTTGTCCCGAGTATTCCGTGAACACAATCACCTGGACGTCGGAGAGGTCCGGAATCGCATCCACGGGCATGCGGAACATCGCCCAGACCCCCCACGCGCCCAGGAAGAACATGACGAGGACCACGAGGAACTTGTTCTTTACGGAACCCTCGATGATTCTGTCCAGCATCGGCTATCGTTCCTTCGGGGATTCCATGGAGGGATCATGCTTCATCCCCTTCATCGACGATCCGTCGTCCATTTTGTGTTCAGGAGCGGCGGGAGCAGGCTGCCCTGCCGCCTCCCCGGGAGAGGGCATCGCCCCCCCGGCGGCGCTCTGGAACTTCTTCAGTGCCTCCTTCAGACTGCTCTCCGAGTCGAGCAGGAACTGGGCCGAGACGACCACGAGCTCGTTCTCCGCGAGCCCGGAGAGGACCTGGACGGTCCCCTCCTCACCCTCCATGCCGAGCCGGATCTCCCTGGGCTCGAACCGCCCCTCCCCCTTCGACACGAACACGACGTTGCGGATTCCCGAGCGTATTATGGCCTCGGAGGGAACGAGGACCGTCTTCTTGCCCACCATAGGGGCAAGCTCTATGTGGACGTACATGTCGGGCTTCAAGACCCCGCCCGGATTGGCAAGCTCCACCCGGACGGTGGCGGTCCGGGTCTTTCCTTCCAGGTACGGGTAGACATACGTGACCTTGCCCCGGTAGGTCTTCCCCGGCATGTAATCCAGTGTCACCGTGGCAGGCACCCCGGTTTTGATCCACGGCAGTTCGTATTCGTATATGTCCCCCTGGACCCAGACCCGGGAGAGATCCGCGATCCGGAAGAGCTCCATCCCCGCCATGACCTTCGTCCCGTCGAAAGCGGCCTTGTACACGACAACCCCGTTGAAGGGTGAGTACAGAACCAGCGTCTTTTGCACGGTTCCGGTCCTCGCAAGTTCCGCGATCTGGGCGTCGGAAACATCCCAGTAGTCGAGTCTCTTCCGCGCCGAATCGAGCAGATCCTGTGCGCTCTTCACCACATCGGGGAACGGGCTGCTCTTTACCTGTTCAAAATGCCTCCTGGCGATCAGGTATTCCTGTTGGGCGGAGACGAGGTCGGGAGAATAGATTTCGATGAGGGGCGCCCCCTTCCGGACCTCCTCCCCCGTCGTGTTGACGTACAGTTTCTCGATCCAGCCGGCGATCTTCGCGTTCACCGTGCCGATGCGTCTCTCGTCGTAGGCGATCCGCCCCACCGTCCTGATCGTCTTTATCAATTCTCCGACGGTCACCGGGGTGGTCCGCACGCCGATCGACTGGATCGTGTTCGGGTCCACGCGGATGGTCCCTTCCTCCCCCCCCGCATCCTCGTACACGGGTACGAGATCCATCCCCATCGGGGATTTTCCGGGCTCGTCGCTCCGGTAGTTGGGGTCCATGGGGGCCACCCAATACAGGATCTTCCGCTCCTTCTTCTCCCCGCCGGATGGTCCCGTCGCTGCGGCAGCGGACTTTACCGGCACAAGGGTCATTCCGCATATGGGGCAGGCTCCGGACTGGTCTGTGACGACAAACGGGTGCATGGGGCAAGTGTACTGCTTCTCCTCCTCCACCACCGTCCCCCTTGCGCCCATTTCGTGGGAGCCGTGCATCCCGCTCTTCATCATCCAGTAATAGGTTCCCGCGCCTCCCGCTCCCACGGCGACAAGCACCAGGAGTATCTGCGTGATGATCTTTTTCCCGGTCATCGGTGATCCCTCTCGCTAAAAAAAAGTTCCTTACCCACCACGAGCTCCAGCTGGGCCTCGCGGATGCCTAAAGCCTGCGCCGTCTTCTCCCGTTCGATCTCCTGCTGGTACAGGGAAATCTGACCGAGGAGGACCGAGGCGAATTCGACCTCCCCTACCTGATATGCGGAGAGAGAGGAATTGACCGACTCCCTGGCCTGCGGAAGGAGCCCCGTATCGAACAGGGAAAGGGAGGCCTTGAGCGCCGTGATATCCGCGGTGATGTCCCGTATCCGGCTCCGGATGGCGTTCCAGGCATCCTGGTAGCTGCTTTTCTCGGAAGACAGATCCCGTACCGTGGCCTCGACCTCCTTGTCCTGTTTCCGCCCGTGCCAGATCGGCACGGAAAACATCACCTGCGCGGTGAAGAAGTCCGGACGCTCGGTCCCGTTCGGGGCGTCCTCCCGGAACCTGTAGGTCGCCCCGATCTGGAAATCGGGAAGGATCTGCTTCTTTGCAAGTTTTAAAGCAGTTTCCTTCTGCTGAACGGCATCTTCCTTCTGTTTCAGGTCGGGGTTGGAAGCCTTCGCGATCTCCAGGAGTTCCTCCTCCGAATAGAGGACCTCAGGCACCGTGTATGATTGCGGAAGGTCCACAGCCATCCCCACGGGCCTGTCCCGCAGCGTGTTCAGGTCCGCCAGCAGTTCCACCTGTTTCTTCCTGAGCGCGATCAGCATGTTCTCCAGCCGGGAAATCTCTACCTGGGCCTTGAAGAGATCTTGCTGGGGCGCCTTTCCCACCGAGTACCGCGAGTTGGCAACGGCCAGCAATTCCCCGAGGAGCGCCTTGTTCTTTCCCGCGAGGCGGGTCACCTCCCGGTTCTCGAGGAGGAGGAAGAAATCCCTTTTCACACGGAAACGGACCACGTTTTTCATGCTCTCCACCCGGTCCGCCGCTTGTATCGCATTCAGCCGCGCAATCTCCTCCTTGAGCGGGAGTTTCCCGGGAAAAGGGAGCGCCTGGGTGAACCCGATATTCCTCGACGTCATCGGCTCCTTGTCGGGGGAGAAATCATCGACCGGAAAGTTCGCGTACGCCAGGGAGAGCATCGGGTCGGGGAGGGAGCCTGCCGGGAGGATTCTTCGTCCGGCCGCATCCGCGGAGAACCGGGCCGACGCAAGATCGGGATTGCGTTCGAGCGCCTCCTGCACGAGCGTTTTCAGAAGATCCCCGCCGGCGGCAGCGGGGTCCTCGCCCCGGACAGGCGGGACCAGGACGAACAGGAAAAGCAGTGTGAACAGGATCCACCTTCCCGTCATTGTCCTTGTCCTCACCTGCCTCCTCCCGACGGTCATGAGATGCCTGCTCCTTTGCCTGTTACGATACCCGCCTTTTGCATCATTTTGCAATTTCATCAGGATGGCCGGCTTTTCAACGTTTTCCCCTCGAGGCGCAGCAATCACTGACGGCTCCGGCGCCGCATCCCGCCGAGGCGCCCTGCCGGGTGAACCCGAAGGTCCCCCCGAGAAGAAGGGTCGCCCCGACCGACAGGACGACCGCCGCGATCACGGCGATTACCAGCCCCCGCCACGTGGGCGACGAGAGTCCGGCCTGGTCATCCTGATCCGCCTCTTCCGAAAAAAAATCCTCTCTCCGGAAATACCTCTCTTTGTTCTCCGGCAGTTCCTTTTCCTTTTCCATACTCGTCCCCCCTAATTAACGAAAAAGGCTTATTCCCCCCGCGCTCAGACCGCCCTCCGGGAAGCCGTCAGGGTGACATCCTCCTCGATCAGGCCGTCCCGAAGACGGATCGAACGCTTTGCCCGGGAGAGGTTCCCCCGGTTGTGGGTGACCATGAGTACCGTCTTCCCCTTATCGTGAAGCCCCTGGAAAAGGTCCATGATCTGCTCCCCCGTCGTCGTGTCCAGGTTTCCGGTCGGCTCATCCGCGAGCAGGACGGGGGGATCGTGAACCAGCGCCCGGGCGATTGCCACCCGCTGGCG
>JBFKGZ010000103.1:0-8519 GCA_041633075.1 Candidatus Deferrimicrobiaceae bacterium | reverse complement strand
CTCGCCGTTGACGTAGAGGACGCCGCAGCGGACCTCGACAGTATCGCCCTCGACCGCCACGATCCGCTTGATGTAGTCCTTGTCCGGCTCGCACGGATAGATGAAGACGATCACCTCGCCGCGCCTCGGCGCGCGCCAGGTGAAGAACTTCTTGCTCGTATAAGGAATACGAACGCCGTAGAGGAACTTGTTGACGAAGATGTGATCGCCGATGAGCAGCGTGTTTTCCATCGAGCCCGAGGGGATCTTGAACGCCTGGATGACGAAGGTCCGCACAACGAGAGCGATCAGGAGCGCAATGGCGAACGCCTCCAGGTACTCGCGCAGTTTTCCTTTCCGGTGCGTCTCTTTTCCCGGACCGACGTCCTTTCGTTGGCCCCCTCCCGTCATTCCTTCACCTTCAGAATGGAGAGAAAGGCCTCCTGGGGGATTTCGACGGTCCCCACCTGTTTCATTCTCTTCTTCCCCTCTTTCTGTTTCTCCAGCAGCTTTCTCTTTCGGGTGATGTCCCCCCCATAACACTTGGCGATGACGTTCTTGCTGATCGCCCTCACCGTCTCCCGTGCAATCACCTTCGAGCCGATGGCGGCCTGGATCACCACTTCGAAAAGCTGGCGGGGGATAAGCTTCCGCAGGCGCTCCGCCACGTCGCGCCCCTTGTAGTACGCCTGGGCCCGGTGAACGATAAGCGACAGGGCATCCACCTTCTCCCCGTTGATCAGGATATCGAGCCTCACGAGGTCACCCAGGCGGAACGCGAGAAGTTCGTAATCCATGGACGCGTACCCGCGTGAAATGGTCTTCAGATGGTCGTAAAAGTCGAGCACGATCTCATTGAGGGGAAGCTCGTACTCGAGGATGACGCGGTTCGACGAAAGGAATTTCATCTGCCGCTGCACCCCCCTGCGTTCCTCGCAGAGCTTGATGACCGCCCCCAGGTGTTCCGACGGCAGGTGGATGGTGGCGAGGATCACGGGTTCCTCGATATGGTCGAGTTCGAGCGGCTCGGGGAGCCTCGCCGGGCTGTCCACTTCCACCACGCGGCCGTCCCGGCAAACCGCCCGGTATCCGACGGTCGGCGCGGTCGTGATGAGTCCCACCCCGTACTCCCGCTCCAACCGCTCCTGGATGATTTCCATGTGAAGAAGGCCGAGAAATCCGCACCGGAACCCGAACCCGAGGGCCACGGAAGTTTCCGGCTCGGCGGTGAACGAGGAGTCGTTCAGCCTGAGTTTTTCGATCGCGGTGCGAAGCTGGCCGTAATTGTCCGAAACGACGGGGTAAAGGCCCGCGAATACCATCGGCCGGATGACTTGGAAACCGGGTAGCGGAACGGCCGCGGGACACTTCGCGTCGGTGATCGTGTCCCCGATCTTCGTTTCGTCGAGGTTCTTGATGTTTGCGATCACGAACCCGACTTCGCCGGGGCCGAGAGAATCCGTCATTTTCGGGTGGGGTGAGAAAACGCCGACCTTCTGGATTTCGAACGTCCTGCCCGTGGCCATCAAGGCGATTTTCTGTCCGGGCGTGAGCCGCCCCTCGAACAGCCGGGCGAGGATGATCACCCCCTGGTAGTTGTCGAACCAGGAATCGATGATCAGCGCCTTCGCGGGGGCCATATCGTCTCCGGAGGGGGGAGGAACCCGACGCACCACAGCCTCGAGGATTTCCTCGACTCCGGTCCCTTTCTTGGCGCTGACCGAGATCATATCCGCCGTATCGAGCCCGATCACATCCTCGATCTCCTGCCGGACCCGTTCCGGTTCCGCGTTGGGGAGATCGATCTTGTTCAGGACCGTAATGATTTCCAGATTCTGCCCCAGGGCCATGTAGACGTTGGCCAGGGTCTGGGCCTCTACTCCCTGGGAAGCGTCGACGACCAGGATCGCCCCCTCGCAGGCACACAGGCTCCGGGAAACTTCGTAGGAAAAGTCGACGTGCCCCGGGGTGTCGATCAGGTTGAACACATACTCCCTCCCGTCCTTCCCCCGGTAGTTCATCCGGACGGTCTGGGCCTTGATGGTGATTCCCCTCTCCCGCTCGATCTCCATCTTGTCGAGAAACTGGTCCACCTTCTCCCGGCTCGTAAGCGTCCCGGTGATCTCCATCAACCTGTCCGCGAGGGTGGATTTCCCGTGGTCGATATGGGCGATGATGGAAAAGTTGCGGATGTGTTGTGCGCGCATTCCTACCACGTGCCGGAAGTTCGGATCTTTTCTCGGAAGAACGATTGCGTCCGGGCGAGTCCTTCCTCCAATGCCACCTCAGGATACCACCCGAGTTCCGTAAGTGCCAGAAGGTTTTCCAGGCAGGACCTGCGCTGTTCCCCCGCCTGGGCGGGCCCGTGGATCTCCTCCTGCGCGCTTCCCGCAAGGTCGCGGAGGAGGCGGAAAAGCGTGTTCACGCTCGTCTCGATGCCGGTGCCGATGTTGATGGACCGGCCTCCCCCCCGCTCGAGCGCGGCGACGTTGGCCCGGACGGTGTCTCCCACGTAAACGTAGTCCCGGGTCTGCTCCCCGTCGCCGTTTACGATCGCGGCCTGTCCTTTGAGGAGCCGTTCGCAGAAGATGGCTACGACACCCGCTTCGCCGTGCGGGTCCTGCCGGGGACCGTAGACGTTCGCGTACCGCAGCGAGGTGTAGTCCAAACCGTACTGCGCCCGGTAGAAATTCAGGTAGAGCTCGACGGACATCTTCGCAGCTCCGTAGGGGCTCACGGGTCTTACGGGATGGCTCTCGTCGGCGGGAAACGTCTCCTGCTCCCCGTAGCCGGCCCCGCCCGAGGAGGCGAAGAGAACCTTGCGCACGCCGTATTGCCGGCACGCCTCCAGGAGCCGGATCGTCCCGAGAATGTTCACCTGTGCGTCGAAAACCGGGGCGGCAACGGAGGCCCGCACGTTGACCTGGGCCGCGTGGTGGTTGACGACTTCGGGGCGGAAGGTCCGGATCGCTTCCCCTGCCGTGTCCGAGCCGATGTCGCAGAGGACGAACCGGGCGGCAACCGGGACGTTTTCCTTCTTCCCCGACGAAAGGTCGTCGAGGACGAGAACCTCGTGCCCGGCGTCGACGTAGGCGTCCGCGATGTTCGATCCGATGAACCCGGCCCCCCCGGTCACGAGGATTTTCATCCGCCTCCCCCCTCTTCTGCTCTCGTGCGCAGGAAATCGGTAACCGCATCCTCCCATCGCCTGGGGAGGACCCCCGTCGCCTTCCGGTATTTGTCCTTGCTGAGAACCGCATATGGGGGACGGGGCGCGGGATATGCCTCCCGGGAAAGGTCCGCCGAGGTGATGGCCGAAAGTCGCGCCCGACCCATCCCGGCATGCGCGAGAAGGAAGGCAGCGTAGTCGTAGAACGTGGTTTCCCCCTCGTTGGAGAAATGGAATATGCCCCGCGCGCCGGCATCGAGCAACCGCCGCGCCGCGTCGGCCAGATCCCGCGTGTAGGTCGGGCAACCCCATTGGTCGGATACGACCGTAAGCTCCTCTCCCTTTTCGGCCCGCGCAAGAACGGAGAGGGCGAAATTTTTTCCCGTTGCGCCGAACAGCCACTGCGTGCGCAGCAGAAGAAAATCCGGGGCGACTTCCTGCACCGCTTTCTCGGCGGCGAGCTTGCTCCTGCCGTACGCAGACAGCGGACCGGTGGGATCGTCCTCACCGTAGGGGCGTTTTGACGTTCCGTCAAAGACGTAGTCCGTTCCGAACGTGACGAGCAGGGCCCGATGCTCCCGGCAGGCGAGAGCCACGTTTCGGGTCCCTCCGGCGTTTAGTTCGAAGGCGATTCCCTCCTCCCGCTCGGCAAGGTCCACGGCCGTGTAGGCGGCACAATGGAGGACCACGTCCGGGAGAAACCC
This sequence comes from Candidatus Deferrimicrobiaceae bacterium, assembly GCA_041633075.1. GTDB lineage: Bacteria > Desulfobacterota > Deferrimicrobia > Deferrimicrobiales > Deferrimicrobiaceae > CSP1-8. Next base: position 4,667 of record JBFKGZ010000103.1, on the reverse strand, counting down.
CCCGACATGCCGCATGCACGCCTTCGCACTCGTCACGTCACACTCCGTAAGGTCCGTGGCCAGAATTTCATATCCGGAGGAAAACGTCCGGCGTATTTCCTTCCCGAGCAGGCCGTCCGCCCCGGTGATCAGCATTCTACCCGTCCGCGCGGTCTGATTCCGCCCCGTCATTCGCGTCGTTTTCCCGTCTTCGCCGTTAGATGCCGATCGTCCCGATGCCGCTCAGGCTGAACATGAGCCGGAAACTGGTTTCTTCGGGCCTCGTCTTCCTGTTCATCTCGAATCCCAGGCTCCAGCATTCGCTGCGCGGGTACCACGTCAGCGTCGCCGATCCCTCCGTCAGTTCCTTGTTCCGAAGGGAGTAGTCCGCCGTGGTCTGTAATCCCAAGGCCCGGAAAGGACGGAAGTTCAGCAGGGCGTGGACGTCCTCGGCGAGATTCCGCGAGCTTCGATACTCCAGGAGCACCCGGTTCAGATCACTCTTCCTCCACTCCCCTCCTACCCGCGCCGTGGTGATCCTGTTCTCCTTGTGATCGAAAAGAGTCTCCCCCGAAAGGCTCCATTCCGGTGCGGGTATTACCCGAAACCGGGCAAGCAGATCCGAGGAACGCGATACCTTCCGTTCCCCTCCCCCCGCGGCCAGATCGATCTGGCTCCGCAAGGTGCGCACGAAAGGCGAAAGGGGATCGACGTACGGCGCGGGTGCATCACGATCATCCATTTCCAGGGCCCAGGACAGTTCGAGCATGGCGACTTCGGAAGGGCCGCTTTCCTTCATGCGGAGCACCCTCTGGTATAAAGAGAAGAGAAACTGGCGCTGTTCGGCAACCCGGGACCATATGTCGGTGACGGAAATGTCGGCCTGGTCGACTTCGGGAACCCAGCGGAATTTCGCCACCGGGCTGACGATATGGACAAGGCGGGTGCCTCCGCTTCGCAGGTATTCCCGCCGGAAGTCCAGTTCCAGCGTTGCTCCTCCGTTGGGAACGACCCGGCTCGCCGTCTGCGTACCGGTCGTATCCGACGTGGGGACCGAACCGAGGAAGTCCACGGAAAGAAACGGAGTGAAAAAAACCGACGGGTAGAGCGTGATGGGCCGGGAGAAGTCCACCGAACCCCTCCCCCTGGCCTCCCGATTCCCGGCCCGGCGGTAGAAATGTGTGGCCTGCAACTCGCCCCCGGCGGCAACTCCCGTTTGTCCCAGGGAACGGGGAAGAATCGTCGCTGTGTACTCGGGAAGCCTCTGCACGGTATTATCGTCGGGCATCCCCTGGACATCTTCCACCCAGGCCACGGAAAGGGCGTGTAAATCGTTCGATCCCTTCCATGCGGTGAACCCGCGCGAGGGAACGTGCCGGGCCGTCCTCAGGAAATCATCCTCCACCAGGTCGAAGTAGTACTGGTCGTCGGAGGGAATGTCCCACCGGGCATTCGCGGACCAGTGCTCCGAGTACTGAAATCTGTTTTCCCCATAAAACCGGTATCTTATGTCCTCCGTCTCCTGGTCGTAATACCAGGTTGCCCTGACGTCAGCTTCCGATTTGCTGTTGAGCGCGAACCGGTACTCCGCTTCCGGCCGGAATCCCCTCCGCGTCATCGCGTCCAGGGTGAACGTGGCGTCGCTCCATCGGTTGATCGCCCAGTAGTAAGGCAACTGGATCGAATACCCGCGCGAGGAGCTGTGCGAAAACGAGGGGATCAATAACCCGCTCTGCCTTTTGAGTTTGACGGGGAACGCGGCCCACGGAAACCAGAGGACGGGAATGCCCCGGATACGGAACGTTACATCCCGGGCCACGGCATATCCGTCGATCGTCAGTTTCGATCGGCCGATTCCGAATTTCCAGTCCGGTTCCGGTTCGCAGGGGCATGTCGTAAGCTCCCCCTTCCGGATGAAAAAGGACCGCTTACCGGTCTTCTCGAACCGTTCGCTCGAAATCTGGTACCGGTTCGAGCTGATGCGTATTCTCCCGTTGTACAGTACGCCGAGCTCGGTCCTGATGTTGAGCACGATTCTGTTGAAAGAGAACTCGTCCCCCTCCTGCTCGTAGTGAACGTTCCCGGCGAACTCCGCTTCTCCCGATTCCGCGTTGTATCGGATCCGGTCCGCCCGGATCGTCCTGTTCCCGAACCCTACTTCGACGTTCCCCTCGGCGAACGCCACCCCGGTGTCCTCATCGTACGAAATCGTGTCCGCGGTCAGGGTTACGGGACCTCCCAGCGCAAGTCCTTCCTCGAGCACCGGTGCAATCTCCGAAAACGTTCCTGCGCTTTCGGCCTTCACCGGCCGGACCCCTGAGGCGAAAACGACCAGTATTGCTGCGCAGGCGAAGAAAGCGGTATTTCTCCCTCTCTGGAGATTCACCCGACTTTCCCTCTGCGGACCCGGTAGGCGTCCGCCGCCGCCATAAGGGAACCGCACACGATGGTCATTCCCTCCTTGCCCGCCCATTTCCGAGCGATGGCCCACCCGTCGCCGAAGTCCTTCGCCTCCCGGTACCGGATCCCCGCCTTGCGGAGCGCGGACGACAGAACGGGGAGCGGGGCAGCCCGGTCCACCTCCATGGGATAGGCGACGACGCCGTCCACGACGGCGGCGATCTCCCTGAGGAAACCGGCAATGTCCTTGTCGACGAGCATGCTCCACAGGGCCACGATTTTTACCGCCCCCCCGCCGCTTCTTCTCTTTGCCAATTCCCGGGCGAGAGCCCCTGCGGCAGCCGGATTGTGGGCTCCATCAACCCAGGCCCCGACGTTTTCCTTTCCGGGCAGAGGCGCGTACCGGCCGGGCCATCTTGCCTCTCCCAGGGCACGCCGCGCGGCCCGTGTGAATGTTTCCTCCGCCACACCCCGGGACGAAGCCACGATCCACGAAGCCGCCAGGGAAAGCAGGGCGTTGTACCGCTGGAACTCCCCCGGCATGCGGACCTTGATCCGCTTGAGGGAAACACCGGGAAGGAGAAAGGATATTCGCCCCTCCGGGCACTCTTCCCACCGAAGGTCCCGGTCCATTTCCCAGACCCGGCTTCCTTTTGCCCTCGCCACGGAAAGGACGACTTTCCGGGCGGACGGAGGAAGTCTTCCCAGGACCACGGGGGTGTTTTCCCGCAGGATCCCCGCTTTTTCGGAAGCGATCTCCTTGAGGGATTTGCCGAGCCATTCCGCATGGTCCCGACCGACGTTCGTGATGACGGACACCACGGGGAGGCAGAGGTTCGTCGCATCCCATCGCCCTCCTAAGCCCGTTTCCATGACGGCCAAGGATACATTCCTCTCACGGAACCAGTCGCAAGCGATCCATGTCATCTCCTCGAAGTAGGAAAGAGGCTCCCCGACCCTGTCCGCAACCCCTTTGGATAGCGCAGCGGCTTTCCCGGCTGACCGGGCAAAATCATCGGGGGGAATGTTCTCTCCCCCCACTCGGATCCGTTCCTCCGGCACGAGAAGGTGGGGGGACGTGTACAGGCCGACGGGATCGGCCAGCATCCGGCCAAGGATCGCATCCGCGAAGCATGCGGTCGATCCCTTTCCGTTCGTCCCGGCGATGTGAACCGTCCGAAAGGCACGTTCGGGGTGCCCTGTCATTTCGCATGCGGCGAGAATGCGTTCGAGTCCCGGCCGAATCCGTTCCGGACGCAGGGCTCCCCCCGTGTGACTCATTTTCCGGCGGGCGGCTCCAGAAAGCGGAGGATCTGCGTCAGCGTCGGCTTGAGCTTCGTCCGCTCGACGATCATATCCACCATCCCGTGTTCCAGGAGAAACTCGGCGCGCTGAAATCCCTCCGGAAGCTTCTGCTTGATCGTCTGCTCGATGACGCGGGGTCCGGCAAACCCGATGAGCGCCCCGGGCTCCGATATGATGATGTCTCCGAGCATGGCGAAACTCGCCGCAACTCCTCCCGTGGTGGGGTCGGTCATCACGCTGATGAAGGGAACTTTCGCGTCGGAAAGTCTTGCCAGCGCGGCGCTGGTCTTTGCCATCTGCATCAGGGACAGCGTCCCCTCCTGCATCCTTGCCCCGCCGGACGCGCTGAAGATGAGGAACGGGCGCTTCCGTTCAAGGGCGTGCTCTCCCGCCACCGTGATCTTCTCCCCGACCCCGCATCCCATGGACCCGCCGAGATACTCGAAGTCGAGCACCCCCAGGACGACCTCGATCCCGTTGATCCGGCCGGTACCCGTGATCACCGCTTCCTTGCGTCCCGTCTTCTTTTTCGCATCCTTGAGCCGATCGGTGTACTTTTTCGAGTCCGTAAAGGAGAGCATGTCGACGGACTCGATGTCCTCCCCGAATTCCTGGAACGTCCCCTCGTCCACGATGGAACGGATCCTTTCCAGCGCCGGAATCCGGAAATGGTAATTGCATTTCGGACAGACGTTGAGATTCCGCTCGACCTCGGGCTTGTAGATGATCTCGAGGCAGGCGTCGCACTTGATCCACACCCCATCGGGGGTCTTGATCCGCCTTTCCCCTTCATCCTTCTTCCGGAACAGTCGTATCGCCATCGCTTGGTCACCTCATCGCTTTCTTGAGGGAATGCACGAACCGTCGGAGGGCGTCCGGGCCCTTCCGTGAGGTTCCGTGACGTTCCACCACCTTGACGCATGCACTCCCGACCACCGCCGCATCGGCGTGGGAGACCGCCGCCTTCGCCATGGCGGGATGGG
>JBFKGZ010000102.1:0-8578 GCA_041633075.1 Candidatus Deferrimicrobiaceae bacterium | reverse complement strand
TCCCCGTTTTCGGAAAGCAGCTATTTTTTGCGCCTCTTGAAGAAGAAATCGCCGGATGTCATCCTAACGGGGAATGGCTCCCGGGGGAAAAGAGGAAACCGCTCGATACAATCTTTTTTGAATTCCTTCGAGGCGTATCTCCAGGCGGGGTCCGTATTGTCCTACGCCGCCGTGGTCGTCGGGGGGGTGCTGATCAGCGCCACCCCGTGCGTCTATCCCGTCCTCCCGATCACGGTGGGGTACATCGGAGGGAGAAGCCAGGGTTCGAAGGCAAAAGGTTTTTTCCTGAGCCTCTCCTACGTCCTGGGGATGGCGGTCATCTACGCGGCGCTCGGAAGCGTCGCGGCAGCGACGGGACAGGTCTTCGGCCAGGCGGTGGCAAGCCCCGTGACGAACATCGTGGTGGGGAACATCTGCATCCTGATGGCGCTCTCCCTGCTCGACGTCTTCCATCTGCCGATGCCGGCATTCCTTGCGGGGCTTCCCTCGGGGAAGAGGCGCAGCGGGATGCTCGGCGCCTTTGCCGTCGGGATGGCCTCCGGGCTGGTTGTGGGCCCCTGCACGGCGCCGGTCCTGGGCGCCCTTCTCGTCTACGTGGGGGCGAAGCAGAACGTCCTGTTCGGCACGTCCCTCCTGTTCGTCTTCGCCCTCGGGATGGGCTCCCTTCTGCTCGTCATCGGGACGTTCACGGGCCTGTTGGCCAACCTGCCGAAATCGGGGAGGTGGACGGAGGCCGTCAAGAAGGGGTTCGGGTTCTTCCTGATCCTCGTGGGGGAATATTTTCTCCTCGAGGCGGGGAAACTTCTCATATGATGGTCAGGATGGGTAACGAATTGAGACCGTCCGGAAACATCGCGTACCTCCTGATCCTGTTCCTGCTGGCAACGATGATGCCGATGGCGGGACCAACGGCACACGCAGGGGCTGCTGCGCCGGCTTCCTCCCCGTCGTCCGGGGAAACGAAGTGGATCGACTTCACCCTGCAGGACGCGAACGGTGGGGAGGTCTCCCTGAGCCGGTTCATCGGAAAGAAGCCTGTTCTCCTCGCGTTCTGGGCCACCTGGTGCCCCCCTTGCCACGAGGCGGTCCCCCTTCTCAACCGGATGCACACGCAGTCCCCTGCGAGCGGCGGAATCCAGATTCTCGCGCTGGACTTCATGGAGAGCGGGAAGAAGGCAAACGCCTTCATCAAGAGGAAACAGGTGACGTACCCGGTCCTGCTGGACAGGAAGGGGCAGGTCGCGAGGAAGTACCGTGTGGTCGGCATCCCCACCTACATTCTCATCGACCGGGACGGCCAGGTGGTGTACCGGGACCACGAGCTTCCCGAGATCGGAAAGTATCTCGAGTAGCCGGGGCGTGCGGGAGCCGCCGACCGAGGGAAAACCCGCTTACGGGCTGTCGGGCTCCTCCGGTTCCTCAAGCGACGGCCGCAACCCTTCCGATTCGCTGATCCTTCTTTTCAGCTCCTTCACGCGGTCCTCGAACTCGCCGCTCAGCCGCGTTCCTTCCTCCACGCTCTCGATCACCCGCGGGGTGATGAAGATCAGGAGCTCGGTCCTGGACACGGAGGCGCTCCGGGCGCCGAAGATCCACCCGAAGATCGGGATCTTGTACAAAAACGGAATTCCGTCCCGGGAACGTTGCCGCCTCTCCTGGACCAGCCCCCCGAGGACGATGCTTCGGTCCTGGGTGGCGAGCAGGGTGGTCTGGATGCTTCGCTTGAGGAACGTCGGGTTGTTCAGGGCGCCCCCGGTGGCGCTTGCGACTTCGCTTTGTTCCTGATTGATTTCCAGCGTGATCAGCCCCTCGTCGTTTATGTACGGAGTGAAGCTGAGAAGGATCCCCACGTCCCGGTACTCCACCGTCTCCGTGATCACGTCGGCGGCGCCGGCGACGTTGGTCACCTGCCCCGAGGTCACCGGGATCTGCTGGGCGACCTCGATCTTCGACTCTTTCCCGTTCGTGGAGATCACGCTCGGGGAGGAGAGGATCGACACTTTCCCGTCGTCGGCAAGCGCACGCACGGACGCCATCAGCCGGTTGGTTTTTTCATACGCGTATAAAAGGCCCGTGCTGATGCCGCTTGCGGAGGTGACGAGGGAAACGTCGTGGGACTTGTCCCCCGACTGGGACATATAGCGCCAGTCGATCCCGAGCCGAAGCTCGTCGTCCAGCTGCACCTCCGCGATCAGCACCTCGAGCAGGACCTGGAAGGGGTAGACATCGATGACTTTCAGCACGCTGAGCAGTGCGGCATACTCCGAGGGGCTGCCCCGGATGATGATCGAATTGGTCGGCTCGTCCGGAATGATATCGAAGCCGCCCTCCTTCGTGCCCTCTTCCTGCCCGGCGGCGGACCGTTCCTCCTGCCGGGCGACCGTGGCTGCGGTTTTCACGGCGGGCTCGGCCACCTTGGGCTTGAACGCGGTCTGCCTGCCCTTGACGGCCTCCGTCTTCGCGGGGAAGAGCTTGGTGAGGATGTTCATGACATCCTGCACCTTGCCGTGCCGGACGCGGTACAGGTGGACCTTGCGAGAAGTGCCGGGGGACTCCCGGTCGAACAGCTCGATGAGGCGGGCATGCTTTTCCATGTTCGCCGCGGTATCCATCACCAGAACCATGTTGGCGCTGGGAACCTCGGTCACGTCGCCGCCTGCGGAAACGAACGGCTTGATCACCTTGGCCGTCTCGGCCGCGACGGTGTAATGGAGCGGGAAGGCGCGCAACACCGGCCGGCTGGAGGTTGGATCCCCCTTCTTCTCCTTCCATTCCTCGGGCAGCAGGGGCTCCATTTTCGCCTCCGCCAAGGGAACGACATGGTAGAGCTCGCCTTCCCGCACGGCTGTCGCGCCGTTGACCTTCAGGATGGAGAAGAGGAGGTCCAGCGCCCCTTCCTTGTCGACCGTTCCCTGGGTGTGGACGTTCACCACGCCCTGGACGCGCGGGTCGATGAGATAGTTGATCCCCGCCATTCTCCCGAGCGTGTGGATCACCTCGTAGATGTCGGCATTGTTGAACTTGACGAGGAACCTGCCCCCTGCGCCCCGCGGTGCGGGCACGGCGGGGGAGGCGGCTTCGGCTGTGGGGGCGGGTGGCGCCGGCCGGCCCGGCGGGGTGGAGACGCCCGGGGGAGTGTAGCGGCGTCTGCGGGACGGAGGGATATACCTCCTCGGTACCGGAGGTTGCCCCGATTCTATCCCGGGGACCCCTTCATCCTTTCCGGTATCCGCGCCTTCCGGCGAGATTTCCGGCGATTCTCCCGGGGCGGGCGCGGTTTCCGCCAGCAGGAGAACAGGGGGTTTGTCCGCCTTTCCTCCCGCCGCACCCTCCGCCCGGAAGGGTTCGGCCGGAAGGACCCCCGCCACCGCTCCGGATGCGAAACTCATGAATGCGAAGATTGCCAATACACGGATTTTCATCCTGACCCCCTCACGTCGTTTATCGTCTTCCCGGTATATATCTCCGGGGATAGGTTCTTCGCGGGACCTGCGATGGCGGCCCCCCGGAAGACGGGGTGGACGACGCCCGGGGCGTCTGAACCCGTCTCGCCCCGGGTACCGGCCTGGCGGCCGGCGGCGTTTGCGGCCGCACGCGAGCTGGCGCGGGCGCCACCTCCGTCCGGATCGGAGCCCCCCTGACGGCCTTCGGTCCTCCCGCGTACAAAGGAAGCGTGAGCTCCCGTTTGTCGGCCACGAGGACCAGCCCGTCGGGACCCACCTCCTTCACGGTGAAGTCGCCCAGGCTGTCCCCGGCTCCGACTTCCCAGCGTTCCGTGGCGCCGGGCCCCTTCGACACCACGACCGCCTTCTTCTCGTCCCCGTCCATCAGGACGCCAATCAGGGTGTACCGGGCAAGCTCCGCATCGTAGTTCCTCTGCGGGTCCGCGGCGGATTCTTCCTGGAAGGGCCGCCTGTCCGGCCGAAACACCGGCCGGGCGACGATCGAAGACAGGCCGGAGTACACCGCATCCCCGGGACCGCCCGGCGGGATCGCGGGGGCGGGCCGGGAGAGCGTCTCCCCCGCGCGCGCCTCTTCCCCGGGGAGCACGGGCTCCGTCCATGCCCGGTACGCCTCCCACCCGAAGAAGACCGCGGCGGCCGCGGAAACCAGGATCCAGAGAGCCACCCGGTTCATTTCTTTTCCCCCTCCGGCGTCGCCACCTCGTCAGGCGCCGCCGTCATTCCCGACACCGTCAGAGAGACCGTCAGGCTGTCGGGCCGGTTGCCCTGCGCCGGGCTGTAGATCCGTGAACTGACGGTGAGCTTCTTCACCCGCAGGACCTTCTGCTGGCGGGGGACCCCCGCGAGAAGCGACGCCAACCCTTCCGTCGAGGTCTGCATGTCCATCTGCACGGCGACCTCGGCGTATTCCCCTTTCCCGGACGGGGATAGTGTCCTGACCGACTTGAGCCGCGTGTCCGGCCGGTCGACCATCGGCTTGAGGATCCCCTGAAGCGCGGCCCCGGCTGCGGAGGGGTCGGTCCCCGGCAGCAGCCCCTCCTCCGCACGGTCGAGCTCCTTGACCAGGTCCGCGAGCTCCTCCGTCACGTTGTCCTGCCCCGCCCGCACCGCCTGGTAGCGGGCAATCGTCGCCCGCTGCGTCGGGATCACGGCCCGGTCCTTCCGGTACTCCTCCACCGCGGGATAGACCGCCCACCGCGCCACGGCGAACGCGATCACGGTCGCGGCGCAGAGCAGCAGGAGGAGTCGCTCCCGGCCGGTAAGGACGCGAAGCCTCGCCTCGATGCGTCTTGCGATCGTCATCGCCGCGCCTCCGCGCCCGGAAGGGGGACGGGGACGAACTCGGCGCGGATCCGGAACCTCTCGAGGTTGTCGGCCTGCCGGGTGATGGGCGAGGCGAAGGTAACGCTGCGGAACTTCCCGTCCCGGGTGAGAAGCGGAAAGATCTCGTTCGCCGACGGGGAGAGGCCGTCCATCTCGACCTTCCTGTCCTCCACGCGCAGGCCGGTGAGCCACGTCCCTTCCGGCAGCCGGTCGGTCAGTTCCTTCAGGATGAGAAACGGCTCTCCGCGATCGGCCGACGCCTCGCGAAGCAGGGAGATCTTTTCCTCGACGGAGACGAGAACCTCGATCGTCTCCTCCACCTCCGCCACGACGGGCTGCAGGGCGGCGATCTCCGCGTCGAGGCGGGAGAGCTCCGCCTTCGTCTTCCAGTAGAGGCCCGCGGGCCAGGCGAGGGCAAGAAGAACGGCGGCAACCGTGAGCAGGACCGCGGATACGCGAGCCAGCCGGGACCCTGTTCCCTCCTTTCCCGGCGAAGCCAGGTCGATCGCATTTTCCGTAACCGCAGCCCCGAACGCCCCGGCGATCCTGCTGGCGGGGACGGTTTCCCCCGCGCCGCCCTGGCCGTCGGTGGGAATCGCAGGGAACGGATCAAAATCCCCGACGACCCGGAACGGGATTTCCCCCTCGGTTTTTCCGCTTTCCGCACCGAACCATCCCGGCGGGGCCACGAGGTCCACGGCCGCGGAGTCCTCCGGGGAGGGTACGTCGACCAACCCTTCCGCAAGGAGGGAGAGTCCTTCCGCCGGCATCGATTCCGCCGCGCACTGCCGGTATGCCGAAAAGACGGGAACGCGGCCGGCCAGGACGGAGCACTCCACCGTTTCTCCCGCCTCGCGGAAGACCGCCGTCAGCCTCCCCTGCTCCCTCCGCCCCTGATTCGCGAGGGAGAGGGCCGACGACAGGGCCCACCCGGAGGGTATCGCCCCGGCGAGACGAAGACCGGCGCGGGACACGGCCTCTTCCCACCACTCGATATAGTCGGCCGGGGCGGCCATCACGACGAGGATGACGTTCTTCCCGCCGGCCGCACCCGGCAGGCGATGCCAGCCGAAACGGAGCAGGGAGGAGGGAAACGGGAACAGCCGCTCCAGCTCCAGCTCCAAGGCCGGCCGCAGGTCCTTCTCCCGGATCGGGGGGAAATGGACGCGGGCGGAGTAGACCCGGTCCGCGGGAACGCAAAGCCTGGCCGCGCTCCCCGCGAGCCCGTTCCGGGCAACGAAATCGCCCAGGATCCCTTCCGCCTCGGACAGAAGCTGTTGCTCTTTCTCGCCGCGGAGGGTGGTGACCTGCGGGGGAGCGCACAGGGCCGGCCGGCTGAACCCGGCGCGGACCGCGGCGAGCGCCAGCCGTTTCCCCGTGGGGTCGATCCCCACCACTGTCTGGAACCAGTTCACCCGGTCTCCTCGTAGAAGGGCACGTGGTCCTCCCAACGCCTTATCTTAAACGGGTTCGGATCGCCGCGTACTCCGATCGTGCAGCGGATGACGCGCGTGACCGTCCCGCCGGCCCTTCCGACGGAGGTGATCGTGTATCCGGAGGAGGCCCTGGCGGAAAAGAAAACGGGAACCGATGAAGGCCCGTCACTCTCCGTTCCGAGGAGCGCGGCAAAGTCGGCTGCGGACCGGAAAGGGTTCTCCTCCCGGTGCGCTACCGCCAAGGCCGCAAGCTCGGGGGTGACCCCCGGCAGGAGGCGGAGGACCTCGACGGGGGCGACGTTCACGTTCACACCCTGCATCCCGCTGTCCACCGTGAACACCGCCTGGAGGAGCCGCGTGTAGATCTCGTGGGTCGCTCCCCGGACGTACCGGAGCTCCCCGACGCTGGCAAACCTCCCGTTGCGCGGTTTGACCGGCTCCGGAAGGGAAGCGTAGTCCGGTTCCTCCGCTCCCCTCGGGCGCGTCTCGTCGTCCTCGTCGCGCCAGTCCAAAATAGCGTCCCCCAGCCCTTCCGCCTCGTCTGCGGAGAGCCCTCCGTTTTGCAGGATTTCCTTGAGTGCCTCCTCGCCGATGACGTTGATGTCGAACTTCCCGTTCTCCGGCGTAACCCGGACCTCGTAGGTCGCCCCGTCCTCCCCGCCGGTGATCGGCCCCGAGAAGACGTTGTCGGCGGGGGCAACGGACAGGAGCGCGATCGCACGGTCCACACCCGTGCGGGCCTGGTAGTAGGCGCGTTCGCCTTCCAGCCCGTTGCGCGAGGCCATCGCCTCCGTCCGCATCGAGAAGGCGAAGGACATCGCCAGGGTCCCGAGAAGAAGCAGGGCCCACAGAACGACGAGCTGTGCTATCCCAGTGCGACTCAAAAGACCCCTCCTGCCAAAAGCGGAACGACGAAGGCGTTTTCCAGCGGGCCGTTCTCCGACTGTGTGGTGAACGAAACCCGGACCGCATGGGGGAGAACCGCAGTCTCCCGGATGTCCCACGCGTCGAACCACTTCCACGTCCCATCCTCCAACGGACCGGGAGAGTAGGAAAACGTCACATCCGTCGCCCCGGGGAGAAACACCCGCGCGCCTTCCGTGCCGTCCCACGACGCAACCCCTTCCGCCCGGAACGGGGAGGCGTCCGCAACCGACATCCCCGTGCCGCCCGCCGTCCTGTCCGCCTCGAAGAAGCAGAGGAGGCGGAAACCCCCTCCGGGAACCGAGGAAACGGAGGAAGCCGAGAGGAACCGGAGCTTCTTCGACTCCCCGAAAAAGTACGGCATGGATTCGTCCTCGATGGTCAGGACCGACGGGTCCGCCGACCGGATCGACCGCTCGAAGACGGCGATCCCGGCCCGAAGCCTGGCCATCTCCTTCGCCTCCGCCTCGCCCCGCTCGATCGATCCGCCCGCAAGGCGAAACGCCACGACGAGAAAGGCCGCGATCCCCGCGAGAATCGTCAGGGAGACGACCATCTCGAGGAGCGTAAACCCCGCGCTACCCCTTTTCACCGGGCTGCCTCCTCTCCCACCGTCTAGCCGCCAGGTCCACGGAACGCTCCTGCGCGCCGTCGTCCCACCGTATGGTCACCCGAATCCGCACCTCCCGGAACGGGCTATCCTCCTCGGAAGGTTCCCAGGTCGTCCTCGTCTCCCACCGGTACTTCTCGCCGAACGCCCCGCTTTCCACCCCCGGCTCCGGGTTCGGGGAAAGAAGCGCTTCCTCCATCCGCTGCGACGCGTACACCTGCGCGGCCGACACGTCCCGCGCCCCCTCCGAAAGGCGGAGTGACCCGGAGAACAGGTCGATGATGGCAAGAACGCCCACGGCGAATATCACCAGGGCGACCACCACCTCGAGGAGGGTGAACCCCGCCGTGGCGCACCGCGGTCGTCGCGTCCTGCCCCGCGTCACGTCCCTCATGACATCGCCTCCGCGATCCCGGTCAGCGGCTCCACCGTGACGCGAAACCGGCCGCCGGACGCCGAGGAGACGACGATCTCCGCCTCTTCCGCGCTGCCGTCCGGGAAGAACAGGACGCGGAACGTCTCCTCCTCCACGGCCGCACCCCCGACGCGCGCGGACTCGATCCGCACTCCCTCCGGGAGAAGGTATGTGCGCGCCTCGCCCAGGACGAGGAATTCCCCCTTCCCGATGTCGAACGCCACCGCGCGGACCCGCGATCCTGAAGCGGCGAGCGTGCGGGCGAGAGTGAGCACGGAACGGACCTCCGCGGCGCCCGACCGGAGACGGGACGAATCGAGCGTACCGGAGAACGAGGGGGCCACGAGCGCGGCGACCAGGCCGGCGAGAAACAGGACGACGATCAGCTCGAGCAGGGTGAAGCCCC
>JBFKGZ010000101.1:0-8625 GCA_041633075.1 Candidatus Deferrimicrobiaceae bacterium | reverse complement strand
CGTCGTCGGCGTCGTGCCGGGGCCGTTCCCGGGGACCTGGGAGATCGACGTGAAGAAGGGGGGGAAGACATACCCCGTCTACCTCGACTACTCCCGCAGCTACCTCTTCAACGGGCAGGTCATCCGGATGAGCGACAAGCAGAACCTTACCGCGCTGCGGTACACCGACCTGAACCGCATCGACGTCTCCGCGATTCCGCTTGACGACGCGATCGTCATCGGGAACGCCGATGCCAAGAAAAAGGTCGTCGTCTTCGACGACCCGGACTGCCCCTGGTGCAAGAGGCTCCACGGGGAGATCAAGCAGGTCGTCGCGCGCGACCCGGAGGTGGCCTTCTTCGTCCGGGTGTACGCGCGAAACAACAACCCGCAGACGATGAAGAAGGCCCTCGCCATCGTCTGCGGGAAGAAGAACGCGGCGAAACTCCTGGAGGACGCCTTCGCCGGGAAGAAGCTCCCCGAGGCGAAGTGCAAGACGAACGCGGTGGAGGAAACCGCACGATTGGCGAGGGAGCTGGGGATCCAGGGGACGCCCGCGATGGTGCTGCCCGACGGGAGGCTGATCGGCGGCTACCAGCAGGCGGACGCGCTGCTCAAGCTGTTGGAGGGGAATTGACTATCCGGAGGGGGGTCCCGCAGAGGAAGGGTCGGAACTTCCCGTTCGCATTGGTTCTCATCTTCCTGCTTTCCCTCCTCCTCGCACCCGTCCATTCCCCGGGCGGCGACGAGGGCCCCCGCCTCTATCCGGTCGTCGTCCAGGGCAAGTGGGGCTACATCGACAACACCGGGAAGGTGGTGATCGAGCCTACGTTCGGCGCGGCCTTCAACTTCTCCGAAGGGCTCGCACCGGTCCAGGTGGGACGCAGCAGGGCAGGGAACCGCGGCTACATCGACCGGACGGGAAAGGTGGTGATCCCCCCGCAATACGACTGGGCGGGAAACTTCCGGGAAGGGCTCGCGAACGTCCGGGCCGGGGACCGGATGGGCTACATCGACCGGACGGGAAGGACGGTCGTACCCCTTGCCTACCCCGGGAACTACCCCTTCTCCGACGGGCTGGGGATGGTGGTCGACTCCTCCTACAAGTTCGGCTTCGTCGACCGGGCGGGCAAGATCGTTATCCCGCCGAGGTACGAGAGCGCGTTCGGGTTCTCCGAGGGCCTGGCGGTCGCCGTGACCAAAGGCCGGGGGAGGTACATCGACCGGACGGGGAAGGTCGTGCTCGACACCTCGCGGTTCGACGCGGTGATGCCCTTCTTCGAGGGCCGGGCCATCGCGATGATCGCCGACCGGTGGGGGTTCGTCGACAACACGGGGAAGGTGGTCATCGAGACGAAGTGGGACGGGGCGTTCCCCTTCTCGGAGGGGCTTGCCGCGGTAAACCGCGGAGGGAGATATCGAAAGGACCCCACCCCCCACATCGAGGGGGGGAAATGGGGGTTCGTCGACCCGTCCGGGGAGGTGGCGATCGAGCCCGTCTTCGACTTCGTGCTGAAGTTCACCGAGGGGATGGCGCCGGCAGCTCAAAACAGGAAGTGGGGGTACATCGGCCGGGACGGGACGTTTATCATCCCGCCGCGGTTCGACGAGGCGCAGGAGTTCCAGGGCGGGCTGGCGCGCGTCAAGATGGGAGGGAAGATCGGCTACATCGACCGGACGGGGCGGTACGTCTGGGAGCCGACCGAGTGACCCGGCCGCCTCCCCCGAGGCGTCACCTCCCGCCCGTCCGCCGGTCGGCGCTCAGCTCGTCGACCCTTCCGAGAAGCTGCTCCGGCGAGGCGAACCCGTAGAACCGGGTCCATTCCCCGCGTTTCCCGTCCCCCACGAGAAACGCCGCCGGGTGGGCGGCAAAATCGGCGCTGTAGAGTCCCAGCCCCTCCAGCACCTGGTCAACGGTCTGCTTCTGTCCCGTCAGGAACACCCAGCCCGGCTTCGCCTCCCACGTCCCGGCGAACTCCTTGAGGCGGGGGGGGATGTCCGTGTTCGGGTCGACGGAAATGGAGACGAGGGCGACCTCCTTGTCCAGGCGATCCCCCAGCCGGTCCTGCACGTCCGCAAAGATGGCGGAGAGGATCGGGCAGATGAGCCCGCAGGTGGTAAAAAACGTATCGATGACCACGATCCGGTCCCCGACCACGTCGCTGCGGAAGCGGACCTTCCTGCCGTCCTGGTCGAGCAGCTCCAGGTCGTGTATCTTCACCTCGATCGGTTTCGCCTCCACCGCCGGCCCCTCTTCCTTCCCCTGCGCGGCGAAGGAACGGACGGAGGCGATGAGCGCCGCCGTCAGGAATACCAGCACGGCGAGCGAGAGGACGCGCGATCCGATCCGCTTGCCCATGAACGACCTCCCTTTCCCGCAGATTGCTCCTTATCCTAGGATGCCGGGAGCGGGGGGATCGATGCGGAAATTCCGCTTCCTTTTCGGACGAAATACCCATGAAAATCATTCACTTCGGCTCCTTGCAGGGGACTGCGGAGAGGAGCCGGACCCGTGTTATCATGATGGTGACACGATGATAGGTCACCGGATCCGGGAAGGGAGTGTCCTGATGAAAGCGTCGAGCGCGTGCTTTTTCGCCCTGCTCGTCCTGGCCGCGTGCTTCGCCCCGGCATCGGCCTTCGAAGACGTGGTCGTTAACCCTTCCTGCGCCATCTGCGGGATGGACCGGGACGCCTTCGGCCATAGCCGGATGCTCATCGAGTTCGAGGACGGAAAAACCTTCGGGGTTTGCAGCCTCCGCTGCGCGGCGTGGATTCTTCCGGCGGAGGAAGGGAAGAAGGCGCGCTCCGTCAAGGTGGCCGACTACCATACCCGAAAGCTCGTCGAGGCGGAAGAGGCGATTTGGGTGATCGGGGGAACGAAGCCCGGCGTGATGACCGGCCTGGCCAAATGGGCCTTCCGGGACGGAAAAGACGCGGACCGCTTCCTTGACGAATTCGGCGGCGCCCGGTCCACCTATCGGGAGGCACTCCGGGAGGCGCGCAAGGAACTGGAGTAGGGCGATCCGCGGTCACTTCCCGAGAGCGGGCCGCTCGGCGACGAGTTCGTCGATCCTTCCCAGGAGCTGGTCCGGGGAAGCGAAGCCGAAGTACCGGGTCCACTTT
The DNA here is from genome assembly GCA_041633075.1 of Candidatus Deferrimicrobiaceae bacterium. Classification (GTDB taxonomy): domain Bacteria; phylum Desulfobacterota; class Deferrimicrobia; order Deferrimicrobiales; family Deferrimicrobiaceae; genus CSP1-8. Next base: position 5,520 of record JBFKGZ010000101.1, on the reverse strand, counting down.
CCGCTCCGGCCGTCCCCCACGAGGAACATCGCCGGATGGTCGATGAAGTCGGGGGCGTACATCCCGAGACCCGTGAGCACCTGGTCGACCGCCTGCTTCTCCCCCCCGAGGAACACCCATCCGGGCTTTGCGTTCCAGGTCCGGGCGTACTCCTTCAGGCGGGGGGGGATGTCCGTCACCGGGTCGACGGAGAGGGAGACGAGCACCACTTCCCTCCCCTGCCGGCTTCCGAGCTGATCCTGCAGCTCCATGAAGATCGCGGAGAGGATCGGGCAGATCTGGTAGCACGTGGTGAAAAACGTGTCGATGACGGCGATGCGGTCCCCGATCACGTCGCTTGCGAACCTAACGCTCTTTCCGTCCTGGTCGACGAGCGTCCGGTCGTGGACCTTGACCTGGGTCGGCTTCCCCGCGAGGTCCTCCTTTTCCGCCCCCTTCCCCCCGTAGATGGAAAAGGCCGGCGCGGGCGTTCCCAGCAGAAGAGCGAGACCGACGGCAATCGAGACCGCGTGCACAGGGAGCCGGTGATTCATCCTGATCCTCCGTTTCCTGATCGACCGCCCTCCCCTCACAATAGCCCCATCCGCAGGCTGGAGAGAAGGATTTCGAGGGTGGAAACCGCCGCGAAAAGAAGATAGCAGGCCATGGCCGCCCGGGAGAGCCGCCCCTGCATGGACGGGACGGACTCCTTGAGGCTCTCCAGCTTCCGGAACGGCATCAGCAGGCCGACCCCCGCCCCCGTCACTCCTCCTCCGAGAAGAGACGTGTAAAGGAGATATCCCACGTACCCGTACTCCCCGTGGAGGAGGCAGAACGGGCAGCGATGCGACGGCAGTTCGTAGACGTACAGGCTGATGATCGACACGAGCGCCACGGCGGAAAGGAGGAACGAGGCGGCACTGGCGGCGGAAAAGATATACCCCCCTTTCCCGCGCTTCCGGTAGTACAGCCACGCGCAAAGGCATGCCGCAATCCCCAGGTAGAAGCCGATCAGGGCCGCCAGGGGAGGGACTCCGCCGAGCCAGGAGGGGACCCCCGTCCGTTCCGGGCTGAACAGGGCGCCGCAGCAGGAGGTGATCACGTTGGGATCGAGCCCGAGGAAGAAGAGGGCCTGCACCGCCGCCTCGGCCAGAACGAGGGGGATGATCGCCAGGAGGAAGAGGTACTTCTTCCGGATGAGCGGGTAGTCGTATCCCCGGTTGTCCGCCGCGTTGAGGATGAGCCACATCCCCGCGAGCAGGAAGGTGACGCATTTCAGCAGGAGCGCCGGATAGCCGTAGCGGTTCACGTTGAGCACCCCGGCGGCGCACATGGCGCCGGGGAACAGCGTGTGGAGGAGGTCCGCCGTGTAGAGGAAGAGGAAGAAGGAGAGGAGCTGAAAGCCGAAGGCGTACGCCACGACGGTCGATACGAGGTAGGTCCTGCGCTCGAGCCCCAACTGCCGCTCGCTGCCGCTGCGGATGTCGAAGCCGCGCACGATCGCCAGCCCGTAATACCCCGAGTACAGAAGCATCAGGCAGGACAGGGCCGACCCCAGGAGGAGCGCCATGACGCCGGGATGGAAGATCATCGGGCTTCCTCCCGCAGGACCTTCCCGTCCCGCATCGGGATGACCTCCGCGACGCTATCCGATTCGTACACGAGCGGGTCGTGGCTCGCGATGATCACCGTTGTCCCGTTGCTCCCGAGACGCTTCACGATCTCCATGAACTCCCGGGACAGCCGGCTGTCCAGGTGCGCCGTGGGCTCGTCCGCGATCAGGGCGGCCGGATCGTTGATGAGCGCCCGGGCAATCGCCACCCGCTGCGCTTCCCCGCCGGAGAGCCACTCCACGTTCGAGGACGCTTTGCGGTCCACCTCAAAACGGCCCAGGAGGCCCATCGCCCTCGTTTTCAGGGCTTCCCTGCCCTCCCCGAGGGGATAGGCGGGGATCATGACGTTCTCGAGGGCGGACAGGCCCTTGACCAGGTGGAACTGCTGGAAGATGAACCCGAATGCCTTCCGGCGGATCTCGGTCAAAAACCGCTCGGGGAGGCTTGTGATCTCCCGTTCCCCGAGGAAGATCCTTCCCGAGGTCGGCCGGGCCATGCACCCGAGGATGGAAAGGAGCGTGGTCTTCCCCGATCCGCTCGGCCCCTTGAGCACCGTGGTGCGGCCCGGCTCGATGGTCGCGGTGATCCCCTCGAGGGCGCAGAACTCGTTGGGTTTGCCCGCGTTGAAGACCTTCCGGATATCCTTCAGTTCGATCCTGGCCATGGCTTCCCCTTACGCCCTCATCACGGCATCCGGGTCGGTCGTCGCGGCCCGCCAGGAGGGAACGATGGTCGCGAACGTGTACGGGACCACGGTCAAAAAGAAGAGGACCGAGACCAGGTACGGGGTGATCACGGGCTTGAGGCGGAACGCGGGGTAGAGGACCGACCACCCCTTCAGGGCCGACTCGAACAGGGTGGCGGAGGCAAAAAACACGTGGCCGTACGCCAGGATGACCCCGAGGAAGAAGGAGGACAGCGACACGACGACGCCCTCCCAGAACTTCATCAGGATCACGTCGGAGGTCTCCCACCCCAGCCCCTTCAGGACCCCGATCTCCCTCCTCTCCTCGGCGGAAAGGCCCGTGGCCTTGTCCCAGGCGAAGAGGACGAAGGCTAAAAGCGCCCCGATGAGGTTGGCGATGATCAATCCCCCCCGCCAGTCGAAGACGGCGTCGTAGGTCCGAAGGACCTCCGACCGGGTGATCGGCCGGGTATCGGGCAGGATCTCGACGATCTTCCCGGCCACGGTTGCCACCTCCCGCGGGTTTCGCACTGAAAGAACCAGGTCCGTCCCCACGCCTTCCGGGACGCGGAAGAGTTGCCGGAAATCGTCCACGGACATCAGGATCAGGTCGGAGGAGACGAGCTCCGACTCGGAGGAGAGGGTCTCCTGGATCCGCATGAACAGGTACGTGCCGCCGTACGTCCGCATCGGCATGGTCTTTCCCACCAGGGGGGGCATGTGTCTTGCCACCCCGTTCCCGATGACGACGGTCCCTTTTTCGTAGGGGTAATTCTCGTCGGCGATCACCGTGTAGTTCGCGCCGTTCAACGGCTCGTAGTAATACCCCCAGAGCCTCGCCTTGACGGACTGCACCCCCGGGATCCCCCGGATCTTCCCGATGTAGGTCTCCGGGATCATGTCGTGCCTGCCCGCCATGAGCCGCTGCACCACGATCTCGGGGGCCTCCCGAAGCACCTCCTTCGCCTCTTCCTTGATGGACTGGGCGAGGAAGACGACGGATGCGAGCAGGAACACGACGAAGGTGTACGCGATTACGAGCGCCGCGTTCCTTCCCTTCCGCCGCATCAGGGACGAAAGCGTATAGTCGAGGATGTTCCGCTGCTTCCCCGTCCAGCTCATGGCGCGGAAAGATGCGGCGGAGGAAGGAGGATGGACGCGGAGGGGAAGTGCTCGAGGGAGAGCGGGTGGTCCTGGAACGGGGTGAACCGGTCCGCCACCGCCGGGTGCCGCGTATACCGGGCTTCCGTGAAGAGGCACAGGTCGGCAAGACCCAGGACCTTCACGATCTCCCGCTTCTCCGCGTAGGAATTCCGGTCCCCCCTCTCCCGCCAGGAGGCGTGGGCGAACAGGAGAAGGAGAGCGCCCAGGCAGAGGGCGACGAACAGAAAGAAAGCGGTGGACTCCCTGGGCAACCTCATCGGTTAATTCCATCAGTCCGGCAACGTATTCGCATATGGCTCCCCGGGTCAAGGTGCGCAGCGGGGGGTTCCGCGGAGCGGCCTGTGGAGCGAGACAGGAGAGTCGCGGCACAGCCGCGCAACGTCACGCGAGCGGAACCGGCAGCGAGCGGGCGGAGATCGCAAGCGTAGCGGATGCGGAGGCCCCCCGCGAGCGCCCGGCCCCCGGAATCCCGCTCCGAACCCTTGCCGTTTCCGTGAAGCGGAGCACTCATTGCAGCGCCTCGAGGATCTCCTTGGTGATCTCCCCGAACCGGAAGAGGGATTTCCCCTTGTGGTCCTTCAGGAACTGCGCGGCCTCCTCCTCCCGTCCGAAGGGGACGAGTTCCCTCCCCATCGGCCCGTAGACGTCGCTCCCCGACACGTAGAACGCCTTCCGGCCGTCTATGAACGCAAGGGAGTAATAGTCCTTCACGAATATCGCCTCCACGTCCTCCGGACGCCTCGAGGGGGCGTGCCGCTTCATACCGAGGGTGAACCGGAACAGGTCCTTGGGACCGTCGAAATACACGTGCGTCCCGTCCGTGAACCGGACCGCCGAGAGGAAGTCCGGGTATTTCGCGACGAACATCCCGCAGACCGGGCACTTCTCCCGCTCCCCCGGCCCGGGCGGGAGCCCCTCCCCCCCGAAGGCGGGGGTGCCCGCCAGCAGCACGATCGCCAAAAGGATTGCCCTTACCACCTACTCCTCCGCGAGGAGCCGAAGCCCCTCGGCGACCGACGGGGAGGGGGCGAACTCGTTCATCCGGATCCAGTGGCCCGTCCGAAGGTTCCCCAGGAGGAAGACCCGGATGTGGAGCTCCGGGTCGGGGTTCCGGTTGCCCAGCCTGAGGTTGATCGTCCTCATGGTCTCCGCCGGGCCGGTGAGGAGCACCCACCCCTTCCCGGCGGCGAACCGCTGCGCGTACTCCTCCAGGGCTTCCGGGGTGTCCCGCTCGGGATCGGCGCTGACCGAGACGAAGAGGATGTCCTTCCCCTTCTCCCCTCCGAGCAGGCCGCGGATCTCGGCGATCTTCGCGTTGTCCGGCTCGGCCGTCGGGCAGTTCGTGTAGAAGAAGCTGATCATCACGACCTGGTCCTTGAGAATGTCGGAGTAGAACCGCTTCTCCTCCCCCTCGTGGGTGGTCACCGGCAGGTCCGTGAAATAGTTAAGGTTCTGCTCCTCCCGGGACCGGCCGTCCGGGGTCGCAAGCCTGCCCTCCTGCTTGTAGAACGCCGCCGCCGCGGTCGGCGCAAGAAGCCCCGCGGCGAGAAAGAGGAGGGCGACCATGGCCCGCCATCCGTTTCCGTATCCTTTTCCCTTCCTTCCGGTCATCTCCGTCACCTGCCTTTCCCTTCCTCTCCCGGGGCCTGCGGGGCGGCCTGCCTCGGCTCCCGCCACTCGGCTGCAAGGACGAACCTGCGGGTATCCTTGTCCACCCCCATGATCGCCGCCCCCGTGGCGCCGGTCCGCCGGTTCGGGTCAAAGGTCAGCGGCGGCGTCACCCCGGTCTCGAGCTTCCACACGTTGCCGATCGCGTCCACGAACTTCTCCCGGGTCACTCCCTTCCCGGTGCGCTTCAGCCCCTCCTCCAGGAGGACGGCCCCCGCGTAGGCCAGGAACTGGAAGGAGAGGTGGCTCTTCCCCACGCCGCGCGTTTCCCGGATGCGGAAGAACTCGGCCATCCGCCGCGACGCCGGGTCGGGGGAGGAAAGGGGGGCCGCGACGTAGACGTTCTCCAGCAGCGCCGCCGAGAGCGAGAGGACCTCCTCCCCCACCATCTGGGCGGGCGCCACGAACAGG
>JBFKGZ010000100.1:0-8979 GCA_041633075.1 Candidatus Deferrimicrobiaceae bacterium | reverse complement strand
TGGTTCGCCGAGGAGGCCAAGCGCGTCCACGGCGAGACCCTTCCCATGGACGCAAGCGTCGCCGGGGAGGGCCGGGTGGGGTACTATCTTCGCTGCCCGATCGGGGTGCTCTCCGCCATCACGCCGTTCAACTTCCCGCTGAACCTGGTCGCCCACAAGGTGGGTCCGGCGCTGGCGGCGGGGTGCACGCTCGTCCTCAAGCCGGCGTCCACCACGCCGCTCACGGCGATCCGCCTCGGGGAGATCCTCGAGGAAGCCGGGCTGCCGCCCGGGGCCATGAATGTCGTCGTTGGCCCGGGCAGCACGGTAGGGGAGTGGATGACCACCGACCCGCGAGTCGCGAAGATCTCCTTCACGGGAAGCCCCCCGGTGGGGGAGGCGATCATCCGGAAGGCAGGCCTGAAAAAAGTCACGATGGAGCTCGGGAACAACTCGGGAACGATCATCGAGCCGGACGCCAACCTCGATGCGGCGATCCCCCGATGCGCGGTCAGCGCCTTCGCCAACTCCGGGCAGGTCTGCATTTCCCTGCAACGGCTGTATGTGCACAAATCGATCGCCAAGGAGTTCACGAAGCGGTTCGTGGAGACCACGGCTGCCCTCAAGGTGGGGAACCCGCTGGACAAGGATTGCGAGGTCGGCCCGATGATCGACGAGGCCGAGGCGATCCGGGCGGAAAAATGGATCCGCGAGGCGGTGGCCGAGGGGGCCAACGTGCTGGTCGGCGGAAAGCGGGAGGGGAGGATCCTGTATCCCACGGTCCTGGTCAACGCGCGCCCCGAGATGAAGGTCATGTGCCAGGAGGCCTTCGCACCGCTCGTCTCGATCTACGAGTACGACTCCTTTGAGGATGCGGTGGCGATGGTCGAGGACTCCCCGTACGGACTGCAGGCCGGAGTCTACACGAACGACCTCCGAAAGGCGATGTACGCGATCGACCGGATCAACGTGGGAGGTGTGATGATCAACGACACGTCCATCTTCCGGGTGGACCACATGCCGTACGGCGGCAACAAGCTGAGCGGCCTCGGACGGGAAGGGGTCCGGTTCGCCGTCGAGGAGATGACCAGCATCAAGATGGTGGTGATCAAACCGTAGGAGGTTGTTCTCCGGGTGGAGTTCGAGCTTCGGCTTCCCGACATCGGCGAGGGGGTGGCGGAGGGCGAGATCGTCCGCTGGCTGGTGGCCGAGGGAGCGTCGATAAAGGAAGATGACCTCCTGGTCGAGATTCTGACCGACAAGGCGGCGATGGAGATGCCCTCCCCCGTGACCGGCATCCTGGCGAGGATCGTGGCGCAGCCGGGACAGGTCGTCCCGGTCGGGGCGGTCCTTGCCGTCATCGAAATCGCTTCCGGAGAATCCCTCGCGCCGCCGGAACCATCTTCCCCGGGAGGGGATGTCCTTGCCGTTCCCGCGGTCCGCCGTCTGGCCAGGGATCTCGGGGTGGACATCTCGGCCGTGTCCGGGACGGGCCCGCAAGGGCGCGTGACCGAGGAGGATGTCCGCCGGGCCGTCGCCCCGGCCGCCTCTTCCTCCGCCCCGGCTGCGGAGGAGCGCATCCCCTTCCGGGGAAAGCGCCGGATGGCCGCAAAGAAAATGGTCCTTTCCAAGTCGACGATTCCCCACGCACTTCTGGTCGACGAGGCGGACGCCACGAACCTCCTCGCAATGCGGGAAGCCTTGCGGGAAATCGGCGCAAAGGAAGGGGTGAAGATCACGATCCTGCCGTTCCTCGTTCAGGCGGTCGTCACGGCGTTGCGCACCCATCCGGCGATGAATGCATCTCTCGACGAGGCCCGCGGCGAAATCGTGAGAAAGAAGCGGTACGACATCGGTGTGGCCGTGGACATGGAGGACGGGCTGGTCGTGCCGGTCATCCGCGACGCAGGGGAAAAAACGATCGTGGAGCTCGCCCGGGAGATCGAGCGGCTTTCGCAGGGGGCACGCAATGGGACGCTGCCTCTGGCCGACCTTTCCGGGAGCACCTTCACGGTAACGAGTATCGGGTCGATCGGGGGGCTGTTCAGCTATCCTGTCATCAACGTCCCCGAGGCGGCGATCCTGGGCATTCACAAGATCGTACGGCGGCCCGTCGTCCGGGAGGAAAACATCGTCCCCCGTGACATGGTGTACGCAAGCCTTTCGTTCGATCACCGGCTGATCGACGGGGGGACGGCCACCCGGTTCATGAACGACGTGATCCTGCAGATCGAGTCGATTTCGCTTTCGTGAGGGATGCCGATGAGAACGTTCGACCTTGTGGTAGTCGGTGCGGGTCCGGGAGGCTACGTGGCCGCGATACGGGCGGCGCAGCTCGGCCTGCGCGTGGCGGTGGTGGAGAGGGACAGACCGGGAGGCGTCTGCGTGAACTGGGGGTGCATCCCCTCCAAGGCGATCCTCAAAAGCGCCGATCTGTACCGGCAGATGCAGAACGCCGCGAACTACGGAATCGCCGTGACGGGACTTTCGGTCGACTACGGGCAGGTCATCCGGCGCAGCCGGAAAGTGGCCGAACGCATGTCGAAGGGGGTCTCCTTCCTCTTCCGGAAGAACGGTATCGAGCTGATCGCGGCGAACGCCGTGCTTTCGTCCCCCACGACGGTCAAGGGCGGCGACGAGGAGATCGGGGCGGGGAACATCCTGGTGGCCGTGGGGACGGCGGTGCGGGGACTGCCCGGGATCGAGCCGGACGGCAAGACCGTGCTGACGAGCGACGACGCGCTCGCGCAGGAGGAGTTGCCGGGTTCGGTGGTCGTCCTGGGCGGCGGTGCGGTGGGGGTGGAATTCGCCTACCTCTACCGGGCGTTCGGCGCCGATGTAACGGTGGTCGAGATGGAGGATCAGCTTCTCCCCCGGACGGACCGGGAGGTGGCGAAAGAGCTGGAGAAGTCGTTACGGAAGCAGGGAATCCGGGTGCTTACCTCCGCACCGGCGAAGGCGCTGGACAAGGCGGCGGGGACGATCACCATCACCCGGGAGGGCAAGGACGAAACGCTCTCCGCGGAGAAATTCCTTGTCGCCGTGGGGAGGAAGCCGCTTACGGACGGGCTCGGGCTCGAGGCGTGCGGCGTGAAGCTCACGAAAGGGTATGTCGATGTGGACGATTCCTTACGCACGGCCTGTCCGACCGTTTATGCGATAGGGGACGTCATCGGCGGGATGCTCTTGGCCCACGAGGCGTCCGCGGAGGGGGCGGCGGCGGCAGAGATCATCGCGGGGCTTACGGTGCGTCCCCCCGACCGTGACCGGATCCCGTCCTGCATCTTCTGCCAGCCCGAGGTGGCCACGGTCGGACTCTCGGAGGAGGAGGCGAAGAAGAGGGGAATCCCGGTCAAGGTGTCGAAGTTCCCGTTCACGGCGCTGGGCCGTGCGGTAGCGTCGGGGCATACGGAGGGATTCGTGAAGATGGTGGCCGAGGAGCGCTACGGCGAGGTCATCGGGTGCCATATAATAGGACACGGCGCGTCGGACATCATCGCCGAGCTTGGCCTGGCGCGCACGCTCGAGGCGACGTACCTCGAAATCGGAAAAACCGTGCATGCCCATCCGACCCTGCCGGAGGCGATCCGGGAGGCAGCACTGATGCTGGGCGGCGAGGCGATCGACATCTGACGTTTGAAGCGGAGGGGCCATGACCGAGCAGAAGGAGCGGGAACTCTATTTCTGGCTTCGCCTTATCCGGGAGTTCGAGGACCGCATCTCCGGCCTCGACAAGCAGGGGAGGATCCAGGGCGGAGTCTACTCCGGGAAGGGACAGGAGGCCGTCGTGGTGGGGGTCTGTCATGATCTGCGCCCCGACGACTGGATCTTCCCGCTGCACCGCGACCTGGGCGCCTTCCTGGTCAAGGGGGCGGACCCGAACCGGCTGATGGCCCAGATCTTCGGCAGGCGAGACGGCTTCTCCAAGGGAAAGGACTCCTTTCTCCACGGGGGCGATTTCTCCCATTGCATTTTCGGTGCCACTTCGATGCTGGGCTCCACCCTCCCCGTCGCGGTGGGAACGGCGTACAAGTTCCGGATCAAGGGAGAGGACCGGGTGGCGATCGCTTTCTTTGGCGAGGGGGCGAGCAGCCGGGGGGACGTGCACGAGGCGATGAACTTCGCCGCCATCTACAAGCTTCCCGTCGTGTTCCTCTGCGAGAACAACTTCTATGCGTACTCCACGCCCAACGAACTGCAGTTCGCGGTAGAGGACGTGGCGGACCGGGCCGCCGGCTACGGTTTCAAGGGGGATGTCTGCTCGGGGAACGACCTCCACTCCGTGATGAAGGCGGCCCGAAAGGCGATCGACAGGGCGCGGTCGGGGGAAGGGCCGACCTTTCTCGAGTGCAAGACGTACCGCTACCACGGGCATTCCGAGCACGACAGGGCAACTTACCGGAGCGAGGAGGAGCTGATCACCTGGGAGAGCCGGGATCCGATCGAGCGGTGGGAGGTCTACCTCGAGAAGAGGAAGTACGACATCGCCGCGATCAAGCAGGAGGTGGGGGGCAAAGTGAAGAAGATCGTCGATGACGCGGTGGCGTTCGCCGAGGCGAGCCCGGTGCCGGAAGGGCCGGAGGCGATGGATGATCTGTACGCTACTCCGATCACGGAGGGATAGCCGATGCCGGTGACCTACATCCAGGCGATCAACCAGGCGATGCACGAGGAGATGGAAAGGGATGAACACGTGATGCTCCTCGGGGAGGACGTGGGAATTCTCGGCGGGGCGTTCAAGGCGACGGAGGGGCTCCTGGAGAAGTTCGGTTCCGAGCGCGTAGTGGACACGCCCATCTCGGAAACCCTCATCGTGGGGGCTGGTGTGGGGCTCGCGATCCAGGGGATGCGCCCTGTCCTGGAGATGCAGTTCATCGACTTCATCTCGTGCGCGTTCGACCAGATCGTCAACATGGCTGCGACGCTCAGGTACCGGCACGGCGGGCAGACTTCCTGCCCCATCGTCGTCCGGGGACCGTGCGGCGCCGGCGTCCACGGGGGGCTGTATCACTCCCAGAACCCGGAGGCGTGGTTCTTTCACGTGCCGGGGCTGAAGGTCGTGGCGCCCGCCACCGCCTACGACGCGAAAGGACTGCTGAAGGCTGCCATCCGGGACGACGATCCCGTGATCTACCTCGAGCACAAGTTCCTCTACCGGCGGATCAAGGAGGACATCCCCGGACCCGGGGAGGACTACATCGTTCCGATCGGGAAGGCGGCCCTCCGGAAGGAGGGGAAGGACCTCACCGTGATCACCTACGGTTCGCCGGTGCACGCGGTAATGAAGGCGGCGCGGGACATGGCGTCCGAGGTCGACATCGAGGTGATCGACCTGCGGACTCTGCTCCCCTACGACTGGAAGACGATCCGGGAATCGGTGACGAAGACCGGCAAGGCGCTCATCATCCACGAAGCGCGCCTCACCGGCGGGATCGGAGGGGAGATCTCGGCGCGCATTGCCGAGGACCTGTTCGAGTATCTCGACGGGCCGGTGATGCGGCTGGCCTCGAAGGACACGCACAACGCCTTCGCGGGCCCCATGGAGGAGTACATCATCCCCAACCAGGAGAAGGTAACGGAGGCGATACGGAAGATCGCCGCCTACTGATCGGTTCCGGCCTGCGGACCGGGATCTTGGGTGACGGAAAGGGGAGAACCAGATGCGCGTAGACATCGTCATGCCCCAGCTCGGGGAGAGCGTGGTCGAGGGGATCGTGGTCAAGTGGCTGGTGAAGGCGGGGGACACCGTGGCCAAGGACCAGGCGCTCCTCGAGATCTCCACCGACAAGGTGGACGCCGAGATCCCCTCCCCCGTCGGGGGGAAGGTAGTGGAAGTTCTCGCAAAGGAAGGGGATACGGTCCCCATACAGGAAGTCCTCTGCCGGATCGAGACGGAAGAAGAGGCCGCCGCCCCGCCCCCGGAGCAACCCCCCGAGAAATGGGACGAGGAAGAGGAAGGGTTTCCGGGGGCCATGGCCCGCAAGACGGGCCCTCCCATTCCCCCCGCGCCCCGGGTGGAACCGCCGAAGGAGGCACCCCGCCCCGCACCTCCCCCGCCGGCGAAGGAAGGGCCCAAGGTGCGCATCTCCCCGGTGGTGGCGAAGATGGTCTCGGAGCACGCGTTGGACATCTCCCGGATCCGGGGGACGGGAATCGACGGGCGCGTGACGAAGAGGGACGTGGAGGAGTTCCTTGCCCGCGCCGATAAGGAAGCCGCCCCGGCACCGCCCGCTGCGGCAAAGCCTGCCCCTTCGCCACCGGCTCCCCGGGCAAAGCCCGCTCCTCCCGCGGCGCCCCCGCCCGGCGCGAAAATCACCCCGGAGGGGGACCAGGTGATCCCGTTCACTCCGATCCGGAAGTTGATCGCCGAGCACATGGTCATGAGCAAGCGGACCTCCCCGCACGTCCACACCTTCGCCGAAGTGGACATGCACAAGGTGGTTGCGTTCCGGGCCGAGAAAAAAAAGGAGGGGGTCTCCCTGACCTATCTTCCCTTCGTCATCTGGGCGGCGATCGATGCCATCCGGGAATTCCCCGGCCTGAATGCCCAGGTAGTCGGCGAGACGACGGTCCTCAAGAAGGGAATCCACATCGGGGTCGCAGTGGACACGGAACGGGGGCTGATCGTCCCCGTCATCCGCAACGCCGACGAGAAGTCGCTGCTTGGCCTGGCAAAGGCCGTCGAGGACCTCGGGGCGAGGGCCGCGGCGAAGAAGATCCTCCCGGACGAGCTGACCGGGGGGACCTTCAGCGTCACCAACCCGGGGCAAAAAGGGAATCTCATCGGGACGCCGATCATCAACCAGCCCCAGGTCGGCATCCTTCGGATGGGGCAGATCGTCAAGCGCCCGGTGGTGGTCGAGGCGGGCGGGGAGGACGCGATCGTCATCCGCCCGATGATGTTTCTGTGCCTTGGCTACGACCACCGGATCGTCGACGGGGTGACCGGCAACAGCTTCCTCTTCCGCGTGCGGGAAATTCTCGAGGCGGGGGAGTTCCACCTCTAGTGACGTGGAGACCCTCTGGCTTGGCTCCGTGGAATACCGGCGGGCGCTCGAGCTGCAACTCTCCCGCGTCGATTGCCGGGCACGCGGGGAGACCCCGGACACGCTCCTTCTGCTCACGCACCCCCATGTCTACACTCTCGGCCGAACCGGGGAGCAGGCCAACCTGCTGGTCACCGAGGAGGACCTCTCGCGGGAGGGGATCCCCGTCGAGCGGGTCGCCCGAGGAGGCGATGTGACGTACCACGGTCCCGGTCAGCTCGTCGGGTATCCCATTGTCCTTTTGGCGCGGCCGGACTTGCACCGGTTCGTAAGGTGCCTCGAGTCCGCGCTGATCGAGGCCCTTGCCGTATTCGGCGTATCCTCCCGCCGGATCGAGGGAATGACAGGCGTGTGGGTGGGGGAGAAGAAGATCGCATCCATCGGCGTGGGGGTGAAACGGTGGATCACCTACCACGGCTTCGCCCTGAACGTGACCACAGATCTGTCGTACTTCGGGCGGATTCATCTTTGCGGTCTGAAGGGCCGCGAGGCGACCTCGTTGGCAGAGGTCACGGGGAAGGTCGTTCCGATGGATGAGGTTCGCGAACGGGTGGCTGAATCGTGCTCACGCCATTTGAGGGGATTCTCGTGAGCGGCGCGCTTTCCCGGGAGCGACCCCCCTGGCTCAAGGTCCGCGCTCCTTCCGGGAAAGGTGTCCCCCGCGTGGAGGAGATTCTCCGGAAGAACGGCCTGGTTACCGTTTGCCGCGAAGCGCGATGTCCGAACGTCGGGGAATGCTGGGGGGAGGGAACGGCGACCGTCCTCATCCTGGGGGATGTATGTTCCCGGGCGTGTGCGTTTTGCAGTGTCGCATCCGGACACCCGACTCCGCCCGACAGAACCGAGCCGGCGCGCCTCGCGGCAGCGGCCGCGGAACTTGCGTGGCGCCACCTGGTCGTGACTTCGGTCACGAGGGACGACCTCCCCGACGGGGGCGCGGCCCAGTTCACCGAGGTGGTGAGGGCGTTGCGGCAACTGCCACGACCTCCCTCCGTCGAGCTTCTCGTGCCGGATTTTGCGGGAGACCGGGACGCCCTGGCGAAGGTGGTCCGCGCCCGCCCGGACATCCTCTCCCACAACGTGGAGACCGTACCGCGACTCTATTCCCGGGTGCGTCCCCGGGCGTCCTACGAAAGATCTCTCGCACTTCTGTCCCGCGCGCACGCGACCGCTCCCGGCCTTGCATTGAAATCCGGGCTGATGGTCGGGTTCGGGGAGACGAGAACAGAGGTGGTCGGTGTGATGGAAGACCTCTTCGCGGCCGGCTGCCGGTCGGTGACCGTCGGGCAGTACCTTCCTCCCTCCCGGAGGCATCTCCCGGTTGCGGAGTATCTCCCCGTCGAAGCGTTCGAGGAACTGGGCGCCACGGCCAGCCGGATCGGATTCGTCCAGGTCGCCTCCGGCCCGCTGGTGCGCAGTTCCTACAAGGCGTCCGGGAATCCGTGAGCGGGAGGAGAAAATGAATAACGAGCGGGAGATCCTCCACCTCGACATGGACGCCTTCTATGCGTCCGTCGAGGTCCTGGACGATACTGCCCTGCGCGGCAAGCCGGTCATCGTCGGAGGCGGAGTAAAGCGGGGGGTGGTTGCCGCCGCCTCCTACGAGGCGCGCAAGTTCGGCGTCCACTCCTCCATCCCGATGGCAAAAGCGAGGCGGCTCTGTCCCCACGGCGTCTTCCTCCCCGTGCGCATGGAGCGGTACAAGGAGGTCTCGGACCGGGTCTTCGGGATCTTCCGCCGCTACACCCCGCTGGTCGAGCCGGTCTCCCTCGACGAGGCGTTCCTCGACGTCACCGCGTCCGTGCGGCTGTTCGGCCCCCCGGAGGAGATCGCCCGGAAGATTCGGGCCGAGGTACGGGCGGAAACGGGGCTCACGGTCTCTGCCGGAGTCGCCTCCTCGAAGCTCGTTGCGAAGATCGCCTCCGACATGAACAAGCCCGACGGACTGACCGTC
>JBFKGZ010000099.1:0-8989 GCA_041633075.1 Candidatus Deferrimicrobiaceae bacterium | reverse complement strand
TCTGTCTCCAGGAAAAAAGCCCCGGCGGGTTCCCGCCTGGGCTTACCCGTTCCCGGCGACCTCAATCATCGTCGACCCATCTTTCTTCTTCGTGGCTCTCCCCGTGGCAACTTCCCGTACAGGTCTTGGCCGTCGTGTTGTAGGCGACATTCCCCGTAGAGTTCTGGAACGTGTCACTTGCCGGCCCCTCCATGACTTGCGTCGCGAGGAACGCGAAGTGGTTCCTCGCGCCGGAGGTGCCCAAGTCCATGTTGTGGCATTCCCGGCACCCGATCCTCTCCTCGTTTACATGCTTGTCATGCTCCCCGGATCGGAAGCTGTTGAACTGTCCCGTGCCATAGGCGTGGCATTGCAGGCAGCCGGTATTGGTGTTCACGTCGATCGTCCCCGTCCGGAAGTTCGGCGTGGTCTGCCCGCCGTGGCAGCTCACCTGGGAACAGGTGAGCGCCGTGCTGCTGAACGAGGATGTCCCGGATCGCGCATTATAGGTGGAAAGAAATGCCACGTCCCCCGGGGGCGTTTTCGATTTCGCCCGGTCGTAGTGCCCCTGCGTTCCGGAGCCGATCCCGTTGTGGCAAGTGCTGCAGGATACCGGGCTGCCCGCGCTGTTCAGGCCGAGATGTACGCCGTGCCTTCCCGCCGCATTCGGGTACGACGTTCCCGACGGGGGCTCGGCGTGGCAGGAGGTGCAATCCTTGTTCGTCAGCGGCGAGGCGCCCGCGAGGTTGGTGTGGCAACTATCGCACCTCGGTGCCGCGGCGACCGGGGAGGTCCCCGCAAGTGCGTGGCAGGCCGCGCAGTTGCCGGCGAATCCGGCCTGCGTCACCGTCGTGTGGGTGCCGTTCAGGAAGGGGACCGGATGATTCGGCGTGACGGGTCCCGTCCAGGGAAACGCCGCGTGGACCTGCGTGTGGCAGGTGAGGGTACAGGTCTGGTTCGAGGCGTTGTAGTTGGCCGCCGCACCCAGGGGCTCGATGGTCTGGCCGGCCGGCCCCTCCATCTGCGGCGTGTCGAGGAATGCGAAGTGGTCCGACGCACCCTGTGTCCCGTTCGCCATGTCATGGCACTCCGTGCAGACTGCGTTCCCCTTGCTCCCCAGTCCGGTCAGATGTTTCGCGTGCCGCCCGGTGAAGGGGCTGTTGTTCTCCGGCGTCCCCGGCCCCCCTCCAAGGATATGGCATTGCAGGCAGCCGGCGTCGGTAGTGACGGCAATCGTCCCGGTATCCCACCGGGGCGTCGTGACGCCTCCGTGGCAGCTCACTTTGGAGCAGGTGAACGAGGCGGTATTGAACGAAGCGGTCCCGGTTTTCGCGTTGAACGTGGAAAGGAACTTCGTGTCCCCCGGCGGAACCCGCAGCGCATCCATCCCGGGCCGTCCGTTCGCCCGGTCGTAATGCTCCAGGGTCCCGGATTCGAGGGTGTCGTGGCACGTCCCGCAGATCCCCGTGACCCCCGCCAGCCCATTGTGCTTGGCGTGCCGGCCGGCGGCGTTCGGGTAGGCGGTCCCCGCCGGGGGCTCGGCGTGGCAGGAGGTGCAGTCTTTCGTGTCCAGCGGGGAGACCCCCGCGTTCCGGTGGCACTCCTGGCAGACCGGCGCCGAGGAAAGCGGCGATGTCCCGGATTCTGCGTGGCACGCCGCGCAATTGCCGGAGAACCCGGCCTGTGTCAACGCGGTGTGCGTCGTGCTCAGGAAGGGGACGGAATGGTTCGCCGCCCCGCCTCCCGTCCAGGAGAAATCGACGTGAAGGCGCCCGTGGCAGGTGAACGTGCCGCACGTCTGGTCCGTGGCATTGTAGAATGCGGGGTTCCCGATTGGTTCGACGGTCTGGCTTGGCGGCCCCTCCAGCGCCGGCGTATCGAGGAACGCAAAGTGGTTCGAGGCGCCGGATGTCCCGTTCGCCATGTCGTGGCACTCGGTGCAGAGGGCGTTGACCGCGCCCCCCAAGTGAAATCCGTGCAGGCCCGAGAAGGGGCTGTTGCTCTCCGGAGTGCCGGCCGCCGTGCCGGGGGTATGGCACTGCCGGCAGCCCGCGTCGGTGTTCACGGCGATCGACCCGGTCTGCCAGCCAGGCGTTGGGATTCCCCCGTGGCAGCTGACGTTGGAGCAGGCGAGCGCGCCGGAGTCGAACGAAGCCGTCCCGGATTTCGCGTTGAACTTCGCCAGGAACACCGCATCGCCCGGAGGCACCCGCAAGGCGTCCTTCCCCGGGCGCGCGTTCGCCCGGTCGTAATGGCCCTGCGTCCCGGAATCGATCCCGTTGTGGCAGGTGGCGCAGATCGCCGTCACTCCCGCCAGCGCGTCGTGCTTGACATGACTGCCGGCGATGTCGGGATACGCCGCTCCCGCCGGCGGCTCCGCGTGGCAGGAGGTGCAGTTCCCAGACGTCAGCGGCGACCCCCCGGTGTGGCACGTCGTGCACAGCGGCGCCGAGGCCACCGGCGAGGTCCCCGTCACCGCGTGGCAGGAGGCGCAGCCGACGGGGAACGGTTCGTTGAAGGTGTCCCCCGTCACGTCGGTGTGGGCAAGGAACGGAACGGCGTGGGGAACCTGCCCCGGGCCGCTCGCGTGGCAAGACGCGGTTACACCGGCGGAATTGGTGAACGAGGCAGAGAAGCAGCTGGGAGCCGCCGGATTCGGCCCGGTTCCCGGTCCGTCCACGACGTGGCAGATTGCGCACACCGTGGCGATGCTCCCCGCATTACGATGCGACGACGTGTACGGCGGGAACCCGGTCTGCGGTGCCTCGGACCAGGTGGTGGGGTGCGCATCGGCCCCCGGATGGCAGGTGGAGCATGCGGTGGGCGCAATCCCGCCGTCGAAGAGAATCGTGCCCGGTGTGCCGTGGCACGTCTGGCAGGCCGCAAGGTCCGCCTTGGCCGTCAAACCGTGGAAGGACGCGCCAGGGATTATCCAAGTGCTTCCCAGCGCGTGCGGGGCAGCTGCGGCCCCGTGGCACAGGGTGCTGTTGAAGCATCCCGGCGGGGTCCCGCCCGGCGGCGGCGGAGAGGGTGGAGCGATCGGAGAATTCGCGCCGTTCGCATGACAGAAGGCGCACACCGACGCGTTCCCCGGATCCGCGGCCGTGTGGACGTAGGTGTCCCCGGGGCGCCAGCTCGCCGGGTGCGGAGCGCTCGCCCCGTGACAGGTGTAGCAGGAGATCCCCGAGGAGCCGCCCGCAAAGTCCGTCCCGGTTCCGTGGCAGGCCTGGCAGTAGGCGAACCCGGTCGAGCCCGAGGGGGCGCTCTTCGCCGCCGTTCCGTGGGATTCCGGGTTCGACCACCCGGACGGGTGCCCCGAGGCCAACGCGTGACACAGGGTGCTGTTGAAACATCCGGGCTGCGCTCCGGGAACAGGGGAGGGAGGCGGAGCGATCGGGGAATTCGCACCCGCCAGATGGCACTGTGCGCACACGGGCGCATTCCCCTGATCGGTATTCGTGTGGG
The DNA here is from genome assembly GCA_041633075.1 of Candidatus Deferrimicrobiaceae bacterium. Taxonomy (GTDB): domain Bacteria; phylum Desulfobacterota; class Deferrimicrobia; order Deferrimicrobiales; family Deferrimicrobiaceae; genus CSP1-8. The sequence goes on along the minus strand of JBFKGZ010000099.1, from coordinate 5,545 downwards.
AAAAGGTATCCCCGGTACGCCATTGGGACGGATGCGGGGGGGGTGCATGGCACAGGAAACAGGAGACGCCGGACCCTCCGCCGGAGAAATCGGAGGCGTGGCAGATCTGACAGGAAACAAAGCCCGAGGAGCCGGGCGCCTTCTTCGCCTCCGATCCGTGGACCGCCGGCGAAACCCAGGAAGAAACCGTCCCGTGGTGGCAGTTGGCGGCGTTCTGGAAGCAGGAGACGTTCGCGATCCCTCCCGTGAGGTCTTCCCCGTGGCACGTCTTGCACTCGCCGACGTCCGATACGGCAAACCCCGGGTGGGTGGAGAGAAAGTCGACCGGGTGGGTGCCTCCCCCGGGGCCGGAGGTAACGCCGGAAGTAGTGGTGCTCGAGGAGCAGCCGCCCGCGGCAAGGGCGGCGACGAGGATCACCAGGACCGGCCAATAGCCAACGGTATTGTTCGCTTTCGGAATGACTCCTCTCCTCACCGGGGGGTTGATAACACTTTTCGCAAATTCATATTTCCTCCGCAATATCCCCGATTGTAATGGGAATCTCCTATCCCTATCTGCCCCATTCGATACAAATACCATTCCGCAATATCCCAAAAAGAACAATTCATAAATCCACATATGTTACATTAAGTTATTGTATTATAAAACAATGTCCCGCCAGGCATTGAGGCGCTGGACAGGTTTCTGGTCATCATTTATGGGAAATTATGGTAACAATTTTCCTGGTATTACCTGTTTATAAAGCCCCGGAGGGACGCCTCGTCGGGCGCCCCTCCGGCGGGACGACTTTACCAGGGCCTCGTGGGATTTGCGGCATGGCAGCCGGATGCCGGATCGGGAGTGCAGGTGCCTGTTCCCGTCGTCGGCCCGGGCACGTACGTCTGGACCAGCGTCGTTCCTCCCCCGATCGTCACGGAGGCCCGCGTATCGATCGCGGTGGTGACCAGATTATCATAATGCGCCCCCACCGCCGGGTCGGCAAGTTTGACCGTATCGTGGCACGCCACGCAGGTCGGAACGACGCCAAAGGCCGGCACGAAGAACGGCACGTGCGTGCCGTGCCTCCCGGAGACGAAACTGTTGAACTGGGTCGTCCCCAGGACGTGGCAGGATTCGCAGTCGGTGTTCGGATCGATCGACCCCGTCTGCCAGTTCGGGGTCGTCTGGCCTCCGTGGCAGCTGACGTTCGTGCAGGTGAGCGCGGCATTGTCGAACGATCCCGGCCCGGACTGCGCGTTGAAGTTGGAGAGGAAGGCCACGTCGCCCGGAGGAACCCGGAGGGCGTCTTTGCCCGGCCGCGCGTTCGCCGCGTTGTAGTGCGCCAGGGTCCCCGTCCCGAGCCCGTTGTGGCAGCTGTCGCACACCCCCGTCACGCCCGTCAGGCCATCGTGGACCGGGTGGGCCCCTTCAATGTTCGGGTAGGCGATTCCGCCCGGCGGGTCCGAATGGCAGGAACTGCAGTCCAGGAACGTAAGAGGCGACCCGGCGGTGTGGCATGTCCTGCACGGAGGGGCCGTGGCCAGAGGAGAGGGTGGATCGATTCCGTGGCAGTTGGAGCATACGGAGGCGAACGAGTTGTCCGTCGCCAGGAAGTGTTCGGCAGTCCGGAAGGGAACCCCGTGGATCCCGGTGAACGACGGTCCGTTCACGTGGCACCCCTGCCCGTTGCGGGAGGGGAGGAAGCAGGAGACCCCCGAGATGCCGCCGGACTCCGCGGCGGAGGTCACCGAACCGTGGCAGGGGACGCAGTTGCCCCCATCCGGAAGGGCAAAGCCGGGATGGGAGGAGACCCATCCCGCCGGATGGTTCCCCTGCTCGTCGACGAGGGAAAGCCCCCCGTTCTCGGTGCTATTGGAGCAGCCGGTCGCGAAGAGGGCGAGAAGGACCGAGATCAGGACGGGCCACAGGGGCCGGATTCTCCCATTTGCCATCATGTGCATCACTCCTTTTACGCGTTCCCGATTCTTTTCGTTCGTACGGATATGCCCGGCTCCCGCTTCCTTCTGGATCAACGGTGGCAGGCCCGGCACTTGGCGTCGTTCTTGTTTCCGTGGCACCGGAAGCACGAGCCGGGGTCGAGACGACCGTCGATCTGGTGGAGCACAATGTAATCCCCCCGGTGCTGGAGAACCCGGTCGGGCCGGTCCCCCATCTTCGTGCTCGGCTTCAGCTCGTCTTTCCGGATGTGGCAGGTCTGGCAGAACGACGGAACGTGGCACGACGCGCAAAGGTTCTGCCCCTGGGAGGCGTACATCGAGTGCTGCTTGATGAACACGAGGGAGTGCCGGAAGGAGGCGTACGGCTTGAGCGCCCCGGTGGAGACGTCATCGTGGCACTCCCGGCAGTCCGCCCGTATCGCCGCCAGTTCCTCCGGATGCTTCGGGGGAACGGATTCGGTCTGGGAAACCAGAGAGCAACCCATGAACAAAGCAAGGGCTACCGCCCCCGTTACGATCGCAAACACGTTGCGGCGCATCATCACTTTCCTCATCAGGTCCTCCTTATTTCAGATCGGAAAGGAACTTCGCCACTTCCTCGAGCTCCTGGTTGGAAAGGCCCGTCTGCGCCGGCATCCTCGCCTTCGGGTCTACGCTTTTCGGGTTGCGGACGTAGGCCCGGATCTCCTCCGCGGTGAGCTTCTGCCCGATCGTGTCGAGCGCGGGGCCGAAGGTTCCCCCGGTCCCCTTCAGCGCGTGGCAGTTCTTGCATCCCTTGGTCTGGAAGACGGCCTCGCCCGGGGACATCTCCTCGGACGCGCCCATGGCCTGCTCGCCCCCCGTGGTGATGCCCAGGTCCAGCGAAGCCCGGACCAGCCCGGCGAAGTCTTCCGTGAACCTCGGGCTGCGGGTATACGTCACGTCCCCGGAAAGCTTCAGGTACGGAAGCACCTGCCACCCGGCGGATCCGACGACCTGGTAGGCATCCTTGATCCCGCTGATCTGTTCCTTGTACCGCTGGGTCAGGGCATCCAAAGTGAAGCGCCATGCCCCGGGGGAGTAACTCCCGAAGACCCGGTACTCCTGATACTCGTTCTCGGCCCGGTCCGCCGATACGACGGCCGCGGACACGCCGCCCACGTCTTTCTGGTCGTTGTAGACGTAGCGCAGCCCGGCCTCGCCCCGGGTGGCGTCCCCCGGGTCGCCCGCATCGTGCCGTATACTCTTGACCCCCCCTCGACCGACAACCCGGATGCCACCTCGATGTCGACGATGGCGAACACGATCTGCGCCTCGTCATTGGGGTCGACCGTCGGTGAAAGAAAGGCGGGATGCAGGGCCGTCTGGAACAGGTCCTTGTACTTGTATTCCTCGTATCCCACCGCCAGATCCAGGCGGGAGAAGGGTGTCAGGCGCAGTACATACCGCTGATGGGCAAGGGCGCTCGTGGAGACGTTGTAGGAGGCGCGGCCCGATACCTCCACACCGGTCCCCGGCCGTACCCAGAGGTCCCCACCGACCATCTCCCGGTCGTCCCCCTGGAACTCGCCCTTCTCCTTGAGGTAGGTGGCCCCGAGCTCGGCAAACCCCGGGCGGGCGAAGAAGAGCCGCCCTCCGTAGATCGAGTCCCCCGTGTCCGTCGAGGTGATGGTGCGCTCGACGGGGGCCCCGCCGAATACGGAGAGGCCAAGCCCCACCGGGGTCCTCGCCTTCAGGAAGATCCCGTCCATGATCTCCGCCGCCGTCCCTTCCGCGAAGAAGAACCGGCCGAGGCGCATCTCCGCGTTCCCCGTGGGGTGAAGGTACTGGAAGTAGGCGCTGCCCAGATCGCCGCTGCGCCCGTCGTCATCCGTGTCGTCACCCAGGTCGACGCGCCCCCACCCGTAGAAATGGAAGGAGAGCGGCCTGTCGCCCAGGTTGCGCGCGTCCGCCGAGAGGTATTCGTACAGGGGGGCGAAACTCTTGTCGGCCCCCCCCGTTACCTCCCTCTCGTAATAGAGAAGGTACGTCCGGGAGGAGAGGGTGATGTCGGCGGCCTGGCAAGGAGCGGGAAGAAGGGCTGGGAGCAGGAGAAGAAGGGCCGCACAGCACAGGCCCATCGATAGGCGCGGGTCCACCCCGAGTCTGGCATCTCGCATCGTTTTCCCCCGTCGGCAGGTTTCTTCGGAACCGGATTGCTTAGATTACAAGAATGTGACCGAGACCTCCTCCTGTTGCAGCAAGAAGAGCTTAAACTCCCGGCGTAAAGAGTGCATTGCCGGGAATCTTTGCGTCACAATATCGCCTTCGAAGTGGCATATAATATATCATCGATTTTTGGGCTCTCAACAAAAAAAACAGGAGACATCATGAGACTCCCTCTCTGCCTGTCGATCATAGCCGTCTTCTTTCTTCTCCTCGCCTCTTCCCCTTCGCACGCCTTCATGAAGGAGGGGTGCGGCGGCGGTGAGTGCGCCGAATGCCACTCCCTGACGCGCGACGATGCGGCAACCCTTCTTTCCGGAACGGTGGACAACGTCCTCAAGGTCGAGCCGAGCATCGTGGGGGGACTGTGGGTCGTCGACATCGTCAAGGAAGGCCGGAAGTGGCCCGTCTACATCGACTTCTCGAAGAGGTTCCTGATCAGCGGCCAGATCATCCAGATCGCCACGAAGGAAAACGTCACGGAGGGCCGCTTCCTGCGCCTGAACGCGGTACACGTTTCCTCCATCCCCCTCGAAAACGCCATCGTGATCGGGGATCCGAAGGCGAAGCGCAGGATCATCGAGTTCTCCGACCCCGACTGCCACTTCTGCGCGAAACTCCACGAGGAGACCAAGAAGGTGGTGGCCGCCGACCCGGACGTGGCCTTCTACGTGAAGCTGTACTCCCGGAACAACAACCGCCAGACGGTCGAGAAGATCCAATCCATCCTCTGCGGGAAACAGGATGCCCCGAAGCGGATGGACGACGCCTTCGCCGGAAGGCCCCTTCCCAAACCGACCTGCCGTACCTCCGCAGTGGAGGAGACGGCCCTCCTCGCCACGCAGCTTAATCTGCGGGGGACCCCCGCGATGATCCTGCCCGACGGCCGGATCGTAAACGGGTACCGGGACGCGGACACGATCCTCAAGTTCCTGAAGGAAGATTCGCAGACCGCCGGGCAGCCGCCCGGGCGCTAAGGAGAATCCCTTGAGACCGGTTTTCACAGCGATTGCTGTCGCGGCCTCCCTGCTTTTCACGGCGCTTCCCGCCGCCCGCGCCTACCAGAAGGAGGCCGGGCCGGTCAAGGAGTGCGCCGAGTGCCATTCCTTGAGCCCGGAAGAGGCGGGGGAGATCCTCGGGGGTGTGGTGGACAACGTCGTCGGCGTCGTGCCGGGGCCGTTCCCGGGGACCTGGGAGATCGACGTGGAGAAGGCGGGGAAGACATACCCCGTCTACCTGGACTACTCGGGGAAGTACCTGTTCAACGGCCAGGTCATCCGGATGAGCGACAAGCAGAACCTCACCGCCCTGCGGTACACCGACCTGAACCGCATCGACGTCTCCGCGATCCCGCTTGACGACGCGATCGTCATCGGGAACCCCGATGCCAAGAAAAAGGTCGTCGTCTTCGACGACCCGGACT
>JBFKGZ010000098.1:0-9015 GCA_041633075.1 Candidatus Deferrimicrobiaceae bacterium | reverse complement strand
GCCCCGGCGATGCGCTCCGGGCTGTGGGCCTCATCGGCCCGGTGTCCGCTGGAAAGCACGACCTTCGCCCGGGGGTTGATCTTCCGGATCCGCTCCAGGACCTCCAGCCCGGACATGTTGGGCATCGTCAGGTCGAGGAGCACAAGGTCGATCGTCTTCCCCCCGGCGAGGAACATCTCGATCGCCTGCGGGCCGTTCCCCGCGGTAAGCACCCTGTATCCCTGCATCGTGAGGATCTGCACTCCGAGATCCCGGATCATCTCCTCATCGTCCACGAAGAGAATCGTCTCCTTCCCCCGTGAGGAACGATCCGATCCCGGGACCGCGGTTACCTCTTCGGGGGAATCCGTGGACCGCGGGAAATAGCACCGGAAGGTCGTCCCGGTCCCCGGCTCGCTTTCCAGCGTGATCCATCCCTCATGCTGCTTGACGATTCCGTACGCGGTGGAGAGCCCGAGCCCGGTCCCGCGACCGAGAAGTTTCGTGGTGAAGAAGGGTTCGAATACACGTCGCTGCGTCATCTCGTCCATACCGACGCCGTTGTCGACGACCGACAGAACGACAAATTCCCCGGGCCGCGCATACGGGTATACCCGGCGATATTCCTCCCCGATCGTGACGTTCTCGGCGTGTACCCATATCGCCTTTGCGTCCGCCGTCCGGTACCCCCCCTGCCCGTCGTCGATCTGTTCCAAAATCGCGTCCCGCGCGTTGACGCACAGGTTCATCAACACCTGGTGTACCTGGTTGGTATCCACCTTGGCGTGCCAAAGGTCGGCGGCGGCGCTTCCCGCCACCTCGATCCGCTTGTCGATCGTCTGCGAGACGAGGTGGACGACCTCGCGCACCACCTTTCCCATGTCCGTCACCCGCCGTTCAAGCGAGCTTCGCCGGGAAAATTCCAACAGCTGCCGTATCAGGTGTGCGGCCCTCTCCGACGCCCGGATCGACTCCTCGATCGGCACGACCGCCGCCGAGGCCGGCGGGAGGCATTTCCGGGCAAGGTCGAGATTTCCCAGGATACCGGTCAGGATGTTGTTGAAATCGTGCGCGACTCCACCCGCCAGGGTACCCACCGCCTCCATTTTCTGCATGGCGATGATCGCCCGTTCGAGATGGCGCCTCTCGGTGATGTCGGTCCCCGCCGCCAGGAGGGAATCCACCTTCCCGGTCGGCCCCGGGATCGGGGCGTAATTCCATACCATCACCCGCTCCTCTCCCGTCTTCGTCAGAAGTGCGTATTCCCGCGCCACGGGATTTCCCCCGGATAACACATCCTCGATTCCTTCCCGGTGGAATTCGACCGCACGTTCCGGCAACAGCAAGTCGGTCATCTTCCGGCCGATCGCCTCGACCGCCTTGTAGCCGGTCAACTCCTCGCACTGGCGGTTGAAGAGGAGGATTTCCCCTTCCAAACCGATCTGGAGCACCAGCACTCCGGTTGCGTCGAGGACCTTCGCGGAAAAATCACGCTCCTTGCGGAGTTCCTCCAGGGTCTGCGTCCGCAGGGTGACATCGCGGAAGATGAGCATCCCGAGCGGCCCGGATAACTTCGGTTCCCCTTCCTCGTTACGAGCCGACCGCGGAACCCAGGTAGCCGTGATCTCCCCCTCGAACCGGGACCCGTCCTTTCGTTGCATCTCGGTGATCAGGAACGGCTCCCGGTCCTCCGCCTCGGGCCGGAGAATGCGGGATATGCCCGGGGAGGACCCGGAATCCGGGAAGAGCACGGAAGCATCCGCCCCCAGCAGTTCCTCCACGGAGGGATACCCCAGGGTGCGGGCCCCTGCGGGGTTGGCCCGCACGATCACCCCGCCGCGGATCAGGACCACCCCGTCCCGCTGGGAATGCAGGAGTTCGCCATACGACTTTTTCGCGCTTACGAAATACTCGTGACGTTTGGCGCTGAACAGTGCGGTCCCCACACAGTAGGCCATCGCTCCGATCGCCTCCCTCTCCAGCCGGTCGAAGACGTCTTCCCGCCCGCTTCCGAGAGAGAGCACCAGGGGGAGCGATTTTTTCACGTCGATCCGCAGAGAGGCAACGCTCCGGATACCGTATTTCCCGGCGGCACTCCGCCAGGAGTCGGCCTGCGGGTCCTGGCCCATGCGGTTCACCACGCACATATCCCCGGAGCGAACCGCTGCCCCGGCGGGGCACTCCCCTTCCGGGGTGTCATCCCATCGGAGCGGGGCCTCTGCAAGAAACCCCTGTGCCTCTCCGGCGCTCTTTACGACGGTAATCGAACCGTCGGGGTTCGCGGTCCCGATCCACGCGATGGCGTACCCCTGCTCCCTGACCAGTCCCTCGCAGACCACGGAAAAGATCTTTTCCTCGCTGAGAACCCCGATCAGCGCCTGGTCCACATCCGCAATCAGCCGGAACCGGCGCTCCAGCCTCTCCTTGAGCAGATACCATCGTTCCGTGAGAGCGAATCCGACACCCAGAAGGAAGGAGACGGCAAAACCGATCCCCTCGAGTGTGGGGTCGAAGGAAGCCGGGACAGGCTCTCGGTACCAGACGAAAAGGGAGTAAATCTGCATCCCTCCCATGATGAGAAGCGCGAAGGATACGAGGATCCACGGCTTTCCCAGGCGGCGCAGAAGTACGAAACGGAAGGACAGGTACGCCGCGAGAAACTGGAAAATCAACGAACAGACGGTTAGTGCAGCCAAACCGCGCCCTCCGGGCCGACCGCTTTCCACCCCTTCGCCTGCCGGCCCTTATCCCTTTTCGGCAGAATTACTGAAAATATTCAGACTTTTCCCCGGGAAGAAGCCGGGGACGATTGCTCGTCACACGGACACCCCGACCGGTTGCCGGCACTCCGCGAATCCTTTATGATTTCCAAAGCACCATAAAACCGAGCGTTTGTTTCTTCGTGCCGGGAGGGAATCATGGGACAGGTAGTGCACACGTCGCGGATCGTCATCACGAGGGAAAAGGGACCGACCCGGAAAGCCATGATCGAGGGGTTCGCGGAGCCGATCTACTACGGCGTCCACGGGGGGATCAAGAACTTCTACAAGGTGGACCCCGAAAAGGAGCACGCCGCCACCCTCGACCACATCGTCGGGGCGGTCGGGGGTTGAATGATGGGGACACTGGCCGCGGTGCTGGCCGGAAAGAAGATCCCCACCTACGGCGACAGGTTTCGGGCGGACGTCGAGGGCGACGTCGAGGATGTCGGGGGGGTGTTGAAGATCACGAGGATCCGCGTCAAATACACCCTCAAGGTCCCTCCCGGAAAGACGGAGGAGACCAGGCAGTCGCTCGGCGAGTACCTGGTGAAGTGCCCCGCCGCGATGAGCGTCAAGGGGGCGATCGATCTCATCGATTCGGTGGAGATCACGGAACTGGAAGCGTGATGCAGGAGGACAGATGAACGCCGCCGTCTGCGAAGCATTCGGGAAACCGCTCGTTCTCAAGGATGTACCGGAACCGATCGGTGGTACCGATGAGGTTCTGATCCGGATGAAAGGGTGCGGGGTGTGCCACAGCGACCTGCACCTGGTGGACGGGGACTGGGCCGACTGGGGAACCCCCCTGCCGATCATCCCCGGTCACGAGGTGACCGGCGTGATCGAAAGCGTGGGAGATCGGGTGAGTAGCCTGAAACCGGGAGACCGGGTGGGGGTCCCGTGGATGCAGTACGCCTGCGGCGAGTGTCCTGCCTGCCGGTCCGGAGCAGAGATGCTTTGCGCGGCCCAGAAGAGCACGGGGGTGACCGTCAACGGCGGGTATGCGGAGCTGGTCAAAGCGCCCGCCGCGTTCACACACCGGATACCGGATGAGCTGGACCTCGTTACCGCGGCCCCCCTCCTGTGCGCCGGCATCACGATGTTTTCCCCCCTCCGCCGCGCGGGAAACCTGTCGGGAAAGACCGTGGCAATCGCGGGAATTGGGGGGCTGGGTCATCTGGGCATCCGGATGGCCGCCGCCATGGGGGCGCATGTCGTCGCGATCACGCGTGGAGGGGACAAGAAGGACATGGCGCAAAAACTCGGCGCCCACGAGGTGATCGACTCGGGGAAGGATAAGGCCGGGAAGCAGCTCGCCCGCATGGGGGGGGCCGACCTGATCCTGCTCACCGGAATTTCGGCCAAGCTCTTCGAGGAGTGCATCGCGGGCCTGGGGCCGAACGGCACCCTGGTGGTGCTTGCGGCCATCGCGGAAGCCGCCAAGGTCATCCCCGCCGCCCTCCTCACGGGGCAAAAGCGGATCATGGGATCCGTCATCGGAACGCGCGACGACATGGACGCGATGCTACGGTTCGCGGCGGACCACGGGATGGCCGCGACCGTGGAGACGCACCCTCTGGCGAAGGCAAACGACGTCCTCGACAGGCTGCGCACGGGTGAGGTTCGCCTGCGGGCCGTGCTCACCCCGTAACCGGAAGCGACTCCCGGCAAAACGATTCCCGCCCTCAAGGGAGAGAGGCCGGCTTTTTCGCCGGCCTCTCTGTTTTCGCCCCCCCTGCCCGTCCCGGTAGCCGGGTTTCCCGGTCATTCTCCTGCTGTATAGGGATAGGTAAAGTTTCCCGGGGGATTTCCGATAAAGGAGGAGCCCCTTCCGCACCGGGGGAAGAATACGGGAGACGCTGCGACCGTCCCATGACGAACCCTTCTTTTTTCTCAACCGTTTATCGCTCGATTCGAAACATCAAGGCCACGCTGGCCAACCGGGAAGATTCCGAGCACGAACAGGCACTCATCCGCCTCGTGATCGTATTGATCCTTGCGATCTACGTTTTCCTCTCGATCCTGGGAGATCTGCGCATCGACAGCGACGAAATCGGAACCATTGCGATTGCTCTCTCCAGCTTCCTCTTCTCGGCGGGAGTTTTCACGCGGATTCTGTTGCGACCGGCGAGATCGCCCGTGCGCCGGGTCATTGGCATGCTCCACGACAACGGAATGGCGGCGTACATGATGTACGCGCTCGGGGAGTACTGCGCCCCTTTCTACGTCATCCTTCTGTGGGTGACATTCGGAAACGGTTTCCGCTACGGGCGGTCGTATCTGTTCGGCTCCGCCCTCCTCGGCACGGCATTCTTCTTCCTGGTCATCGAAACGACCGATTACTGGAGGTCCCATACCACGCTCGGTTTCGGCTTGTTGCTGGGGCTCATCCTTCTTCCCGCATACGTCTCCTCTCTTTTGAAAAAACTGACGAATGCCGTTTCCCGGGCCGAGGAGGCAAACCGGGCCAAAAACCAGTTTCTGGCAAACATGAGCCACGATATGCGGACTCCGCTCAGCGGCATTCTCGGCATGGTCGAGCTCCTGCGGGGTACTTCGCAGACCACGGAGCAAGAGGATTACTCGAACACGATCCAGGCCTCGGCCCAAACCCTTTTGTTCCTGATCGAGGACGTCCTGGACTTCTCCAAGATCGAGGCCGGGAAAATCACGGAGGAAAAGGTCGACTTCGACCTGCACGCCCTCGTCAAGAGCACGGCGGCCATGCTGGCCCCGCAGGCGGGGGAAAAAGGGCTGGCCATCTCTCCCCAGATCCCTTCCCGTATCCCCTTTCTGCTGCGGGGCGATCCTCTGCTGATCCGTCAGGTTCTTCTCAACCTGTTAAGCAACGCCGTCAAGTTCACCGAGGAGGGGGAGGTCTGTCTGCGCGCGGAGCAGATCCGGGAAACGCCGAAGAGTATTCTGCTCCGGATCGAAGTGTCGGACACCGGGATCGGCATCCCCCCGGAAGCCCAGGCGCGCATCTTCGAACGGTTTACCCAGGCGGACGATTCGATCACCCGGCGGTTCGGCGGATCGGGCCTGGGCACGACCATTGCGAAGCAGCTCGTGGAGATCATGGGGGGGGAGATCGGGCTTAAGAGCGAGCCGGGGAAGGGAACCACCTTCTGGTTCACACTGGAGCTGGAGAAACAGCACGCGCTGCTCCCCCAGGCAACCGGGACAAGCGCCCTGAGCGGGAGCCGCATTTTGGTCATCTCCTCCGATGGCAACAGCTCCTTTATTTTGAAGAAACACCTGGCATCCTGGGGCGTCGAGGCGGTGATTGCCGACAAGGCCGCGCAAGCGTTCTCCCCCCTTATCTCGGCCGCGAACGACGGCATCCCCTACCAGATCGCCATTATCGTCGAGAACCACCTCGATATGGATCCGTGCGACCTCGCCAAGGCGCTGAAATCCGTCCGGCTGATCCAGTACGTCCAGCTGATTCTCGTGAGCAAGGAGGAGAGGGAGCCGGAACTGAACCTTATCGCAAAACACGGCTTTTCTTCGGCCATCGGCGCCTCCATCGACAAAACGCTCCTGTTCAACGCCGTCCACTACGTACGGCCGGTCGAAGGGGAGACCGCAAGCGTCCCGAGCCTGGCCAGCCGGTACCGGCAGAAAAAGGAGAAGGCACGGCGCGGACTCCGCATCCTCGTCGCGGAGGACAACCTGACGAACCAGAAAGTCATCGCCAAGATCCTCGAGCGTGGGGGGCACGAGGCGAAATTGGCCATGAACGGTGAGGACGCGCTCGATGCCATGGAGAAGGAGACGTTCGACCTCGTGCTGCTCGACCTGCACATGCCCGTGATGGGAGGACTGGAAGCCGCCAAGATATTCCAGTTCACCCGGCAAGGGGCTTCCCGCCCCCCCCTGGTCGCCCTGACCGCGGACGCGACGCAGGAGTCCCGGAAGGCGTGCGAGGAGGCGGGATTCGACGGCTACCTGACGAAGCCGGTGGAAGTGCAGAAGTTGCTCGAGCTCGTCGACTCGCTGGCCCCGACCGGGGGAAAGGAAAAAGCCGCCGTCACGGCAGGACCGGTGCCCTCCTCCGGAACTCCTTCGGCAGACCGGGACAGGACCGGCGACGTTATCGACCCGGCCACGTTCGACGACCTGGCATCACTCGGAGGAAAGGGGGATTTCCTGGAGAAGTTGATCCGGATCTTCCTGGAGACCGGGGAACAGAAGGTCGACAACATCAAGACGGCCATGCTGGCCCGGAACTACGGACTCGTTGCCGACCTTGCCCACGGTTTGAAGGGAAGCGCGGGGCAGATCGGGGGGAAGCGCCTGGCGGAGTTGTGCCATCGGATGTCCCGAATCGGACCTGCCGGCCTGGGAAAGGACGGTCAGACCCTCTTGCATGATCTCAGGGAGGAGTTCGAGAACGTCCGGCGGGCGCTGGAGACCCACGCAAAGAAGAGGGAGCCCGCCATCTCCGAATAGGACCTTGCCGGGGAATCAGGATTCGGCCTGCTCCACCTCATCCTTCGCAACCGGTTGGCCGACCATCCTGTCCTGGGCTTTCAAGATCCTCTCGATCAGGCGAAGGTCCCGTTCCCCCAGCTCCATCGCGGCATCCACCCAGATCTCCGCAACTTCGATCAGTTCCTCGTAGTAAACCGGGTAAAGCCGGTCCCTCACCCGGAGTAAAGACCGGGAGGAGTTTATCCTCCGGGAATGGGTACGGATGAACCGATATACGGCATTCTCCCCGTCCCCGTCATCGGCTACTACATCAACCAGGCCCATATCGTGGAGTTCTTCGGCGCCGTACATATTCCCGCTCGATATCATTTTTTGCACGCGTCCGGGATCCACGCGCCTCGAAAGGAGCTTGTGCGCCCCCATGCCGGGAAAGAGGTTGAAAAGGACCTCGGGAAATCCGAAATTCACACTTTTCTCGGCGATAACGACATTGTTGCACAGCGCAGCTTCGAACCCTCCCCCCATGGCATCCCCCTGGACGAGGGAAATCGTCGTGATCGGAAGATGATGATTGACCATTCCCGAATAGACCACGTCGATGCAGGCCCTGGCATACGCGCGCAGGCCGTCGATGTCCTTGGCCTTCGACAGCCGCGAGAGAATCTCGAGGTCGCCGCCCAGGCTGAAAACCCCCGGATGCATCGAGGCAAACACCGTGTACCGAAGCGCCCCGTTCTCCTCCATCTCCGGCGCTTGCTTGTGAATATGCGGCAGGGAATCGACGAACTTCTTCAATTCCTTAAGAATGGGCGGGTTGAAACACGGGCGGGGTTTCGCGGCCATGTGATACCACATGATTCCGAATTCCGAGTCGTACCTCGTTCGCATCTGCTGATAGGGATAGTTGAGATTATCGAGATACCTCACCTGTGCCCGCATGCTGGATCCCCTGTGTTAAAAAAAAAGTAGGTACACGTGCACGGATCGACGAATCGGCTTGAACTTCCTAAAAATAAAATAAAAAGTGAACGGTGCGGATATTATCATGGTCGGAGTAAAACAGGCAATAGCATATTAACCGATGACCAATAAATAACAAAAAAAGGAATGAGTAGCAGGTCCCGGGGCAACGTTGCCCGGGGGACAGACGGTACGACCACCTACCAGGGGATCTTCTTCCGATCCCGGAAGAAACCGCCCGTGGGGCCGCCGTCGGGAAGGGTCGCAAGCCAGACCGCGGTGTCGGCTCCCTCGGCGACGGAACGTTCCGCCTCCGGCCCGCCCATATCCGTTCGGACCCACCCGGGACACATCGAATTCACCCGGATGTTCGTGCCCATCGTCTCATGCGCAAGGTTTCGCGTAACGGCATTGAGAGCGGCTTTCGAAACCCGGTAGGCGGGATACCCTCCCGCCATCTCCGTGAGGGACCCCATCGTACTGGAGACGTTCACGATGCGCCCGTAATTGTGGCGCCGCATCAGGGGGAGGAACGCCTGGCACAGGAGCAGCGGACCGTAAACGTTCGTCGCGATCGTCCGGCCGACCGTCTCAAAATCCACATTTTCCGCTGTCTTTTCTCCGTCGAGGTTGACGCCCGCGTTGTTCACGAGAATGTCCAGCCTTCCGGATTCCTTCTCTACATGCTCGCGAATCCTGCGGATGCTTTCGGGGTCGTCCACGTCCAGAGGGTGGAAGCGGGCGCGCATCCCTTCCTTGCGCAGCACATCGCAGGCCCCCTTCCCCTTCGTCTCGTTCCGGGCCGTCAGGAGAACGTCCATACCCAGCCTCGAAAGTTGACGGCAGATTTCAAACCCGATCCCCTTGTTTGCCCCCG
>JBFKGZ010000097.1:0-9084 GCA_041633075.1 Candidatus Deferrimicrobiaceae bacterium | reverse complement strand
TCTCCATGGCGCTTCCCTCCTTCTCTTCGATGAAAATGAACAGCCGTTCATTTGTTTCGACGCTACCACCGGCCCCCCCGACTTGTCAACGCCGCAACCCGGACGCCGGATGTTTCGAACGGACCTCCGCCGGTGGTATGATTTCCGCCATGCGTGTATTCGGCCTGACGGGGGGAATCGGGTCCGGGAAGAGCACCGTGGCCCGCCTGTTCCGGGAGGAGAAAATCCCCGTCGTGGATGCGGACCGGATCTCCCGGGAGATCACCTCTCCGGGGAAGCCCGCCTACATCGACATCGTCGGTCGGTTCGGAGAGGAAATCCTGTTGCCCGACGGCCGGATCGACCGGAAAATGCTCGGCGCGATCATCTTCGCGGACCCCGGAAAGCGCGCGGACCTCGAGGCCATCACCCATCCGCGAATCGCCTTGGGGATACGGGAGGCCGTCTCCGCACTCGCCTCGGAAGGGCATCCGGTCGCCATCGTCGAGGCGGCGCTCATCCACGAGAAGGGGCCCCAGGGGATGTTCGATGCGGTGATCGGGGTGCGATGCGGCACGGGGTTGCAGGTCCTGCGCCTCATGCGCCGCGACGGGATCTCCAGGGAGCGGGCACTCCAAATCGTATCCTCCCAGATGGATCCCGAGGAGAAGGCCCGGGCATCGGACTACGTGATCGACAATTCCGGAGACCTCGCCGGAACGCGCGCCCAGGTGCGTGCCCTCGCGGAAACACTCCGTCGAGCGGCTTCCGGGGACTAAACACCCTACAGCAGCGTCTCCGGGGCCGTGTACTCCCTTCCGAGCGCCCGGGCGACCCCTTCGCATGTCACCCTTCCCCGGAACGTGTTGAGCCCGGCCCGCAGCCCGGAATCTTTCCGAAGGACATCGAGCACACCCCTCCGGACGATCGCCCGCACATACGGAAGGGTCGCCTTCGTCAACGCCTTCGTGGAGGTCCGGGGAACGGCCGCCGGCATGTTCATCACGCAGTAGTGAACCACCCCCTCCTCGACAAAGAAAGGTTCCGCGTGCGTCGTCGGCCGGGACGTCGCAAGCGTCCCCCCCTGATCGATGGAGATGTCCACCACGACCGAACCCCGTGGCATGCGACGAAGCAGTTTCCGGGGGATCAGGACGGGTGCCCTGTCCCCGACAAGCAGCACCGTGGAGATCACGAGATCGGAAGAAACAACCGCCCGTTCGATCGATCCCGGCGTGGACAGGACCGTCCGGACGCGCCCGCTGGTTTCCTCCCGCACCCGGACAAGCTGTTCCCGGGAGATGTCGAGCACCGTCACCTTCGCCCCGATCCCGGCGGCTGTCCGCGCCGCGCTGCGGCCCGCGGTGCCTGCTCCGATAACGCAGACCGAAGCGGGCTTCCCCCCCTGCACCGCGGGAAGGAGGATCCCCCGCCCTCCGGCCTCCTTCTCGAGGCCGCGGGCGCCGACCTGGACGGACAGGATCCCCGCCACCTCGCTCATCGGGCCGAGCAGGGGGAGTCGTCCCCGTTTCGTCACCGTTTCGTAACCGATCGCCGTGACTTTCCTGGCCAGCAAGGCATCCGTCAACTTCGGAAAGGCGGCAAGGTGGAGATAGGTGAACAGGGCCGTCCGGCCGGAGAGGAACCGGAATTCCCGGGGAAGGGGCTCCTTCACCTTGACGACGAGATCGGCGTTCCACACGTGCGCCGGATCCTTTACCAGGGACGCTCCCGCCCGGGCGAACTCCGCATCCGGGAATCCGCTTGCCATCCCCGCGCCGCGCTGGACGAAGACCCTTGCCCCCGCCTCGCGAAGCGACGTTACGCAGCGGGGAGTCGCCGCGACCCGGTTTTCCCCCTTCTTGATCTCCCGCGGGATGCCGATGCGGAGATTCATCGCCCTTCCTTCGCGAGGACCACACGGGCATCCGCGACGATCAGCCCCTTCTCGTGAACGATCACCGGGTTCAGGTCCATCTCCTCGATCCCGGGATGCCGCGATACAAGGTCCGACACCCGGACGAGGAGATCGCGGACGGCGGCCACATCGGCGGGCGTTCTTCCCCGAACCCCCGTAAGGGCCCGCGCCCCCCGGATTTCCGAGGTCATTTCCACGGCGTCTTTTCCCGAAAGAGGGACGATCCGGAACGAGACGTCCTTCATCACCTCCACCATGATCCCTCCGAGTCCGAACATCACCGCGTGCCCGAACTGAAGGTCCTTCGTCACCCCGACGATGACCTCCTGCCCCGGGGCCGCCATCGCGGCGACGAGCACGCCGCCGTCCCTCGCCCCGATCCTCCCGGCCGCCGCCGCGATGAGGCGGTACGCCTTCCTGACCCCTTCCTCGTCGGGCACGTCGAGGATGACCCCGCCCACGTCGGTCTTGTGCGTCACGTCCGGGGAGTTCATCTTCACCGTGACCGGGAAACCGATGCGCCGGGCGGCCGCAACCGCCTCCTGCTCGCTCCCCGCGGGATGTGCAGGGGTGACGGGGAACCCGTTCCCGGCGAGAAACGCCATCGATTCGGCGGGCGTCATCGCCCGCAGGCTCTCCGGCGGCTTTTCCGTCGATCCGGCTACGGCCCGATCCGTCGGAAAGGTATTCCTGTCGAAACGCGCGTAGCAGGACAGGGCCTTGACCGCCCGTTCCGGTGTCGGGAATACGGCGATCTTCTTTTCGTGCATCTTCCCCCGCTCTTGCCTTTCGACGTCGGCCCCGCCGAGGTAGCAGACGAGATCGCATTTCCCCGGACGGATGACTTCGGAAGCGCCCGGAATCGGGTCGCCGAAGATCGTCATGACCACGTCGTAGTGCCCCTCCGCGGCGGCAAGGACCTTCTGGTACCGCTGCGCGTCGGTGTCCCCCGTGAGGTCGAGCGGGTTTCCGACGATGCAGTGGGCGGGGAGGATCTCCCGCAGCCGGCCGGCCAGTTCCGGGGGAAGGGAGGATACGCGGAAGCCCTCTTCCTCGGCCACGTCGGTGGCGATGATGGCGGACCCGCCCGAGCTGGTGACGATCAGCATGTTCGGCCCCGCCGGCGGCGGCAGATAGGCCAGCGCCTTGGAAAAGTCGTACAGCTCCTCGAGGGTGGAGGCGCGGTGCACGCCGAACTGGCGGAACACGGCGTCGTAGATCTCGTCCTTCCCCGCAAGCGACCGGGTGTGGGATTCCGCCGCCTTTCTCCCCTGCTCGGTCCGCCCCGCCTTGAAGATCACGATGGGCTTTCGGCACTTCCTGACGGCCGAGAGGAATTTCCCCGCGTCTTTCACCCCTTCAATATAGAGGGCGACGACCTTCACGTTCGGGTCGTCCGCGAAATAGGCGATCAGGTCCGCCTCGTCGACATCGGCCCGGTTGCCCATGCTCACGAATGCGGAGAAGCCGATTCGATCTTCGGAGGCCCAGTCGATCAGCGCCGCGCCCACGGTCCCGCTCTGGGATACGATCGCGATTTCGCCTCTCCGCGTGATGAGCGGCCAGGAAGCGCAGACCCCATGGTACGGATAGTTGACTCCCTGGCAATTCGGCCCGATGACGCGGATTCCGTGCCCGCCCGCGTTCCGGACCAGTTCCTCCTGCAGCGCCGCACCTTCCTCCCCCGACTCGGCGAACCCTCCCGTGATGACGATCGCGGATCGCACCTTCCTCTCCCCCAGCTGGAGCATTGTCGACGGAACAAGCTTCGCCGGAATGATGACGACCGCAAGATCCGTCCCCTCCGGGATCTCGGAGGCCGATCGGACGGAGGGGAGCCCGAGAATCACTTCTCCCTTCGGGTTCACGGGGACGACTTCCCCGGAGAATCCGGCATCCAGAATATTGCGGAAGATCTGGAATCCCATTTTTTCCGGATTGGCCGACGCGCCGATGACGGCGATCCGGCCGGGGCGAAACAGGGGCGTGAGGGCGGAGAGCATGGGGTCACCTCTTCGAGATGGCCCTCCCCCCTTCCGGCCAAGGGGATGACCCGGGGCAGGAGGTTTGCGCGTCCCGGCGGGAAGCGGGGCGGCCGGACTGTTGGGGACAATCTAACAAAGGGATCCCGACGTGTCACTCCCTTTCCGAACGTGATGCGCGGAGGAGAAAGAAAAAGCGCCGCCGGGAGGATATCCCGGGGCGCTTTTCCCCCTCACTTCTTCGTTCCCGTTTAGACTTTCCGCACGTTGGAGGCTTTTTTCCCCTTGGGTCCGTCGGTCACCTCGAACTCCACTTTCATCCCCTCGGTGAGGGATCGGAAGCCGTCGCCCACAATTTCGCTGAAATGGACGAAAATGTCCTCCCCGTCGTCCGGTGTGATAAACCCGTACCCTTTGGAATCGTTGAACCACTTCACCGTCCCTGTTGACATGCCTTTTTTGTCTCCTTTGCTTTTCTCGCCCGTGGATCGGCGGATTGCCCCCTCCCTCGCATCGGAAGGCGACTTGCTGTTCGAACGGGTTTTACCCGGCGAAAACAGAGTCCTCCGTATTGCACGCGACCTCGGCGCGCTCCAGTGCGGATTCGGACCCCAGATAGATGATATCGCTCGTCCCCACCGAGAAAAGTTTCTGGGCAAGTTTTGCCAGGGAGATCCGGTTCATGCTCCTTCTGCTTTTCCGGAATTCCAGCATCGTCCCGACGCGCAGGATCGTGTCGGTGGAGGTGTCCATCCTGTATACGGGGTATCCGCGCATAAGTTGTTGTAATCTTAGCAAATACCGAGCCCCCGAAACAACCGGAAAATCCGTATGGTTTTAAGGGGGTTATCCTGTTGTTATCGTGGGGTAATCGGGACAGTGGGAATCGGTTTGCCATATTTTGGCAATACTTCTCCCTTTGTTTCTGAAAAGGGAAAAGTATTTCCCAGGCCTATCGTTTCAGGATCGAGGATTTATCGACGAGTTCCTTCCAGTGATCCCTCTCCCTCTTTCCGTTCCAGATAGAGCGGAAAACGGATATGATCATGGCGAGCATCACCAGGAACCCGATGCCGAAGAACCCCCAGAACAGGACATCCATCATGGCACCTCCCTCCCCCTCCTGGGGCCATGACTGTTCGCTCACGGTCTTCCTGTCCGTCCATTGTGGAATCAGGTTCAGTATACACGATTCGGAAGCCCATCAACAGCGGGTATCGTACCCCCCTGTGCGGAGGAAAATAGTTTATAGTTCAGGAATCAGAAACAGCTTTTGTGAATCCTACAAGGGCATTGCAACCGCGAGGAAACGTACGCGGCCCATTGCCCGACCAAGGAGGCGTCATGTCCCAAACCGGCCCCGAAATCGAAGGATGCTGGCCCCTTTCCGCCATTCCCTCACTCGAGAAACCCCTTCCCGAAACGATGCTGGCCCTGATCATCCACCGGGACCGGTACGGGCCTCCCTCCGAGGCGCTTCGCCTGGAGCCGGTTCCGATCCCCCGCCTTCGCGGTCGCGACGCGAAACGCGTTCTCGTGGCGATCCTGGCAACGGGTCCGAACTTCAACACCAACTTCGCCTCGCTCGGTCTCCCGGTGCCGGTATTCGGCAGGGGGGACAACGCCACCATCCACATCCCGGGGAGCGATGCTCTGGGAATTGTGGCCGACGCCGGCGCAGCCGTTTCGCGTGTCAAGGTGGGGCAGGCGGTCATTCTCGATTCCTGGACCGGCAACAGCATCCGCGGATACGAAACCCACGACGGATTCAACGCCCAGTTCGCAATCGTGGACGAGGAAAGGGCGATCCCCCTGCCCTCTCCCTTGCGCGGCCATACGCCGGAGCGGCTTGCCGCCATGCTCCTCACCTACGGGACGGCGTACCGTGCCGTCGTCGAGAGGCTCCGCGTCTCCCCCGGGGACTCGGTCCTGCTTCTGGGGGGAGGAAAGGGGACGAGTTTCGCGGGGGCGCAGATCGCCAAGAAGCTCGGGGCCCGGGTGATTCTTATGGGATCCAATCCCGAGCTGGCCCGGTCGCTTGCGGAGCGCGGAATCTCGGACGCCTTCGTCGACAGGCGTTCCCTCCCGCCGGAAGTCTTCGGCTCCGTCCCGACCGATGTCTCTTTTGAGGAATGGCACGCACGGACGGAACCGTTCCGCCAGGCGGTATTTTCCGCCAACGGAGGCCGCCCGGTGGACAAGATCTTCGAACACACCGGCGCGATCAACTTCCCATTGCTCGTTTCCGCCCTCTCCCGGAACGGATCGCTCGCTTTCTTCGGCGCCACGGGAAAAGGGCTCAAGGGAGAGTACAAGGAAACGTTTTTCTACGACGGAAGGAGATTCGTGTTCGATGCGCGCTGGGTCTGGATGCGGCAGAAACAGATCCTCTTCCGGAAAGCCACACCGGACGCGATATTCGCGGAAATCGGGCTTCTCCCGGGCCGCAGGGGGCTCCTCTGGGGTGCGGACGCTTACTCCCGGAGTTTTGCGCGGGCCGCGCTGGCGCGCGGGGCGGAACTCGCCGTCGTCGCCTCCCGATCTCACGAAAAGAAGGGAATCGCTTCTCTCCGGCGAATGGGCATCCCCTCTTCGCGCGTGATCGACCGGGACGGGATGCGTCTCCCGGAGGACATGCCCGACCCGCTCATGCCCGACGGGAAGCCGAATCCCGCCTACGCAACGGAGTTCATGCGAAACGCCCAGGCTCTCGGCAAGGCGTACTGGGGAATCTTCGGACCCCGGCAGAGCCCGGATTTTGTCGTGGAGCGACCCGACCAGAGCACGCTTCACTTCAGTACGTTCGTCACGCGCGATTTCGACGAAAGGAACGCGATGCCCTGCGGATTCGTCGTCTGCCGGGGAAAGACGGACCTGTCCATTCTCGGTTCCCACATGTACCGCCTGGACCAGGCGGCAGAGGTGATCCGTCTCCTCTCCGAAGGGAAGATCGTCATGGAGCAGGAGGACCTGGAGATCACCGACCTTACGGGCCTTCCCGCCATCCAGCAGAGCATGCTGGACGGCACCATGAAAAAACCGAAAGGCGTCGCGCTGGTCCAGGCGGACCGGGCCGGACGGGCGATCCGGGAGTACGAGGATGCGTTCCTCGGGGAGAGGATTGCAGGCGCCGACCCGAAGGGGAACCGGTTCCTGGACATACGGCTCCTGGGCGACGTGGCGATCGTGACCCTCACTCGTCCGGAAGCGCTGAACGCACTTAACGAGGAACTTCTGTCCCAGCTATCCACCATCGTAAGGGAACTGGGAACCCTCGGAACGATCGAGGGAAGGAAGATCGGGGCCCTGGTGCTGACGGGGGCGGGAAGGGCATTCGTCGCGGGGGCGGACGTGAGGGAGTTCCATGGCAAACCCGCCTCGGAGATAGACACCCTCGCTGCGAAGAATATCTCCGTCTTCACGGAACTGGAGAACCTGCCCATACCGGTACTCGCCGTCGTGGACGGGTTCGCCCTGGGAGGCGGCAACGAGCTGGCGATGTGCGCCCACTACCGGATCGTGACGGAGAACGCAAGCCTCGGGCAGCCCGAGGTCAAGCTCGGGATCATCCCCGGGTACGGCGGGATGCAGCGTCTCCCGCGGCTCGTGGGGCCCGCCCGGGCGGCAATCATGAGCGTCAACGGTGAGCCGGTAGACGGGCACACGGCGGTTGCGTGGGGCCTGGCCGACGAGTTCGTATCCTCCGCGACCGCCCTGTCCGCAGCCGTCCGGCGGGCGCGGGAATTCATCTCGGGGGAGAGACCCGTCCCGCGAAAGGACTGGGACGGGATTGCCGCGGGCCAGAAAGAAGCGCTTGACCGTTTCCTCGAACGGGTGGGCATACGCGAGATCCTGTCGGCCACGCCCCCCGGCACGGAGGAGGCAAAGGACATCCGCGCCGCGAGGACAACCGCAGCGAAGGGAGCTCTTCTCGCCATGAAATACGGATACGAGAACGGCTTTTCCGCCGGCCTGGCAAACGATGCCCGGGCGTTCGGCGAGATCACCGCGTCTCCCGGGGGCCAGGAGTGGGTGGGACGTTTCCTCATCAAGGATCCGAAGCAGTCGTCATTTCTCTTGCTGATCCCCGGGGAGGAAACGTGACGCGGGGCAAGGCAGGCATTCTTCGACGGTAGCCCCGCCCGTTCCGGGGAATGCGGTTCGACGGACTTCGGGCCGAACGCATTCCCCGGAATCCCCGGAAACCTATTTCATGATCGGCATGACGAAATCGGCACCCGAGCGAATCCCCGTCGGCCAGCGCGACGTGATCGTCTTCATCTGGGTGTAGAAGTTCACGCCTTCGGTGCCGTGCACGAAATAATCCCCGAATATCGAACGTTTCCATCCGCCGAAGCTGTAAAACGCCACCGGTACGGGGATCGGCACATTGATTCCGATCATCCCCGCCTCCACCCGTCGGGCGAATTCGCGGGCGGTGTCCCCGTCCCGCGTAAAGACGGCGGTCCCGTTGCCGAACGCGTGGTCGTTCACCAACCGCAATGCGCCCTCGAAATCCGGAACGCGCACCACGGATAGCACGGGGCCGAAGATCTCTTCCTGGTAGATCTTCATACCGGGCGTAACCCGGTCGAACAGGCAGGCACCGAGGAAAAAGCCGTTGTCGTGACCCTTGATCTTGAGCCCCCGGCCGTCCACGACAAGCTTTGCCCCTTCGGTTACGCCGAGGTCAACGTACCTTGTCACACGTTCCAGGTGTTCGCGGGTGACAAGCGGGCCCATTTCCGCCTCGGGATTCTGGCCGGGCAAAACCTTCAACGTCCGGATTCTGTCCACGATCCGGTCCACCAAGGCGTCGGCGACCTTGTCCCCGACCGCGGCGACCACGGAGATGGCCATGCATCGTTCTCCCGCGGAGCCGTACGCCGCCCCCATCAGGGAATCCACCGCCTGATCGAGATCCGCGTCGGACATTACGACGGCGTGGTTTTTCGCGCTGCCCAGGGCCTGAACGCGCTTGCCATGTGCCGTTGCCGTCCGGTACACCTGTTCGCCGACCGCGCTGGACCCAACGAAGCTTACCGCGGCGACCTGCGGGTGCGAGATCAGCTGATCGACCGCCTCCTTCTGCCCGTTCACCACGTTCAGAACCCCCGGAGGCAGCCCCGCCTCGGAGAACAGCTCGGCGAGCCGCATCGGACAGGAAGGATCTTTCTCGGAGGGTTTCAGGACGAAGGTGTTGCC
>JBFKGZ010000096.1:0-9206 GCA_041633075.1 Candidatus Deferrimicrobiaceae bacterium | reverse complement strand
TCCCTGCCTGCACCGGTCCGTACCGCGTCGTGACCTCCAGGGGACTCTTCGGGTTCGACGATGAGACAAAGCGAATGACCCTCCTGGCCGTCCTGCGCGGCCTCGACCCCGGTGAAGTGGTGGGAGATATGGCGTTTCGCCCCCTTATATCAAAGGATATCGGGGAGATACCCCCGCCAACCGACGAAGAGCTTCGCCTTCTTCGGGAAGAGATCGACCCTTCCCGCTTCCTCATCCGGGGGGAGCGCATGTCGGCTCCCGCCTGACCCCTTTCGCCAAACCTCGCCCCGGGGCACACATTGAATACCCCCGGAGCGATGCTATAATGTGATCCCATGATCCGGCGCGTGTACATCGAGACATTCGGTTGCCAGATGAACGAGGTGGACTCGGCCCGGATGATGGCGCTCCTCGGGACAGCCGATTACCGGCCCGCCGAATCCCTCTCCGATGCCGACCTCGTTCTTCTGAACACCTGCAGCATACGGGAAAAGGCGGACCAGAAGATCTACAGCGCCCTCGGGACGCTGCGGCGATGGAAGCGCGACAGGGAAGGGCGCCTCGTCGCGGTGGGGGGATGCCTCGCCCAGCAGGAAGGGGCTTCCTTGCGGAAAAGAGCCCCTCATGTCGACATCGTGTTCGGCACGCACAGCATCGCCCGCTTGCCCGATCTCGTTCGCCTCGCACAGGGACAGGGCGCTCCGGTATCCACCGATCTGTCCGAAGACACGAGCCACTGGGACGTGATCCCGTATCTGGCGAACGGGGCGGCAAGCGCCATGGTGACCATCATGCAGGGATGCGACAACTATTGCGCCTATTGCATCGTCCCGTACGTACGGGGGCGCGAGATCAGCCGTCCTTCCGCGGAGATCCTGGACGAGGTACGCGAACTGGCGGAACGGGGCGTCTGCGAGGTGGTCCTTCTGGGGCAGAACGTGAACTCCTTCGGGAAGAAGGAGGGGGGAATACCCTTTCCGGAACTGCTCCGCAGGGTGGCGAAAATTCAAGGAATCTCGCGGATCCGGTTCATCACTTCGCATCCGAGGGATCTGGACGGGGAGACGATCGGGCTCTTTTCCGAGATCGATTCCCTGTGTCCCCACATCCACCTGCCGATCCAGGCGGGGTCCGAGCGCATCTTACTTTCCATGGGACGCGGATACACACGGAAGGAGTACCTCGGAAAGATCAACGACCTCCGGAAGGCGAGGCCCGGGATCGCATTCTCCTCGGATTTCATCGTGGGTTTTCCGGGGGAGACGGAGAGCGATTTCCGGGAGACGCTGTCGGTCATGGAGGAAATCCGATTCGATTCTTCCTTCTCCTTCCGGTTTTCCCCCCGTCCGGGGACCCGTGCGGCCGGAATGGCGGGCACCGTGGCGCCGGAGGAGGCAAGCGAACGGCTGTCGCGCCTCCAGGCCCTTCAGGGCCGCCACACGCAGAACCGTCTCGCCGCCTGCGTCGGTACAGCGATGGAGGTCCTGGTCGAGGGGGAAAGCGCGAAGGACCCCGCACGCCTGTGCGGCCGCACCCCGTGCCACAAAACCGTCAACTTTTCGCCGGCCACGGAAGGGCGAGGTCCCGTGCGCCGTGTCCGAATTCGTTCCGCCGGACACCATTCTCTCTCCGGCGAGGAAGGAGGACCGCGTGGTTAAGGAAATGCAGGTGATCGGAATCACCATCGATCCGGTTACCCAGTCCCCGATCGTCATCCTGCGGGACAAGGACAACAAAAACACCCTCCCGATATGGATCGGGATGCTGGAGGCGAATGCGATCGCGGCGGGGCTGGAGCAACTGCAGCTTCCCAGACCGATGACCCACGATCTGTTCAAGAGCCTTCTCGACCAGATCGGGGTGAAGCTTCTGAGCGTGGAAGTCACCGACATACGCGAGAATACGTACTACGCCGCCCTCCACATGGAGGTGGGCGACCAGTCCATCGTGATCGATTCCCGGCCGAGTGACGCGATCGCCATCGCCATACGGATGGCAGTCCCGATCATGGTCCGGGACTCGGTCATCGAGAAAGCGCTGCGCGTGGAACACGGAACGTCCTCCGGGGAAGAAAAGGACAAGTGGACGGAGCTTCTCGAGAAGATGGACCCGGAAGACTTCAGCAAGTACAAGATGTGACATAGCGCCGCATGGAAGTTGCCCGCATACTGGTGGTCCAGGAGAGCACCGAGTCCTCCCAGGACCTCCGCCTGGCGACTGCCCAACAGCCGGTCGAATTTTCCTTTTGCGCGTTGGACAAGGTGATACACGGGGGGGTGGACCTCTCCCCGTACATCGCGATCGTCGCTTCCCTGGACTGCGACCACAGGGTCCTGATCGATTCCCTGCGGGAGGGCTCCGACGACGGCCCTCCGCTATTCCTTTTCCGCCGCGCCCCCCCTCTGCAAGATATCGCCCGCTGGGTCACCTGGGCGGGGACCCGGGAAGGGGACGACCCGGCGGTCACCATGCGGCTTCTCTCGGAAAGCATGGAATATTACTCTCTTGCCTCCCTCTACCAGCGGTGCCTGAAGATCATGGCATGCCAAGAGGAGGAGAAGCTGCTCACCCATATCGCGGATACGTTCGTCCAGGAGCTCGGGGCGGAGAGCTGCGTGATCTGGATTGCTTCCCCGCTGGACCCCGACGAGATGATGATCGCCTCCGTCCGTGGGTTGATCAGCATCGGCAAAGAGGGATCGAGGTTCTATCTTTCCCAGGCCGAATGGGCGGAAGCCAGCGGGAGAGGAAAGCCGTTTCTCTACCCCTTTCGGGAGCACGAGGAGGCGGAGACGCTCCGGGAAGCAGGCGAATCGAGCCTCTACATTCCTCTCATGTACCGGGAGAAGCCCATCGGGCTCGTGAAGCTCGCCGCACGGGCGGACCGGAAACCGTTCCGGAACAGGGATCTGTATATCGCCGGGATCATCGCCGGGTACGCCGCGTCGGCCTGGAGAAAGCTCACGCGCCTGGTCCGGATGGAAAGGGTATCGCTTCGTGACGGGGAGACCCAGGCCTACTCGATGGCGTTCCTGACGGACTACTTCGAAAAGGAGCGCTACAAGGCGGGGAGATTCCGGCGTCCCCTGTCGATCGTATTCCTTATCGTCGACAACTTTTCCCGACTCAAGGAGCAGACCCGCGAAACCCTCGTGTCCGGGGCGCTCTCGGACATGGTGGACGCCGTCCGCAAGGCCCTGCGCGACTCCGATCTGATCGCCCGCGTGGAGGCGAACCGGTTTTGCGTAGTTCTCCCGGAGACCGACTACTTCGGAACCGTCCTGGCGTCGCGCCGTCTCCGGAAAGCTGTGCGCGAATGCCGTACCATCCGGTACATGGGGACCGAACATCATCTCGAGCCGTTTTTCGTTTCGGCCACCTTCCCCCGCGACGGGAAAAATCTCATGGATCTATGGAAGGATGCGGAGGAGAAGTACCATGGGCAGAAGCAGAGCCCGTTCCGCCGCCTGCACCTGCCGGAAAAGGTCCTCTGGAACGCCTTTGACATCCTGGTGGGAAAACCCGAGTATTACGACCTTCTGCGGGAAGGACGGAGCGTGCCCTACTTTTCGCGGTTCAAGCGGGACAGGGGGCGGAACGGGCATTTCTGCCTGAGCAGGGAGAACTTTCTGCGCATGGTGGAATCCGTGGCACAGGATACGGTTTCGCGGAACATGAAACGGGGGCTGGTCATCGCGGCGGGTCCCCGCCCCGAAATATTCAAGCAGATCTTCCTCTCCCTCGGACCGGACGCGGGCAACGGAAGAAACATCTACATCATCGGAAGGGCCGGAAGTACTCGATTCGACTCGAAGAACATCCTGTATGTCAACGCGGAGGATGAACAGCTCCGGGACAGGGAGATCATCCTGTTTCTCAAGGAGAACGGAGCATACGGCCTATTTGCCACCGATCGACAGGACGAGGTGTGCGGGTTCAATACGGCCGACGAGTGGCTCGTGGACTCGATGATGGAGAAGGTACAGGAAACGTATCGACTGCAGGGGAATTTCTAGGTGCCCACCATCAGGGGAGAGCGAACGGTGGCGACGGCGACGGCCGAAAAGCAGATCCTGATTGCCGATCCGTCGGAGAGGTTTCGGCAGTCCCTCCGGCAGTTCCTCCGGGAAAAGGGATTCGGGGTGCTCGACGCGGCCGACGGGAGCAAGGCGCTGGCGGAAACGCTTCTCAAGCTCCCCGACATCCTCCTCCTCGATCTCTCCGTCGAGGCGCTCGGGGCCGAGCGCCTGGTCCAGATCCTGCGCACGAACCCGACAACCAAGAACATCCCCATCTTCTTTATGAGCGAGCAGGAGAAAAGCGTTTCCGGGTTCCGCCCGGGGATCGATGATTTCCTGCGGAAACCGTTCCACGGAGAAGAGGTGCTGCTGAGAATCCGGCGGACGCTGTTCCGGGAAGATAGCAGGGAATCCGTTGCGGGTGACTCCGAGATCAGCGGCGACCTGGCTCAGATCTCTCTCCCCGACCTGTGGCAGATGCTTTCGTTTAACACGAAAAGCGGTGTCATCCAGGTAGAGGGAGAAGGGATGGAAGGGTCGATCTACGTCGACAAAGGGGAGATCGTTTCCGCCCGGGCCCGGAACACCACGGGGGAAAAGGCCCTCTTCCGGCTCATCTCCCTGCGGAAGGGAAGATTCCGGTTCCTGCCGGGCAAGGTGGAGGTCCGGAGGACGATACACTCCTCCAGCCAGCAAGCCCTGCTCGAGGGATTGCGGCACATCGATGAAATCAAGAACCTGAGCGGGGATCTCCCGGCCCCGAACGATTCGGTGGTCCTCGCGAAGAACGCACGATCCGTCATCGGAGGGTCGGGGGTTGTTCGCGAGGTGATTCTCCTCGCGGAATTCTGCAACACCGTGAAGAATATCG
The DNA here is from genome assembly GCA_041633075.1 of Candidatus Deferrimicrobiaceae bacterium. Taxonomy (GTDB): domain Bacteria; phylum Desulfobacterota; class Deferrimicrobia; order Deferrimicrobiales; family Deferrimicrobiaceae; genus CSP1-8. The sequence goes on along the minus strand of JBFKGZ010000096.1, from coordinate 4,316 downwards.
TGAACAACTGCAACTACCCCGACCTCGTCGTCTATGAGACCCTGCTCCAGTTGAGGAAGCGCGGAGTGCTGCGGATCGGCATGTTCGAGGTCCCCCGGGAGAAGAGCGATTTCCTGCCTCCGGAGGACTTCGCGCGGCTGCGCACCCGAATCGAGGAGATCGGATCCTTCTCCGAAAACGGCGAGGGGCGCATCGTCCTCTTCCTCCCCAACGCCGAACTGCTGGAGAGGGTCGTCCTCGCCCTGGGCCAAATCCGCGAGTTCGAGCTCGACTCCGCCTTTTTCTCCCTGCGGAGAGAGAAAGGATTTCCCATTGGAATGTTCGGAAAGATCCGGGTGGGGCAGGGGTCGCATCTGCTTCTCTACGTGTTCCCGTATATCCGTTCCACCTCTCCCCTCTGGTATGCACTCGTTCCCCGCCCCCTGGGCGTGGTGGCGTTTCTCAAGGACGAGGTGTCGAGTTCCCTCGATGCTCTTTTGGCCGTATCGGATTACACGAGGGGGACGATGGCACGCGAGGTGCTGGCCGTGATGGGTAAATCGTTCACGAATTTCGGGTTGGGGGAAAATACGCTTCGCATGTTCCAGAACCGGTTGGAAAAACTGGGCTGCTCCATGAGGGTCCAGAGGCTCGATCAGATCTCTCCGGAGGAGATCCGGGAGGCCTTCGTCCAGGTGGTGCAGCAATATCTCCGGGAGGAACCGGGATGATCGGGCGGATTCCGGTGAATCCGGTCATCCGACTTGTGTACAATACCCGATCGGTTCCGGCGGTCGCGGCGAAGCGGCGGGAACGATAAACGAGAGGGGACCGGAATGGCAAGAAAGATCAAGTACACGCGAAAAGACCTGAAAAGCCCGGACGAGTTCATCTCCACGCTCGGCAGGGCGACGATGTGGGTGAAGGAGAATCGTATAACGGTTATTGCCGCGTTTGCCGTCGCCTTCCTTGCCCTGGGGGGAATCTTCGGGACACGTTCCTATTTCCAGTGGCAGGAGACGAAAGCCTCCCGCGATCTCTGGCCTTATCTGAACCAGGCGCGCGAGGTTCTTCAGAGCCCGACGGACACGGACAGCGAGAAGCTTGCCCAGCTTGAGCAGTTCCTGGTCGCCCACGTGAGCAAGCATCCGGGCACCCGGGCGGCGGGCTTCGCGAGATACTACCTGGGAAGCATTGCCTACTTGCAGGGGAATTATGACCGAAGCGAAGCACAATTCCGATCGGCCATAGCCAACGGGAAAGGGGAGCGGACCATAATGGATTTCCTCCTGCGCGAAGGGCTCGCACAGGCGCTCGAAGCGAAGGGAGACATCGAAAGCGCCCAGAAGGCATACGGGGAGGCCGCCTCCTTCGCAAACGGGGAACTCCGGACCCAGGCGTGGATGGGACAGGCAAGATTGCTCGCCCTCCAGGGACGCAAGGACGAGGCGGCCGCGGTGTTCCGCGAGATCCTCGCAGAGAATCCCGACACCCCCTTCAAGGATCTCATCGAGATCAAACTGTCGCATCTGGGGTAAGAGAGGGGGGGGATGCCGGATGAAGCTTTATCTCTGCTTCCTCTGGCACATGCACCAGCCGTATTACAAGGACCCCGAATCGGGGATCTATATCCTTCCCTGGGTCCGGCTCCACGCGATCAAGGACTATGCGGCCCTTCCGCGGCTCTTCCGGGAATTTCCGGGAGTCCGTCATACCTTCAACCTGGTCCCTTCGCTTCTGGTACAGATTCAGGACTACGTGGAAAACGGCGCGGAGGACGTCTTCCTCGCTCTTTCCCGGAAAAACTCTCTCGACCTTTCGCGGGAGGAGGAGGAGTTCCTTCTGCGCAATTTCTTCTCCGCCTACCCGCCGACCATGATCCTTCCCCAACGGCGGTACGCGGAACTTTACGGCAAACGGGAAACAGCGATGGGAGCGGTGGGAAAACCGGGGGCGCCGGGAGGGTTCGGTGCGTCGGATTACACCGACCTGATGACGCTTTTCAACCTGACCTGGTTTCACCCCCTGCACCGCGATGAAGACGCGGACCTCGCACGTCTCTGGAAAAAAGGAAGCGGATACTCCGAGGCCGAGAAGCGATACGTCCTGGACAGGCAGATCGACGTCATGGCGACGGTCATCGCGGAATACCGGAAGGTGGCGGAAAGCGACGGCGGGGAACTTTCCTCAACACCCATGTATCACCCGATACTTCCCCTCCTGATCGACAACCGGGCGGCGCAGGATGCGCTTCCCGGGGCGCCTTTGCCGCAAACCCCCTTTTCGTACCCGGGTGACGCCGAGGAGCAGATTTCCCGGGGGAGGGAAGTGTTCAAGTCCCTTTTCGGGAGATATCCGGAGGGATTGTGGCCTTCCGAAGGATCCATCAGTCCCGCGGCACTCGATATCGCCGTGCGTGCCGGATTCCGCTGGACGGCGACGGACGAGGCTCTCCTGTCGAAAGCGACGGGAAAGGACGTCCAACGGGATTCCACAGGCGTTCCCCGGGACCCGTCATGGCTGTACCGTCCGTACGAAGCCTCGACGCCTTCGGGACCGATCCGGATCGTTTTCCGGGACCACCATCTCTCCGATCTTATCGGTTTCGAGTATTCCCGCTGGGGAGGAGCGGATGCGGCATCAAATTTTATTAATATAATCAGCAACATATATAATAAGTTATCCGCGATGCCCTCACATCCCCGTAAGAACTCCTACGTGGTCCCGGTCATTCTGGACGGCGAAAATGCGTGGGAATATTTCCCCGATTCGGGACAGGTATTTCTCCGTGCGCTGATGGGTCGACTGCGTTCCATGGGGCCGGATATCTCATGTGTTACATTAAGTGAAGCCTTAAATAAGTTTGATGAAATTGAGAAGTTGCCATCCATTCCAACGGGATCCTGGATAGACGGAACGTTCAAGATCTGGATAGGGCACCCGGAAGACCGCGCGGCGTGGGAGATGCTGTCCCACACCAGAGCCCTCTGGCAGAGGCACGCCGACCGGATGGCAGATGCCGGCCTTCCGCAAACGGAAACCATGTCCGCGGCCTTCGATCATTTGCTGGCCGCGGAAGGCTCGGACTGGTGCTGGTGGTACGGGGACGAGCATTACACCCCCCACGGGCCGGAGTTCGACCATCTCTTCCGAAGTCATTTGAAGGCGGCCTACCGAAAGCTTGGAGAGAATCCGCCCGATTCGATCGATATCCCCATCATCCGGCCGGAAAGGATTTCCGAAGACACGCAATTTTTCCAGGGGATAAGAACGTATATCCACCCAAAAATAGATGGAAAACCAACTTTGTACTACGAATGGAGCCCGGCGGCGCGGTATTACCCCCGCCCGGAAATCGGAACGATGCACCGGGCTTCCGCCATCACCCTGGAATGCCTGTATTTCGGGTTTGACGAGGCAACCATCTATTTCCGACTGGATTTTCACCGATCCGTCTTTGACATACCGGAAGCGTTCGAAGCCGAAATCTTCTTCCCGGAGAAGAACAGGAAGATCCGCCTGGTACTTTCCCCGTCTACGTCATCCGCCAGCGCGTCAGTCGGGGAGATCGGAGAGGACGCCCCATCCCGCGAACCGTCCGCTGCGCCCGGCGCGCTGCGGGCGGAGTTCCAGAAAGTACTGGAACTCGGAGTGTCGTTTCAGGAACTTGAATGCGCGGACGACGAGATGATCGAATTCTTCCTGACGATCGTTCGCCCGGGATCGGCCGGAGAGCGGTGGCCCATGTACGGGACGTTCAAGGCGGACCTCCCCGGGAAACACTTCGAGGAACGCACATGGGAAGTGTGATTCCGATGAACCGTTGCGGCAACCTTACGTCTGGGCATGATTGCAAATCTGCCCCTAGCATGAATTGGTAGACGGGATGTTATTGCCTATCTAATTCTTTAATCATTTTATTTATCGTCTCATCCGCTTTTAAATATTTACTTCTTACGACGTTATAAAAGCCCTTTAGCATATTATAATCACTTAACGACTCCATTTTACATGTTTTGTATCGAAATATCTCTTCTCCAGATCTATTGTAACCCGCAAAGTCGACAATAGACCTGCCATCTTCGTCATCCCAAGAATCCGTTGAAACGGATCCACTGGGCAGTTTTAGAAAGAATTCATTTTCACGGTTTGTTTTTTCCCATTTGGCTTTCCCGGAAACCGTTTTTTCTGTGAGCTTCTTTAAAAAATCAAGGTGTTTTTCTTCAATCATGGCTATTCACCTCAATGTGTGACGCGACAAAGACGTGTATTGTCTGTTCCACGTGAGGGTGTGATGGCAATTCGTTCCTTTCGTGGTTTCCCGGAGGGCGGCCTCG
>JBFKGZ010000095.1:0-9268 GCA_041633075.1 Candidatus Deferrimicrobiaceae bacterium | reverse complement strand
GAACGGAAGGGAATATCCCTTCATGCAGAGCGTCCCCTGGTTCACCGACGACTCGGGATCCCCCTGAACCGCCAGGATCTTTCCGTTCTTCACTCCCACCAGGACGCTGCAGCCGGTTCCGCAGAACCGGCAGGGGGCCTTGTCCCAGACGACCCCTTCGAGGGGGTCCCCCGCGAAAACCTCGTAGGGATTGAGGTAGACCGTGGCACCGAATACCGATACGGTGATCGCGCTATGCCTGAGAAATTCTCTCCTGGAAAAGTTTTTCACTTCTCCCTCCTCTTTTCAGCAACGATGATCAAGGTTCGAAGAAATCAGGAAATCGACCTGATTATATCTCCGTAGGGAGCGAATTCCAGCCATATCCTGCCCGCGAACAGACGTTTTCGGGCAAGAGCCGGAAGGTCTTGGACCGGCATTTTCCTTTCTCCCACGCCGTTCCTTGCACGTACAATGGACACTACCTTTTTTCTGCGCCGGGGCCCGGGAAGAAAAGAGGAGGCAATACGGACGTAACGAGAGGTGAACGATGGACTTCAATCACTTCGATGCCAAGGGGCAGGCGGTGATGGTGGACATCAGCGATAAGGAGCCGACGTCGCGGTTAGCCACTGCCGGCGCCATCGTAACCATGAAGACAGCGACCCTGGCCGCGATCCTCGAAGGAAAGACAGCCAAGGGGGATGTCCTGGCCGTCGCCCGGCTTGCGGGAATCGCGGCCGCTAAAAGAACGCCCGAGCTGATTCCCCTTGCCCACCCGCTGGCCCTCCAGGCGGTGTCCGTCGAGTTCGACCCCGACCCGGCCACGGGGTCGATCCGGGTGAAGGCAACCGTCAAGGCATTCGACCGCACCGGCGTCGAGATGGAGGCGATGACCGCGGCGGCCGTCGCAGCGCTGACGGTCTACGACATGTGCAAGGGGGCGGACCGGGGGATCACGATTCACGAGGTGGCGCTCCTCTACAAGGAAGGGGGAAAGAGCGGGGCGTACCGGCGGGAGGACAACAAATGAAGGCCGGGATTCTCACGGTGAGCGACAGGAGCTCCCGCGGCGAGCGCGAGGACGCGAGCGGCCCCGCGCTCCGGGCCTGGCTCACGGAACACGGGGTGAAGGCGGTGCGCATCGAGGTCGTCCCCGACGAGGAGGACCGGATCTCCGCCGCGCTCCGGAAATGGGCCGACGAGGAGGGGTTCGAAATCATCCTCACCACCGGCGGGACCGGTGTGTCCCCGCGGGACGTCACCCCCGACGCAACCCGGAAAGTCGTGGAACGGACGATCCCGGGGTTCGGGGAGCGCATGCGGAGCAAGAGCCTGGAGAAGACACCGATGGCGATCGTGTCACGCGCCGTCGCCGGCGTGCGGAAACGTTCGCTCATCATCAACCTGCCGGGCAGCCCGAAGGGAGCGGTGGAAAACCTGGAGGCGGTGTGGGACGCGGTTCCTCACACCGTGGCGAAGATCCAGGGAGATCCGTCCGACTGCGCGACAGCGCCGGATTGAGAAGAGGCCTCCCTGGAGTCCGACGCCCCTCAACGGCAGAGAGATCGACGATCATTGTTTGTCGGTCCCGGACCGCTGGAACCGTTGTTGCGGCAAAGGAGGAGGAAGGATATGCACGCGATCGTTGTCGCCGTCAGCGTCAGCGAGGACAAAGGACAGAAGAAAACCCCGGTCGAATCGGTCGATCTCAAGGAAAATCATGGAATCGTCGGTGACGCCCATGCGGGCGAGTGGCACCGGCAAGTAAGCCTCCTGGCCATCGAGAGCATCGAGAAGATGCAGCGCCTAGGGCTTGCCGTCGAGGCCGGCGACTTCGCCGAGAATGTCACCACCCGGGGGATCGATCTGCCTTCCCTTCCGCTCGGCGCTAGACTTGCCTTGGGAAAGGCGGTGATCGAGGTGACCCAGATCGGCAAGGAGTGCCACGATCGGTGCGCCATCTACCAAATGGCCGGGGATTGCGTCATGCCGAGAGAGGGGATTTTCGCCCAGGTCACGCGGGGAGGAACGGTGCGGCCGGGAGACGCGCTCGTCGTCCTCTGAAAAATGCGATTCGAGCTCTCTGATGAAACGGGAATGCCGATCCTGAATCCGGACGACCCGGTCTACGGTGATTCTTCCCAGGCGGCCTTTCGGCAAGGATCTTTCCACAACAGCCATCTCCCCGCAGCGTTCAATGCGATCCCCGCGGAGAACGCGACGGCCAGATTCCCCGTGACCAGGGTCAGGAGCCCGATGACGGACGCGATGGCCAGCTCTCTGGGGAACGCCACGATGTCACGGACGAGGCGGGCATGCTCCAACCCGATGTAGACGAGGAGAATTCCAAGGACGGGCGGAGGCAGGAGGCCGAAGAGGGATGCGATCGACTTCCCGAAAAGGAGGGCCAGAACCACGAAGAGAGCTCCGATGAAAACGTTTGCTCCGCCGGTCCTTGCCCCGAACCGGTAGTGCGCCGTCACTCCCCCCGACCCGTGGCACATGGGTATCCCGCCGATCAACGCCGAGACAACATTGGCTATCCCCAGGGACGCCGCGAGACTCCGGACGGTGATCCGCCTGGCGCCCTCCCCGTAATAACAGCTTGCGGTGTCCGCCGTGGCGACGACGGAGTTGGCGAAGGTGAGGGGGATCTGCGGAAGAAGGAGGACGAGGATCACCATGGGCAAGTCCGCCGGGAGGGGAAACCCCCACTCCGGCTGGATCCAGCCGAGGGAGAAGGAGGAGAGCGTCACGCCGGGTCCGAGGAACACGCCGCAGAGAAGGCCAAGCACGATCACGACGAGTGCGGCCGGATAGCGGCGGCTCCCCCGCGAGAGCAGGATGATCCCCAGGACGATTCCTCCGAGAACCGCTGCGAACAAGGCCGACGGGGTTTCGCCGCCGGCGGCCATCGCGTGGTTCGGCCCGAACGCGAATGCGAGCCCCTTCTTGGCAAGGAGCACCCCCAATCCGAGCTGGATTCCCCGTACGATGGGACGCGGAAACGCCTTCCTTAACATTTCGCTCAAATTGAAGAAGGAGATCCCCACGAAGATGAGGCCCATCAGGAGGGCGGTGGCCGCGATATCGCCAGGGGTCGCTGCCATCGCGATGGCGATAGCCGACGTGGCCTTCAGCGGCTGCACCGGGACGGGGACCCCGTAATAGAGCCCCGCGGCGATGTAGAGAAGGCCCGCCGACAGGAAGATGGAGGTGGCATTCAGGCCGTTGATGGCGATCAGGCCGACGGCCAGGGGGAGAAAGGTTGCCAGATCCCCCAGCGACCCCGAGATCTCGTTCAGGTCGAGCCGAAGCGTTCGCCCCCGAATTCGCACCGTCAGCCCCCCACCACCGACATGGGGATGGGTTCTCCACCGAATCCTTCGGGGCAGAGGTGGTGCCGGTCAGGCTTGCGCCGCACGACTTCGAGGAGAGCCTCCCGCAGGTCCCCTCTCCGAAGAAACGGCTTGAGATCCACGTTCTGACTTGAAAAGAGGCACCCCTTCGCAATGCCGGACGAAGTGACCCGGATCCTGTTGCAGTCGCCGCAGAATCGACACGAGACAGGGGTGATGACCCCGACGGCACCGGCGGCTCCCTCTATCCGGAAGTACCGGGCCGGCCCCCCGAGCTTCTCCTTTTCCATCCGGCGCAGACGATACCGTTTCGATAGCCGGGCAAGGATCTCTTCGCCCGGGACGGTGACCCCGCGGACGCAGTTGCCGGAAGCGGCCGGCATGTACTCGATGAAGCGGACCCGGATGGGCCGGTCGAGCGTCAGGGCCGCGAACTCCTCGACCTCGTCCTCGTTGATCCCCCGCATCACGACCGCATTGATCTTGACGTGGTGGAAGCCGCAATCTTGCGCTCTCTCGATTCCCGCGAGAACCCTCCGCAGATCCGCGCCGCCGGTGATGCGGGCGAACCGGTCCGCCCGGAGCGAATCCAAGCTTATATTGAGGCTTTCCACCCCGGCCTTCCGCAGGTCGGCGGCCGATTCCGCGAGGCGCAGTCCGTTCGTGGTGAGAACCAGCTTCGATAGACCCGGGATCGCAGCGATCCGGGAGAGAAGGCGTATGATCCCGGGACGGACAAGCGGCTCCCCCCCGGTGACCCGGATCTTCTCGATCCCGAGGTCCACGGACGTCCGGGCGATGAGGAGGAGCGCCTCGTCGGAGAGGATCTCCTGCGCTTCCTGTGCGCCTCCGTTTCCGTGCGGCCTGCAGTAGCTGCATCGAAGGTCGCACCGTCCGGTGACGGAGAGCCTCAGGTAGTTGATCTTTCTTCCATAGGGATCGAGAACGCTCATGCCCGCTCTTTTCCCCCGTACTGCGTGTCCAGGGGTGCTCCTCCCCCGGTTTTCAAAATCCGGACCATGAAACATCTCCTGTTCGACAAGCATTGAAGGAATCGGTCCGATTGGCGAATCTTCCCGCGATCATGCCCCCGTGTCAACATTCTCGGGGAGAGTCCCCGGGACGGGCGTCTTCCGGATAAACGTGGACAGGCCATCCGCAAGCAACGTATAGAACCCGTGTTCGGACGCGGTTCCGATCCTTTCCCCGAAAGGCTCTATCCATGGTCGCAGGTATTTGTCGTGGAACTCCTGCTGCATCTTCAGATACCCGATTGCCTCGTTCCTGTCTCCCTTGCGAAGCGCCTGGAGCTCCTTTGCGATGAGGAAATACATGAATTCGAGTTCCGCAGCGATATGATCGGGAGCATCCTGGAAATCGCCGCTCAGGGCCAGACCGGCCCTCTGGTACATCTCCAGCACCCCCATCGTCGATTCACCCATCAATCTCTTCTGGGTTTCCAGATAGAGGGAACCATACGGCGGTGCCTGCAGTTCGAAGGGGCCCACGAACAGTTTCGCATGGGCGACGGCAAGCTCTACGTCCGTCGCCTGTGCGAGGGCTCTGGCCATGCCCTCCGCATAGGGTGCGGCTTCGGGGCAGACCGCTCCCAGCAGACGAAAGAGGTTTTCCAAGACCTCTTCCTCGAGGAGCACCTTCCTTTCGGGAGGATAAAAGCACGCAGCAAGAAGCTTGAAACAATCCCCCCTTTGTTGCTCAACGGTGACAAAATCCGTGCCGGCCATGATTCGCCTCACTTGTGCTCCGGATATCTACCCCTGGATCTTGAAGCTCCGAATGTAGTAAACATTCGGGCTGGTGCCTTCCTCGGGCTTGAGCACCGTGGCTTTGTGCTTCTTCAGGAGCTTGGCGGGTTCGCTCTTGGGATCCTTGATGTCCCCGAAGATCCGCGCTCCGGAAGGACAGGAGACCACGCAGTAGGGCATCTCGCCCTTCTTCAACCGATGGTCGCAGAAGGTGCATTTTTCCACGACCCCCGCACGCCGAACATCCATGTAATCGGAATGGCCGTAACGATTGCGATAGGGAGGAACCGATTTGGCCCCCTTGGCAATCTCGGCCCCGGAGGCCGTTCCGGCCGCGAGGAGCTCGGAGCTGTCGCGGAAAAAGGCATGGGTTTCCTTCTTGGCATTGTTGAAGCTGAGGACGCTCCACTCGCCGATCTCCACGTTCTCCTTGCTGTAAGGGCATTCGCGCTGGCACGAGCGGTCGCCGATGCATCGTTCGTGGTTGATCATGGTGATTCCCTCGGGTGTTTTGAACAGGGCCTTCACCGGGCAGGCACCGACGCAAGGGGCATCCGTGCAGTGGTTGCAGAGCACCGGGCGGGTGGTAACCATCGTGTCGGGGAACGAACCTTTCTCTTCATATAAAAAATCCGCCCAGTTGAAGGACTGGCCGTCCTGCCTGTCCTGGGTGTTGTTCTCCGTCTTGCAGGCAATGCCGCACGCACCGCAGCCAGCGCACTTCTGCAGGTCTATGACCATCCCATATTGTGTCATATGCTATCCCTCCTTTAGGCCTTCTCTATCTTTATGCCGGTGAAGCCGCCGTTTCTGACATTGCTGCCGCTCAGGCGCTCTGTATCGAACGGCATGATCTCGTTATTGTTCACACCACGTGGGACGGCCTTGCCGTAATCCCTGGCCGCCACCCTGCCGTAGGCCCAGTGGCCCTGTCCGAAGCATTTTGTGACCGTGCCGGGGCGGAGTCCCTCCCAGAGCTTTGCCTTAAGCCTGTAGGAACCGGTCACGGAACTGACCTTCACCATGTCGCCGTCCTTGATGCCGAGTTTCCCGGCATCCGCGGGATTGATCTTCAGAACGTCGTCCCAGCCGGCGTCACCGATATCCACGTGCTTGAACTCCTGGTACCACGAGGCATTCTGGCTGCGGCCCTCCCTGTTCAGGCGGCTCTTGTAGTCGATGAAGACGAAGGGATACTCCTTCTCGTCCCCGTAACGGAACGGCGGCTCGTAGTGGGGCACGAAGCAGAGGTCGCCACGGGCCGTGTAATTCGTGACCTCCATGATGTTGTCGACATCCGTGTTGTGTTTCTTGGCGTGCTCCTCGAGGGCTTCCTTCAGCGTTTCGCTGAAGAACTCGAACTTGTGGGTCTTCGTTTTGAATTTGCCCCAGCGAGACTTGTACTTGTACCTGTCCGAGTTCCACATGCCGCGCTTTCTGAACTCGGCCCAGCCCTTGATCGTGTCGCCGCCCACGTCCTTTTTGCCATCCCACAGCGGCGCGGTCTGGATCTTGAGGTTGTACTCGGTGAACTCCAGCCCGTTCGTGGGCTCCTTGCCGGTCTCGGGGTCCTTGAACTCCTTCCGGAAGTAGTCATGCAGGTTGGGGAACCCCTTCTCCTTGAACTTGACCGCCAGGTCCCAGGGGATCTCCGTTTCGTCCGTGCGGAGGGCCCACAGCGGCTTGACGACGGGCAGAACGAGGGTGCAGGTGGCGTACCCGTTCGCCTTGGTTTTGACGTAACCGAGCTTTTCGAACATCGTGATGGTGGAAGGAAGGACGATGTCGGCGTACTGGGTCATTTCGGATGCGTGGGTGGTGATATGCGCAAGAAACGGGAGCTGCTCCAGCGCCTTCTCCCAGCGCTGTGCACCCGTCGAGGAGAATACGAAATTGTTCATGTAGCCGATAGCGACCTTGATCTCGTAGGGATCCTTGGTGAGCATCGCGCTTGCCACGTTGTTGGTGACCACGCCGCCGCCGGACTTGCCTTTTGCTATCGCCGGGTACGCCTTGGTGCCGCGCTGGTCGATCTTCTTGAATTTGGAATGCTTCTTGGAAAGCTCGTCCTGGTACCCGTCGAACTTGGGGATCTTGTTGACGGGGATCTTCGAGGCGTCCATGGATCCCCCCTCATTGTCGACGGATCCGAGGAGCCCGCTCAAAGCCTCCACACCCATGGCGGAGTAGGCGCCTCGTACGTGCATGCACGCGCCGGGGCCTTGCCAGATGATGACGTTGGGGGCTGCCTTGCCCAACCCCGAGGCCACGCGCATGACCTGCTTGCGATCCAGGCCGGTGACCTTCTCGGCCCAGGCGGCATCCTTGTCCTTCAGCTCGATGTTCCACCACTTGACGAGGCCGTTCGTGTTTTTCTCCTCGAAGGAGTCCTCCTCGACGGTGGCACCTTTCCGGAAGCGATTCTTGCCGTCCTTGAAGTCGCCGACGAACTCCTTGTGCCATAGGCCGGAAACGAGGATCTCATGGGCGATGGCGGAAGCAAGGGCGCCGTCGGTTCCGGGCACTATGGGTAGCCACTCGTGGGCCTTTGCCGCGGAGGAGTTGAGTTTCGGGTCCACGACGACCACGGTCGCCTTGTCCAGGACGTCCCCGAAGCGCTTGATGGTGGCCGGGATCATGCGGTTGCTGCTCAAGGGGTCGGCGCCCCAGATCAGCACATATTTCGATTTGTCCAGGTCGTAGTCGCGGTAGCCCCAAAGCCCGTGCGTGTAATATGCGCCGAACTTCTCGGCTTCGGCGCACAGCGCGCTGTGGGAGATGCCGTTGGGGGACCCGAACACCTTCGGAAGCGCGGAGTAGATGGTGTCGCGCATGTACGTGTACCGGCCGCGCATCAGCAGGAACTTCTCGGTCTCCCCTGCGCGCCGAAGCTCCATCATCTTCTCCGCGATGGTGTCGAGGGCCTCGTCCCAGGTGATGGGAACGAACTTCGGGTCAACGCCTCGGCCTTTCTTGGGGTTTGTCCTTTTCATGGGGACCTTCACCCGGTCGGGGTCGTAGAGCTGCTGCAGCGAGATGTGTCCCTTGGGGCATAACGACCCCTCGTTCTGCTGCGAGTACCTGTTTCCCTTCACTTTCACGGCCCTGCCGTCCTGCACGAAAACCTCCGCCGGACACCAGGTCGTGCAGCCCTGGCACGTGGTGGGCAACCACTCTCCCGGGTACTCGCCGAGCAACTTTTTCTTGGCGTCCATGGCAAACGCATTCAGGGAAGGCATCCCCACCGTTGCCATGGTGCCTGCAGCCGCAGTGACCTTCAGAAAATCTCTTCGGCTTACTTTCATCCCTCACCTCCTGGTCAAGACTGGAAAATCGCGAGAGCATCTCGAGAGACGGAAAAATTCGCCCCTCCGGAACACTATTCGATAGCCGGCTGAACCTGACGGCAATTGAGCTTTATCGCGTCCTGAAAACGGAGCATGAAACCTTATTGTCCATATCAAATCTCATGCCGTTCCTAACTTGTTGATAGTAAACGATTTGTGTTGACGCAAGCGTTACGGGGAAGTAACACCTGCCGGGAGATAGCGGATAACCAATCGATAATAAGAGTTATCTTGGTGTTCCAACGGAGACGGGGATTGTTACGTCAGCGTAACGTTCGTGATGTCGTCGAGGACCAGGCGCAAACCATCTATCTATTTGATCCGATAGGCATTCATTTTCTCCCAGAGAGTCTTTCTGCTGATGCCGAGGATTTCGGCGGCCTTGGTTTTTACGCCCCGGGTCGCCTTCAATACGTTCACGATATGGCACTTCTCCGCATCGGCTGCGACATCCGACAGCCGAAGGCTCCACGCGGCTTGTCCTCCATCCACGACTGCGGCAGGCAACTCCTCCCGGCCGATCACCTCTGCCGTGGCCAGGGTGGCGCACCGTTCGATCGTGTTTTCGAGCTCCCTGATGTTGCCGGGGTAGTCATACCGGAGAAGCGCATCCGCTGCCTCCGCCGAAAACGGAATCAGGCGAGTCGATGGTCAGTTTCACAAAATCGATTGCCAGTGTGCTGAATGCCAAATGCGGGAACTGTCACGTTCGACGTTCCCGTGGAAATTTTAGCATGGCCAGTTACCAATCCCTGATGTCCGGCTTGCAAGGCGCGCCCGTGGTCGTGCCGAAAAAACCCGACGAAAGTTATTT
>JBFKGZ010000094.1:0-9350 GCA_041633075.1 Candidatus Deferrimicrobiaceae bacterium | reverse complement strand
GGCACAACTCCCCGCATCGTGAAGATCAACCTGTTCCCGATCGACGCGGAGCTCACCGGTGGGATGCTGATGCTTTCGAACCTCGACGTCCCCGGCGTGGTCGGTCGCGTCGGCACCTTTCTCGGCGAAAAGGGGATCAACATCGCGGGATTCAATCTCGGGCGTAAGGAGCCGGGGGGTACGGCAGTGTCGCTTATCAACGTGGACAACGCGGTTCCGGAGAGAGTCCTCAAGCAGTTGAGCAAGCTTCCGAACATCACCGCCGCGAAATATCTGACCTTCTAGGAAGCGAGGAGGGCTATTGAAGAACATCATCGTTCTCGGCGCCCAATGGGGCGACGAGGGCAAGGGGAAAATCGTCGACATCTACTCCGAGTTCGCCGACACGGTTGCGCGTTCCACCGGAGGGAACAACGCCGGCCACACGCTCGTGGTCCGGGAGGAGAAGCACATCTTTCATCTCATCCCGTCCGGGATCCTGCACCCGGGGAAAAAGTGCGTGATCACGAACGGAGTGGTCATCGACCCGAAGGTGCTTCTCTCGGAGATCGACAAACTCAAGTCCCGCGACTACCTGAAGGACGACGCCCAGCTCAAGGTCAGCGAACTGGCCCACATCATTCTCCCATACCACATCGTCCTCGACCGGGTGCAGGAGGAAAAGCTGGGAAGCCGGAAGATCGGCACGACGGCCCGGGGAATCGGCCCCTGCTACGAGGACAAGATCGCCCGCACCGGGATCCGGTCGTGCGACCTGGTCCACCCCGAAACCTTTACGGAAACGCTTCGCGCCAACCTGGAACGGAAGAACTTCCTCCTGAAGAATTTCTACGGCGCGGAGGAGATCGACTTCCAGACCACGCGGGACGAGTACCTCGCCTACGGGGAGCGTCTCCGTCCGTACCTGATCGACACCTCCCTGTTCCTGAACGAGGAGATTCACCGGGGTGCGAAAGTGCTTTTCGAGGGGGCCCAGGGGACGATGCTGGATATCGACCACGGGACGTACCCGTTCGTCACCTCGTCCAACACCACGGCCGGCGGCCTGTGCACCGGGTCGGGCGTCGCCCCGACGAAGATCAGCGGTGTGATCGGCGTCGCCAAGGCCTACATTACCCGCGTGGGGGCCGGCCCGTTCCCCACGGAGCTGTTCGACGACGAGGGGCAGAGGATCCGGGACCGTGGAGGCGAGTACGGGGCGACCACGGGGCGCCCGAGACGGTGCGGCTGGTTTGACGCCCCCGTCGTCCGGTACGCCCACCGGCTGAACGCATTGAGTGGGATCGCGCTCACCAAGCTCGACGTCCTTTCCGGACTCCCCCTTGTCAAGGTGTGCATCGCCTACGAGATCGACGGGGTCCGGAAAGAGGATGTCCCCGTTGCCCTCTCCGCGTTCGAGAGGGTGGTGCCTGTATACGAGGAGATGGAGGGTTGGAAGGCGGATCTGTCGGACGCCCGGGAGGTGGGCGACCTTCCGAAGGCTGCCCAGAAGTACGTCCGGAGGCTCGAGGAACTTACCGGCGTGGAGATCGTGCTGATCTCCGTCGGCGCCGAACGAAACCAGACCATCCTGCGGAAAAACCCATTCCGCGCTTGACACTTCCGTCCCGGACTCTTTACCATGGTGTATTTCCGGGGAGCCCATAGCTCAGTTGGTAGAGCATCTGACTTTTAATCAGAGGGCCGCAGGTTCGATCCCTGCTGGGCTCACCACCCCCGCGTCCCCATCGTCTAGTCTGGCCAAGGACACCGCCCTTTCACGGCGGCGACCGGGGTTCAAATCCCCGTGGGGACGCCATATGGGGGACATTCCTCGGCTCGAGTATCACGTTGAGGAGTGTCCCCCTCCATTTTCCGCGGGATTTGAACCGGTTTCGGGGGCCTTTTCCTTTCCTTCTTTCGGGTGACCCCTGTCGAGTAACGGCGAAATGATGGATTTTCTCAAGCCGGAAAACCTCCTTCGGTACGGGTACAAGGATTGCCTCCTCTGCGAGGTGGAGCGCAAGGGGGAAGAACCGCGATGTCTTCGCTGCATCGGCCAAAGGGACCAGCGAGACCGCCTCCTCTGGGAAATCAACCGGGAGCGAATCCGCCGAAACGCCGGGAGACTGTCCCTCGCCTACCCCGGTGCCGGCCACTTCTATAGCGGCCGCTATCTTACAGGGGCGTTCTGGGCCTGCCTCATCCCCCTGTGTGCAGGACTGTTGTTCCTCACCTGGCGGGGACCGACCCCGGGGCACGCATTCCTCCTGGGCGCGTTCGGGCTGATCTGGTATCTTGCCCGCCTCGATGCGGTCCTCGGGTACAAGGAGCCGGCCGCCCCGTGCCAGGCCGCCTGCCCCGCGGACATCAACGTGCCCGACTACATCGCCCTGGTGCGCGAGGGGCGGCCCCTGGAGGCCCTGGCCCTCGTGCACGACAAGCTCCCCTTCGCCGCCTTCTGCGGCAGGGCGTGCCCGCACCCGTGCGAGCCGAAGTGCGTCCGGGCCGAATTCAACGCCCCGATCGCCATCATGGCGATCAAGCGGTACGCGGCCGACGTGGGGTACGCCGCTGCGATTCGTCCCTCCTCTCCCGCGGAAACCGGCGGGCAGAGGCCGAAGGTGGCCGTGGCCGGGGCGGGGCCCGCCGGGCTATCCGCAGCCGACACGCTGGCCCGCCTGGGGTGCCTCGTCACCGTGTTCGACCAGGAGGAGGAGCCGGGAGGGATGATGCGGTACGCCGTTCCGGAGTTCCGTTTCCCCCGGGAGGCGCTTATGTCCGATTTGTCCACGATTTTCGCCCGCGGGGTCAATTTTCGGGGCCGCCATACGTTCGGCCGGGACTTTTCCTTTGAGAGTCTCGAGAAGGAAGGCTATGAAGCCGTCCTTGCGGCATCAGGAGCCGGCGAGCCGCTCCGCCTTCCCCGTACCGGGGGAGAAGAGGAGGGATTTTTGGACGGGTTGTCGTTCCTCTCCCGCTTCCGGGGAGGAAACGGGGTGTCGCTGCGTGGCCCCGTTGTGGTGATCGGGGGGGGGAAGGTCGCACTCGATGCGTCCCGGGTGGCCGTCCGCCTCGGGGCACGGGAAGTCACGTTGGCGTGCCTGGAGTCACGGGAGTCGATGCCGGCCTATGCGTGGGAAGTCGAGGAGGCGGAAAGGGAGGGCGTACGGATCCTCTCCGGAACGGCGGTGAAGGATTTCATCGTGCGCGACGGACGGGTGGCCAGGGTCGAGGCGCTCCAGGTCGAGGGGATCGGATTCGATGCGAAAGGGTTGACCGTTCCCCGCACGGTCCCCGGCAGCGAGTTCGGGATTCCCGCCGGGACGGTCATTCAGGCCATCGGGATCCGGCCCGCGCTCGACTTTCTGCCTCCCGGCGCGAAGCAGGTGAGGATCGCGCACGCCCGCAATCTTTCCCGGTTGATTTTTCCCGGGAAGCAAACTACAATTCCGGCCTATGCGACCGGGGACTGCGTGGGGGGCCCCGGGACGGTCGTGGAGGCCTCCGCTTCGGGACGGGAGGCCGCGTTGAATATCTACGGCGATCTTCGCGTCG
Organism: Candidatus Deferrimicrobiaceae bacterium; assembly: GCA_041633075.1. Classification (GTDB taxonomy): domain Bacteria; phylum Desulfobacterota; class Deferrimicrobia; order Deferrimicrobiales; family Deferrimicrobiaceae; genus CSP1-8. The sequence goes on along the minus strand of JBFKGZ010000094.1, from coordinate 5,813 downwards.
AAGAAGTCAGGAAAGCGCGGTTCGAGGACCGGTTCCGGCGAATGGCCGAACCCCAGGTCGAGGACCGTCCGGAGTGGAGGGTCCGGCGGGAAGCCCGGCGGGTCCCGCCGGAAGAGAGCCGGCGAACGTTCCAGGAAGTCCAGAAGCGATACGACGACGATTGCGCCCGCCGCGAATCCGAGCGGTGCGCGAGATGCAATCTGTGGTTATAATCCAGCTCGGAAGGGGGTGAACACGAATGAAGAAGTTCGCAGCGCTAATCTCCATCGTAATGGCGGTGACGTTCTCCGCGGGGCTCGTGGTAAGCGCGGATATGCCGGGCAAAATTATGATCGATGAGATCCAGAAGGCCAAGCCTCCCGTTCCGTTCGACCACAAGGCCCATGCGGAGAAAAGGGCCAAGGACTGCAAGACGTGTCACCACAAGGACGAGGCGGGCAAGGAACAGAAGTGCTCCGCCTGCCACAAGGCGACGGCCGAGGGCAAGACCGTCTCCTTGAAGGATGCGTACCACACCACCTGCAAGGACTGCCACAAGAAAGACGCCAGCAAGAAGGCTCCGGTCAAGTGCGACGGTTGCCACGTGAAATAACGTAAGGACGCCCGATGCGTGCGCCGGAGAGGGGGGATGGTCCCCCTCTCCGGTTTCTTTTTCGACCCCATCTCCCCCCTCGGTGCAGGTATAATTATAGTTTGATATCCATCCATCGCCCGAAGGTGAATTCCCATGGCTGAAGGAAAGCGCAACGAATCGTTGATGGACAGGGTGTGGAAGTTCTTCATCTCCCTGAAGCTTGCGATCTTTGTCATTATCGTCCTGGCGATCATATCCATCATCGGGACGATCATCGAGCAGAACCAGCCGCTCGAAAAATACCGGCAGTTATACAGCGACGGGACGATCCGCGTCCTCGAGGGTCTCGGCCTCTTCGACATGTACCACTCCTGGTGGTTTCTCCTCCTGCTGGTGCTGTTCACCGTCAACCTGATCTGCTGTACTGTCGACCGGCTCCCGCGCGTCGTCAAGGTCGTCCGGAACCCGAAGACAACCCTGGACGGGAACCTCGAGAAGACGCTGGGGCTTGTCGACCGGTGGAAGAGGAAGGGAGAGCTTAAGGCACTGGCCGCAACGTACCAGGAGGCACTGGGGGGCGCGTTTGCCAGACCGCGTGTGACCGAGAACGAGGGGACCCTCCACCTCTATGCCGAGAAAGGGGTCATCTCGCGCTTCGGCGTCTACGTGACCCACCTCTCCATCATCATCATCTTCCTCGGGGCCATCATCGGCAACGTATTCGGGTTCAAGGGGTACGCGAACATCGTCGAGGGGCAGTCGGCCAGCGTGATTCCGACGCGGGGAGGAACCAACCACGTCGACCTTGGGTTCGCTGTGCGCTGCAACAAGTTCTGGGTGGAATACTACCCCAACGGGCAGCCGAAGGAATACTCGTCGGACTTAAGCGTCATCGAAAACGGCAGGGAGGTCCTCCGCAAGACGATCGAGGTGAACGACCCGCTGCAGTACAAGGGGGTGTGGTTCTACCAGTCCAGCTATGGTCCCGCGGGCGCCTCGACCGTCACGGTGGCGGTCAGGGATCCGGACGGCGGCGGCGGGGAAACCGTGACCCTGTCCCCGGGACGGAAGAAGGAAATCGCCGGCTACGGAACGATAAGCGCCGTAGACTACCAGGGGAACTTCCAGGGGCTTGGTCCCGCGTTGCTCGTGGTCCTCGAGAAGCCGGGCAATCAGCCTGCCCAGTTCTGGCTTCTCAAGTCCTACCCCGAGTTCGACCGTCAGCGGCGGGACTCCCGCTACCTGTCGTTCGCGGGGCTGAACGAGATCTTCTACACGGGTCTGCAGGTGGCCAAGGACCCCGGGGTAAACATCGTGTGGGTGGGTTGCACCCTGATGGTGGTCGGCATCATGATCGCGTTCTTCCTGTCCCACCAGAGGCTCTGGATCCGTCTTTCGCGCGGCGGCGACGGCCGCGTGGAGGTCGTCCTGGCCGGGTCAACAAACAAGAACAGGCTTGTCTTCGAGAAAAAATTTGAGAAAATACAGGCTGATATGAAGGCGGTAAAGGCATGACCGCGCTTCCTGTCGCCTAAGCAGCCGGGAGATCACACACCATGTTGAACGTTCGCCTGTTTGACATCACTACCCTGCTTTTCGGCGTTGCTTCCGTCAACTACGTCACGGCCCTGTACGGGAAAAAAGAGACGATTGCCCGCATCGGAACCTGGATATGCATCGCCGCCGCGGTCGTGTCGACTGCAGCGATCGGCGTCCGGTGGGCCGAGTCGTACCGGATGGGAATCGGCCGCATTCCCGTGACCAACCTCTACGAATCGCTCGTATTCTTCGCATGGTCCGTCAACCTGTTCTACCTGGCGGTGGAGTGGAAGTACAAGAACCGGACCTTGGGCGCGTTCGTGATCCCGATCGCCTTCGGCACCATGCTGTTCGCCTGGACAAACGAGAGCAGCATCCAGCCGCTGGTCCCCGCCCTGCAGTCGTACTGGCTCCACGCGCACGTCATCACCTGTTTCGTGGGGTATGCGGCCTTCGCCGTCTCCGCCGGGGTGGCGGTCATGTACCTCATGAAGGCGAAGCGGGAAGAGAGGAAGCTGACGGGAGGGGTGGTCGCCCTGTTCCCCTCCACGAAGATCCTGGACGACCTGATCTACAAGGCGATCATCTGGGGGTTCCCGTTTCTGACCGCCGGGATCATCACGGGCGCGGCCTGGGCGAACTACGCCTGGGGGACCTACTGGTCGTGGGACCCCAAGGAGACGTGGTCACTCATCGTGTGGCTCGTGTACGCGGCATTCCTCCACGCCCGGGTCACCCGGGGCTGGCACGGGCGTCGTGCGGCGATCCTGTCCATCGTCGGGTTCCTGGCCACGCTCTTCTGCTACCTGGGAGTGAACCTGGTCCTTTCCGGGCTGCACTCCTACGGCGGCGCGTAACGGGACGCCGGGGAGCGCCGGAAGCCTTTATGAGGGGGAGAGCGGTCGCCTTTCTTCTCACCGCCCTGGCCTCCGCGGGGCTGCTCGCCTGGGGGTTGTACAAGGCGGAGTTCGCCAAGGTGCTGCTGAACGGGGCGCTCCTTTGACTCTCCTGCATCGGGGTCGGGTGACCCCGTGGCATTCCTTACGCGGCGGATCTTCCAGGGGCTGGGGACGCTCCTGCCCAACGCGTATGTCCAGGGATTCCTCACTCCCACCCTCTACCAGGGGACGCTGAAAGGGGTCTGTTCCCCCCTGTTCAACTGCTACGCCTGCCCCTCCGCCCTGTTTTCCTGCCCCATCGGGTCGATGCAGCACTTCGCGGCGACGGGGAAAGTCCCCTTCTACGCCGCCGGGACGATGGCGGTCGTCGGGGCGTCGGTGGGGCGGATGACGTGCGGGACGCTTTGCCCCTTCGGGTTCCTGCAGGACCTGTTGTTCAAGGTCCGGACGTGGAAGGGCCGGCTCCCCGGGTGGGCCTCCTACCTGCGGTATGCCGCTCTGGCCGTTCTCGTATTCCTGATCCCCGCGTTCTCCGGGGTGCACTGGTATTCCAAGCTTTGCCCGATGGGAACGTTGGGCGCCGGCCTGCCGTGGGTGACGCTCAGCGAAAGCGTCCGCGCGCTGGTCGGTTCCCTCTTCTGGGTAAAGATCGGGATCCTGCTTCTGTTTTTTACCTTCTCGGTCGTGGTCAAGCGCCCCTTTTGCCGGGCCGCCTGCCCCCTCGGGGCGATCTTTTCGTTTTTTAACCGGTCGAGCTTCCTTACGCTTGCGTGGAACCCCGACACCTGCACCCGGTGCGGAAAGTGCCAGAAGATCTGCCCGGTGGACATCCGTCCCGACTACAAGCCGACAAGCGCCGAATGTCTGCGCTGCCTGGACTGCACCCGCTGCCCGAGCCTGACGCTCACCACCGTGCTGAACCGTAACCCGTTCGGCGTTCCCGGAAAGGAAGAGGACGGCGGAGCGGAGAATCTTTCGGAGGCCCCCGCTGGATGAGAGTGCGGATGCGGCAGATCGCATTCCTCTCCCTGATTGTCCTCGCTGGGGGGGTATCGGCTTTCGCGGCGGACACTGCGATGCGGATACGGATCGGTGAGAAGGCTCCGGTATTCCGGCTGCCGGACGTGATGACCGGCAAAACGGTGAACCTGTCGGAGTTCAAGGGCAGGAAAGTGGTCATGATCGAGTTCTGGGCGACCTGGTGCGAGATTTGCGTCCGCGAGGCCCCCCGACTGGGGAGGCTCTACGCCGTCTGGAAAGATAATGGCTTCGAGCTCCTCTCCGTGGCCGTCCCGCCCGGCGATGCCTTCGAGATCCGCCGGTTTGTCCGGGATAACAAGCTCTCGAACCCGACCTTTCTGGACGAGGACCTTTACATGGCCGCGAAACTGTACGGCCTGACGGGGCCCATCCCCCTCAAGGTGGTGATCGACCACAAGGGGATCGTCCGATACGCCCACGTGGGTGGCTATCCCCCCGGGGACGAAGAGCTATCGCGCGTGATCGGAGACCTCGTGAAGGAGATGAAGAAGGGAAATGGCCGGACCGCTTTCCACCCCAGGTAGCGCCTTGCCCTGGTGGGACCTTTCACCGCGGCGAAAGGGCCTAGTGGTTTTTGCCCTGCTGTTTCTGGCGACGATCCCGATGCTCACCAAGATCTTCACGAGCGATTTCGGGACGCACATCGCGATCGGCAGGGAGATCATCCAGTCCGGAAGCGTGACGGACAGGGAGTTTCTGAACTATCCCTCCCTGGGGATGCGCGTCCCCAACGGGGAGTGGGGCTTCCAGGCCCTTCTCTACCTCGTGTTCGCCGCGGGAGGCGTATACGCCGTCTCCTTCTTATGCTGGGCGGTCGTCTTCGGGATCTACCTGCTGCTGCATCGGTCCATGACGCTGCGTGGCGCGAACCCCTACCTGGCGGTTTTCGCGATCTTCGCCTTTTCCGGATTCCTGCGTATCCGCATCCAGCCGAGGCCCGAGATCTTCACCTACCTGTTCATCGCGCTGACCATTTTCATGTTCGCCGAATTTTATTTCGGGAAGAGAAAACGGCTCCTCTACCTGTTCCCGCCGCTGATTCTCGTCTGGGCGAACATGCACCCCTCGTATCTGATCGCCTTTGTGCTTTGCGGCGCCTTTTTCGTCGACGGGCTGGCCCGCGCGGCCTGGAGAAAGGAGCTTCAGTGGGACCGGCTGAAAAACTGGGTCATCCCTCCCGTCCTGGTCGGAGGGGTGGGGCTTATCGTCTGCGGACTGAACCCGCATGGCTACGATGCCATCCTCGTCCCGCTTCATCTGTTGTCCCGGGGGACGGGCGGCGGCGGGGGAGGAAGTTCCATCCTGATGTCCATTTCGGAACTTACGCCGGTCAAGGGGACCGGGCTGTACCTTTATTACAAGGCGGCGGCAGGCTTTGCCGCTTGTTCCCTTCTTCTAGGGATTATCGGCCGCCGCGTCTACCTGCTGGACCTTTTTCTGTTTGCCATCGCTTTCAAAGGGGCGTGGGACTCCGCCCGGGCGGTCTCGATGATGGGACTCTTTCTTTCCCCCGGGGCTTCGTTGCACCTGACGGGTTTCTTCGAAATGGTCGGGGAATGGTCCGCCCCGAAAGGGGCGCAGAAGAGAAAGGTACCCCCGGAGGGGAAAAAGAAGAAAAAGGACAAGAGAGACCAGGCGGGAAAGTCGAAACCTTTGGAACCGCCCCGGGTGGGCATATCCTGGGGGAAATTCACGGTTTCGGCAGGGATGATCGTCTTCCTTGCTTTTTTTGGAAGCGTTACGCTGTCGTTTTCCTTTTC
>JBFKGZ010000093.1:0-9426 GCA_041633075.1 Candidatus Deferrimicrobiaceae bacterium | reverse complement strand
CGAAGCGGTGCTTGTCCCACGTCTTTTCGATCGGTCCTGTCGGACTTTTTCCGTCGAGTGGCACTGTGGACCCCCTATTTGGTCAAAAAACCGACGAGTATGAGGATGGGAATGGCACTGTATCCCAAAAGAAAGAGCGCCGAAAGTACCGTGCCGAGCGTGGCGAACCGTGGCAGGGTCCGGTCGTTGTTCCACCCGAGGGACTGGAAGAAGCTCTGGATGCCGTGCTTCATGTGGAGAAACAGGACCACCATGGCTCCCACGTAGAGCAGGGCGATCGCCGTGTGACGGAAGCTGGCGATCACCATGGAGTAGACGTCTCCCGGCCGCTTGGCGACCGCCTCGGGAATGATGTCGGGCGTGACGCGCAGGGTGAACTGCAGGACGTGATAGACGAGGAAGGCGAATAGGAGCGCCCCCGTCCAGATCATCGTCTCGCTGGAGAAGTTGCTTTTGAGTTTCCGGTTGACGGCATATTTGCCCGGATTCGCCGCCCAGTTCTCGAGGGTCAGCAGTACGCCGAAGAAAACGTGTAGCCCTAGCATGGCGAGCATGAAGGCCCGGAACGCCCAGACCAGCGGCCCCAGGCTGTACAGTTTCTCGGCATAGGTGTTGAGCGCGTTCGGGCCGAAGAAGATGGTGGAGTTTCCCAGCAGATGGACGATGACGAAGAAGAGCATGAAAAGCCCGCTCACCGCCATCAGGATCTTTCTGCCTACGGTATTGGAGAGAATCTGCATGGCTCCATCCCTTTTCTTGGGTTTTTTCGTTTCGAATCGCTTGCGTTGTATTCTGTATACCGACAGAGCATAGGACTAATTGCGAGGCGATGTCAATCTCGTCCTCGGGACCGACCGGTACCGCTTGTTTTGCTTCCTTGGCAGGGAAAACGGTTGACGCCCGATGGGTTCCCTGGTATCGTTCCCTCACTCCGACATCCTTACCGGACTACCAACCGATTGCCCGAGGATACCGCCTTGTCCCGACGGGACGGAGGTCCTGTTTGCGTTCCCGGGGAAGAGGGGAAGATGAAACGCATCGCTCGCATCCTTCTGACGACAATGACCCTTTGGCTTTTCCTCGTCGTTCTCGCAAATGCCATGGTGATCTGGACCGGCCCCGTACCCGGGGATGGCCATTCCTGGGTTTCCCAGGAAAAACTTCTCTCGCTGGCACGGCACCATGGCACGGACGCCCTGAAAATCACCGAGCTCGACGTATCCATCTGGCGCGACGGGCAGTGGATACCGGTGCTGAAAAACCATCGGATCTGATCTCCTTCCTCGGCTCCTCTACTTCCGCTTCTCATTGCATTTTGCAATTGCTACCATCCGGGTAGGGGCCGGTGGCGTCCTCCCGAACAGGATCGGTGGGGAGAGGAAATGACCCAGGGGAAATCGGTGTACAGGGAGAAGGGGCGGTCCGGGAAAATACCCTTGTTCACGGCGATGCTTCTGCTCCTGATGGCGATGGGGCCGTCGATCGCCGGGACGGCGGATCGGGGTTCTCCGGAGGGGCGCAGCGACGATAGCCCGGGCCCGGCAACCCCCGGATGCGACAAGATTTCCAATGACAACGCGGCGCTCTTCCGGTGTCTCAAGGATGCTTCGGAGGGAGGGGATCCCCTTGCCCAGCATCGCCTGGGGGATCTGTATGAAGCGGGACACGGCGTCCCCCGGGATCCGGCGGAAGCGATGAAATGGTACCGGAAGGCGGCGGAACAGGGGAATCCGGAGGCACAGGCAAGTCTCGGGGATGCATATGCGTTCCACCAGCGGGATTACGCCGAGGCGTTGGTGTGGTACCGGAAGGCGGCGGAACAGGGAAATGTCGATGCGCTCTACAGCATCGGCGTACTGCATGCCAACGGCCTCGGTGCCCCGCGCGACCACGCGGAAGCGGTGAAATGGTACCGCAAGGCCGCGGAACGAGGGAGCCCGAAGGCGCAAAGCAGCCTCGGGAGGGCATACGCCTACGGAGTCGGGGTGCGTCGGGACCTATCGGAAGCGGTTACATGGTTCCGGAAGGCCGCGCAGCAGGGTGTCGCAAGCGCCCTTGACTGGCTCACGTCCGTGGCGGAAGAGGGCGACCCCGAAGTGCAATATGCCCTCGGGGCGATGCACGCGGATGGACGGGGCGTCCCCCGGGATCCGGCCGAAGCGGTGAGATGGTTCCATAAGGCGGCGGAACAGGGGTATGCGGAGGCCCAGAAAGATCTCGGATGGATGTATGCACACGGGGAAGGGGTGACACGGAATGACGAAGAGGCGGCGAAATGGATCCGGAAAGCCGCCGACCAGGGAGACTCCCAGGCCCAGAACAACCTCGGGGTGATGTATGCAACGGGCCGGGGGTTGCCGAAGGACTTTGCCGAGGCGGCGAAGTGGCTCCGCATGGCGGCGGACCGCGGAGATGTAAAGGGAAAGGAAAACCTGGAAAAGCTGAAAGACCTTTTCCCTCCGGAAACGAAATGACGCAGGCGATGTTCCGGATCGGGTGCGGGGAAGGGGTCCATTTGTTCCTGCTGCGCATGTCACCGCCGCAGGGACCGGGAAGGAACCGGCGATGGCGGATTCAACCTCGTTCATTCCCGACCGTTTCGTCCAGACCAGCCTGGGCATTCTCCCCATCCTCTTCTCCGGTTGCCGTCCGAGAAACTTTGCCGTCCGTCTGTGGGACGGGACGGTCCTGAAGCCCGAACCGGCGCGGGAACCGGTTTTCACCCTGGTGATCAACCGTCCCGGAGCGCTTCGCCGGATGTTCTGGCGGATGTCCGATCTTGCCCTCGGCGAAAGCTATATTTACGGTGATTTCGACATTGAGGGAGATTTCGAGTCCGCGTTTGCGCTTGAGGAATACTTAGGCGGTCTGTGTCTGGGAGTCGCCGACCGGCTCCGCTGCGCGAGGAAGATGATGAAGCTGCCAACCGACGACCGTCCTTCCACGGGGAAAAGAAGTATCGATTTGTCGGGAGCACCCCATTCCTTGGGGCGTGACAGGGAAGCCGTGAAGCATCACTACGACGTGTCCAACGATTTCTTTGCCCTCTGGCTGGATCGCCGGATGGTCTATTCCTCTGCGTATTTCACCGAACCGGGGGAGGAGCTGGAATCCGCCCAGAAGCGGAAGCTGGATTATATCTGCCGGAAACTTCGCCTTCGCCGCGGGGAGCGCCTGCTGGACATCGGTTGCGGATGGGGCGGACTGGTCATCCACGCAGCGAAAACCAGGGGAGTGGAGGTGGTCGGAATCACGCTCAGCAGGCCTCAGGCGGAGCTGGCAGCTGCGCGCATCCGGGAGGAGGGCCTGACGGACCGCTGCCGGGTGGAGGTCCAGGATTACCGGGAGGTCGACGCGCCGGGGCACTTCGACAAAATCGCCAGCGTAGGAATGTTCGAGCACGTGGGGGAAAGCCGCATGGAGGAGTACTTTGCCCGGGCCTGGCGGCTACTCCGACCCAAGGGTGTTTTTCTCAACCACGGAATCGCATGGAATGCGAGTCGGCCGATGCGTCCCGGGCCGTATTTTTCGGACCATTACGTTTTCCCGGATGGCGATCTCATTCCCATCAGCACCACGTTGCGCGCCGCCGAGCATTGCGGTTTTGAAGTCCGCGACGTCGAGAGCCTGCGGGAGCATTACCTCATCACGCTGCGCCACTGGATTCGCCGCCTTGAATCCCGGTACGAGGAGGCGCGGCGTGTAACGGACGAGGTCACCTGCCGCGTGTGGCGACTTTACCTGAACGCGGCGGCCTACCGGTTCCGGGTGGGCGTCTACAATGTATACCAGTCTCTTTTCGTCAAGTCTGACGAAGGGAGAAGCGGTCTGCCCCTGTCCCGGGCGGACTGGTATGCCTGACCCGGCGGATCCTCTACACCTTCCTCTCCTTCGGCAGGGACAACACGGCGTGACCGGCGGCGTGCGCGATGTTACGCATGATCTTCCATTCCTCCTCGATGAGTTTCCGGGTCGCGGCCCAGGGACTCGGCTCGATCGTCTTCCGGGCAGGTTCTCCCCCGATAAGGGATTCGTAGAGGGCGAGGGTTTGTTCCGCGGTATGGAAAAGGGAGAAGGAGTCCGCCGTCCGTGCGACCCCTTCCCCGATGCGCTGTCGCTCTTCCGGGGAAAGCTCCGCGACCCAGGAGAGGGCGGAGACGAACTCCTCCTGGTCTTCCCGGGGCAGCAACCGTCCGTTTTCCTTGTCCCGGACCACTTCCCGCACTCCGGAGGCGTCTAACGCGACCACCGGCGTGCCCGCCGCCATCGCCTCCGTAAGCACCATCCCCTGGGTTTCCGTACGGGAGGCGAAGGCGAAGACATCCATGCCCCGGTAGGCCGACCCAAGTTCAGGGAAATCCATGACGCCCCGGGAATGAAACCGGTCCGTAAGTCCCTGATCCGCGAATGTCTGTTCGATTCCCTTTTTCATGGGCCCCTCGCCCGCGAGGAAAAAGCGGGCCTTTTTGTTCTGAAGGAGATACCGAACCACCGCCCCCGTTAAAAAAGTCAGGTTCTTTTCGGGCGCGAGACGTCCCACGTGTCCGACGAGAAAGGCGTCCGGGGGGATTCCCATCCGCTTCCGGAAAGCCTCCCCGTCTCCTTCACCGAAGACCTCCACGTTCACACCGGTAGGTATCACCTGCACGGGCACCTTCACCCCCCGGCTCACGATTTCCTCCGCCACCGTCTTGCTGGGGGCGATGACCGCGTCGCAGAGGTTGCAGTACCCGGTGACAAGGTCGAGCACGAAACGCTTGAGTCTGGGCGAGTCTCCCGGAACGTAATGGGTGTATTTCTCGTACATCGTGTGGTGTGTGAAGATTACGGGGATATCCCGGGTGGCCGCGACGCGGAGGGCCGTATCGCCGAGCAGGAACGGGTGGTGGGAGTGGACAACCTGCGGGGGGAATGTCTTCAGTGCCGAGATCACCTTCCCGGTTGCGAGTACGGGGACGGAGAAGTCGCTGCCGTTGAAGTTCTGTACCGCGGGAATGCGAACCACGTCGGTCTCCCGCTCGGGAATTCCCTCGAATATCGGGGCCACGACGACGACGCGGTGCCCGCGCTTCCGGAATTCGGCGGTAAATCCCGAAACGCTGCGGGCCACCCCGCCTACGTGGGGAAGGAAGGTGTTGGTCACCATCAGGATGTTCACGGCGGATCTTCCCGGGAGAGAAGGACCGAACGCTTTCCGGCGTCGGCATCGGCGGGCGCGAACCCGGGGAGGCGCGCCTCGACATGCGGCGGGACGCCCCGCCAGTCGCCGGTCCACTGGACCTCCGCCTGGGTCCCTCTCGGCACGATCCTGACGGATACCGGCCCGAACTCCGTGAGAGCGGGGCCGAAGGCGAGGGCCTCCGTCTGGTTCAGCCATTCGGGAAAGATACCGGATCCCAGGACGAGACGGTCCCCCTCCTCCCGGACGAAACCGTTCCGCATCATGAGAACCCATTCGGCGGACGCCCATACGTGATGCCCGTCTCCCATGCATCCTCCCCGTGTCCGCACGTGGACGGCTTCCGGCCACTGCCCCGTGGGGGAAGCGAGGTCCGATGTCGTCCTGACGAGATCCTGGAAACGGAGGTCCCCCGCACGAAGAAGGACCTGCGCCAGGTGAAGGGTCAGATACGGGTTGATTCCCGAGTGGATGATGTCCTGGAAGAAGCCTCCGTTCACGAGGCAGGAGGAGAGGAGGTACTCGGCCGTATCCAGGAGTCGGGGATCGCGGGGAGGGAAGATCCGTAAAGGGTATCCTGCCGCCAGCGAGCCTACGGATCCCGAGTCCATCCGCCGGTAGGGGGAGGCCGGCATACCGGCGCGGCGAAGACGGTGAGATACCCCGGACAGGCTTGCTTCGATGCAAGCGAGGAATCCGTCCGCCTCGCGTTGGAAGTCGGCTGCCGCATCCGCGTCGCCGAGCGCCTTCAGGAGCCAGGCGGCTGCGCGGAGCCCCGCTACTCCCCAGAAGTCGTCCCAGTAGTAATAGTCGTTGGGCCCCAGGTGCTCCGCGCTGAACCCGGGTGGCAGAAGCCCCGCGTGGAGTTCCCCTCCCTCCGGCGAAAGGCGTTTCTTGAGGATCCAGCGGCCGCCCCGCGCGATGGGCTTTCGCCAGTCGGTATCGGGCATGCGTCCCGTAAGCTCGCAGTAGCGCTTCATGATCCACAGACTCTCCCCGTTGGAGTCCCACTCACCCTCCTGCGAGAGGAAGAAACCGGATCGGGTCTGGCGGTCGGGAAACCGGTCGAGGGCCCGTTTTACCCGGTCCGCCAGGCCGACGCAGAGCAGGGCGTGCAGAATGAAGGCGGCGTCGCGGAACCAGAATCTCTTGTAGGTGTAGGGACCGGGGTAGACCTCTCCGGGAGAATGGAGGACAAGGGATCGGACGGCGGTTTCGTACAGGTATACGAACCCGGGATCGGGGACCTGGAGCAAGGTGCGACCCGCGAGCGCCTCCCGCCAGTCCGGTCTCCCGGGCCTTGCCGCACCCGGGCGGGGTTTTCTTTCCAGGGGGATGCGCACGCGGATCTCTTTTGTTCTTCCCTCCCCGACAGCGAACAGGGCGGCGGCGGTGGCCATGCCGACCTTGCAATGGATACCCGTGCGGCTGTCCGGCTCGAAGAGCCGTGCGTGCACGTCGGCGCCCCGGTAGTTGGAGAACCGGCAACGATCGGGAGGGGTATCGAACAACACTTCTCGGCGACGACCGACGCGCCAGCCGGCAACGTCCGGCTCTCCGCGGATATCATGGACAAAGCTTACGCCCTCGGGGTTGTACGGCCGCAAGGCGACCACAAGCCAGGAATCCTCGTCGCTTCGGGCGACGACCGTCATCCGGCAACAGGCCCCCCCGTCGTGTTCGACGACCTCGACGCGGGAAGAAAGAATCCACCCCTCGAGGGAGAATCGGTTGACCACGGCGAGTCCTTCGGCAAGGTCGAGATGCTGCTCCGCACAAGCGAGCTGCGACGGGATGAGACGGCGTCCGTTCTCGGACGCCATCCAGGCGTCGAGAGACCAGCTGTCCCAGAACGGGGTGAGCAGCCCTCTCGGGTCCACGATGGGCAGTTCGTCGAAGTCGGGGATCCCCACGGCGGTCCAATTGCGGTTCGTGAGATTGACATGTGTCAGGGAGAAGGCGCGTGGGATAAACGCTTCGTTTTTCGGGTCGAACTGGCGCTCGACCCAGAAAGGCCAGATCCAGTCCATGTTGTGCTGGATTGCGCTGGTGTTCAGCAGTCCCCGGGCGTGAAACACCATGCCTGCGCGAAGAATCTCGAGGGGTTCCTTTACCTCGAGCGGCTGGGCGAAGCTCTCGAGGCGAGAGAGGAGTTTCACCGGGTCCACGAAGCCCCGCCCCCTTGCCGCGCGGCTCACCAGTTGCTTCCAGGGAAACCACCGCAACCACACGGCGAATCGCCCCCTTCACGAAAGCGGTTTTCCCGCCGGTACGACAACGTCCGTGTCCGGTCCGCGGTCCGGTGATCGAATCGTTACGCGATCCGACCGGGAGGATCCGGGCAAGGGACTCCTTTGCTTATAGGGTAATCATCGGGAGAGGGGTTCGCAAGGGCAGGGGAGGCTCCTGCGGGAAGGACCGGGGGAGATACCGCGAACCGTCGTTGACGCCTGGCGGGCGATGCGCTAAAAAGAAGTAGTCGCAATGAGAAAGATTCCATTTCCATTATTTGTCAGTACTCTGGCCGGGATGGCACTTTCCCTATTCTTCGTAACGGTCGTTCCCGCAAAGGGTGGGGAGCCGACGCCCTTGAAGCCGGGCTGGGTGGAGACGGATGTCGATCGACCCGGATCGGACTTCAAGATCCTGTGGCTTCGGGGAGGCGTGGAGGCGTGCCAGGAGGCTTGTGCTCAGAATCCCCTATGTAAATCCTATACCTATGTCAGGGCAGGAGTGGCAGGTCGATTGGAAGGATGCTGGCTGAAGAACGGGGTTCCCCCGCCTGTCGAGGACGGATGTTGCGTCTCCGGCGTGAAATCGGACGAAACGTTGGTTCGCTTTCTGCGGGAGCCCGTCCTCGCGCCGCGGATGACGGATACGCTGCCGGACGGTCCAAAGCAAGAGGACTCGGTCCCGAAACCCCCGCCCGTGGAAACGGAAGTGCAGGGGGAGAACGTTCCCGCCACAGGTTCGGGAAAACGGGCCGTCGAGAAGATGAACTACAGCGCAGCCCTCCCCGGGAGTGCGATGGCGGAAAGGAAAACGGTTCCGGTTGTCGTTCCATCTTCCGTACCAGTCCCTGTTTCCCCTTCCGTACCGGTTGTCGGGACGGGCAGGAGAGAGGTAGTCGGGATGGACTTTGCCGGGGCAGATCCGGCAACGGCCAGGCGAATGGAAGGGGCCGCCACCGCCACAACCGCAGGCGCATCCCGGAGCGGAAGAAGGGATATCCGGGGGGTCACCTATGCGGCGTCGCCATCGTCCGGGAGGAAGCTTGTCGCGGAACACCGGCGGGAAGGGGCGGCCACCAGGAACGTTACCGGGGTCAATATCAAGGCGGTTCCGCCGCGATGATAACGCAGGGAGGACGTATGAAGATAGCAGGCGTCACGATAACGATGATGATCACCGCCATCTGGTTCTTTTCCGCACCTATTTCCGCGCATGCCCAGGACGCCCGGGGGTCCTCCGGACTCCCCGCATACCTCAAGTCGCCCTCCGACAGGCCCCCTCCCACGGGTATCGAACCGACCATCGTCGCATTGAAACAGACGACGGACGAACTTCTGGCAACGATTCCCCGGAAAGATTCGGTGGTCGTCATCCGCGGGAAGGTGAACATGGGGGGGCGAAACTATTTCTCGGTCTACCCGATCTTCCGGGCCGGATCGCTGTATGGAGCGATGAAGGCGTGCGAAAAAGATTTCCTCATGAAACCCCAGTACCAGGCTGCGGAGCAGGAAGGGTACACCATGATCGTGGTCGTAAAAGACACCGCAACGAAACCGGATTGCTGGAGCGAGTATCGGAATCTGGAAACGGTGTACCTGAGCTGCGATCGGCTCATGGTGAAAACGGCGGAACAGGGCGAGTCCGTCGTCTGGGACAACCCGGACTCTTCCTATGCCAATTCCTACGATCTCCGGACGTTCGATCTCGGGCCCATCACTCCCCGATGAGGGGAGACATCCGTTTTTCCCCCTCCCCGGAGGAGATCGCGGGGCCAATGCCGGCTGAGGGTCAGGGATAATTTTTTAAACGATATACCTGTTTTATTGTAATCTGTTATGGTTTCATGTCTCATTATAAATATATATATAAGCACTATAAAAGTTCAATATAATTAGAGAAACATATTCATCCATTTCTTCGGAAGAGAAAGAATAATCATAAAAAACAAGTTGTTATGTTGGTGGTAGGGGTGTTCTCATAGGCAGAATAATACCGAAAGAGTACTTTGTATTTTT
>JBFKGZ010000092.1:0-9498 GCA_041633075.1 Candidatus Deferrimicrobiaceae bacterium | reverse complement strand
TTGAAAATCCAAAGTATGCGTCATCCGACAACATCGGGTTTAACGGGCAAATTTTAAGAAAAAAAATATTCCTTGATTTTTTAGGCACAATCGATTTTCAAGCAATCGTTGAAACGGGGACGTATTTTGGAGACACAACAGGATACATGGCTGAGATGTCGAAATTGCACGTCTATTCTTGTGAGTTAAATCGAAGGTTTCACTCAATTGCAAAAACCAGATTAGTTGATTTTCAAACAATTCACTTGGAATTGGATGATTCACGAAATTTTTTGGAAAAGCTAGGGAGAAGCGAACTTAAGAAGAAGATTGTTTTCTTTTATTTGGACGCACATTGGTATGAAGATTTACCGCTTGTCGATGAAATACGAATAATCGCACGTAATTGGGAAGAGTTTGTCGTTATGATTGATGACTTTATGGTCCCAAACGATGGCGGATACGGATATGATACCTACGGAAAGGGAAAAGCATTTTCCTTGGAATTGATTGAGAATATAGTACGCGAATATGATTTGGTTCCCTTCTTTCCATCGTTGCCATCGGAGGAAGAAACCGGCCATAAACGTGGATGTGTTGTGCTTGCCAACAAAACCCTATCCGAAAAAATTTCAAGAATTAATTCTTTGACTCGCGATCGTTGAAGAGGGAACGTCCTCTTTTCCTTTCAGAACGATCACCAGAGGTATTTTCGGCCACCGGCCCCAGCACCTCCTTCGCCGCCTCCCGGAGCATCTCCTCGTATGTCCCGATGTCCGCCGCCTCGCTCCCGTCGAGGAACCCCATCGCCCGCCCCTGCTGCTTCGCCGCGCTTCCGGATCCGCCCGGGCACCCTCCCCCGGACGTCAGCAGGTACCGAATCTTCGAGCCGGGGCGCAGCGCCACTCCCCGTCCGCACAGTTCCCGCGTGACCGCGGCAGCCGCGGTGTTTGCCACGTAGTGCTCCGGCGCCTTCGAGAGCCGCCGGGCGACCGCCAGCTCCTCCGGTGGGACGCGCCCCTCGCGCAGTTCGGCCGCCGCGGCCTCGACCGTTTCCCGCAGCTCCGGCAGCATCGCGCGCAGGGCGGCGAGGTCCCGGGCCCCCGCCATCCGCTCCAGCAGCCGCATTTGGAAGCGGGCGATGAACGGCGGGGTGTCGGAACGGCGGAGCGCGATCCCGCGGACTTTGAGCGTTCCGTCGGAAAATGCCCCGACGAACCGGTTCGGGACGGCGACCGACGGGTTTCGCTTCGAGGGAAGGAAGGCGAGCCACCGGTAGGTCCCCTCCAGGGCGATCGGCATCCCCGTTCCGGCGGTGATGACCTCCGCCAGCCGCCGATAGTCTCCTTCCTCCGCGCCCTCCCGCGCAACCCACACGGCGTCGGTCAGGCCGTGCAGGAAGGAAAACCCCTCGTGCTCGGCGATCTCCTTGGCGGAAAGGAGCTTCTCCCTCCCCCAGGCGGTGACCGCCTCGTGCGCCTCGATCCGGCCGAACCGTGCGTTCTTGTACCCGAGGAACCCGAAGCAGACGACGAGGATCCACTTGAGTGCCGTCTGCCGCTTCCGGAAGAAGTCGCGCTCCTCGTCGGTGGCGCCCGCCTTCTGGCGCTCCTTGAGAAGCCGCCGTTTTTCGAGGACAGGGGCCAGCACCCCCGGGATGAGACCCCTGCGGCGGGCGCACGTGTGAAAACCGATCTCGGGAACGGGGAGGCCCGGGCGGCAGCAGCGGCAGTTGACCGTCTCTGGGGAGATGTTGTACCGGTCCATGAGCGACGGGTACATCGAGGCGAAGTCGAGCTCGCCCACATTTTCGTGTAGGCCGGGCCGGGGCAGATAGGTGAGCCCCCCCTTGTCGGTCGTGACGAGCTCGGCGCCCGTCTTGAATCCTTCCGGCTCCCGCTTCTTGTAGGGGACGAGGATTCCCTGCGAACGCGCCGCCGCGACCTGCATCGCCGAGATGGCGGTCCCCGGCGACGAGCGGGCCATGCGCTGCAGCGGAATGCCGGAGAGACGACAGAGTTCGATCAGGCCCGGGAGGCCGGCCTCCCCGAAGAGGAACGAGTTGCGGGCGTCCACGTGCCACCGGCCGGAGAAGGTGTGCGGCGCGGCGCGGAAGATCGCCCGCCCGTACGAGAAGTAGGATCGCTCGCGGGCGCGCCGGATGCCGCCTCTTTCCGGGTCCTCCCCCTCCTGCGCGCGGCGTGCCCGTTTCCCGGCCGCCCTCCCCGGCGGACGGGGGGCGCGGCCCAGGGGGAACGGCATGCGCAGCCTGGAGGCGAGGGCGAGCATCCGCGGCAGGAGGTAGTCGTCTCCGTACTCCGTGACGAGCAGGTCGGGGTCCGCGCTGGCCAGGAGCCGCAGGAACTCCCGGAGGAAATCCGTTCCGTTCTCCCGGCAGAGGACGTGGGTCGTGCCGTCGGCCGAAAAAACGAGTGGCCGCGCCCTTCCGTGCGCGGGGTGCCCCGTCCCTTCCGCCCGGAGGAACGCCCGGGAGAGCGATGGGCGGGGAGAAACGATGTCCCACGGCGAGTCGAGGGCGCGGGCGGAGAGGATCCTTCCGTCTTCCGCGCATTCCGCCTCGGCGAAGGAAAACGGGAAGAGTCCGGTGGCGTACGCGAACTGCTCCTCCGGGGCGATGTCGGCGTTGGCGAGCGCCTCCGCCCCGAACGCGCTTTCCGCCTTCCGGACGGTCGCCCGAAGGAGGAAAGGCGCAGGGACGGCGAACGTCCACGCCGGGACCGTCCTGCCGGAGAAGAATTCGGTCCCCTCGCCTTTCCGGACGTCGCATCCCCAGCGCCTGGCGGCGGCCCGGACCGCGGTCTCCCGCACGCCCCGGCCCGCCACGGCGAAGGAGGGGCGGAACGGGGCGAACAGGGTCACGTTCTCGCCCTCGCCCGTCCGGAACCAGACCTCCATCCCGTCCCGCGCCGCGAGGAGGTCGAGCACCCACCCGGTCAAGGAAACCGGTTTCATGTTGACGCCTCCCGTCGCGTTGCGCGCCTTATCGTGAGGGCTTCGGAGCAAGACCTGCGCTTGTGTAGCGAGCGTAGCGGAGGGGAAGCCCCCCGCGAGCCGGTGGCCCCAGTGCAGGGCGCCGCCAGGGGATCACGGTTCGTCTTTCCGCCGGCGCTCGAGTTCCTCCACGCGGCGCAAAAGCTCCCGCACCGCCCGCCGTTCCTCGACGAGGATGCTCATCAGGATCGCCTCGAACGGGACGGCGCGCCCCGAGCAGGTGCAGGCGGCGGTGTGGTACCTTGCCGCGGCGAACAGCTCGTCGAGGAGTTCGCGGTCCTCGCGTCGCAGCGCGCGCCGGAACGCCTTCCACGACTCCTCCTCGCGGTACAATTCCTGGGTAAAGGGGAGCACCGTGCGGCCCATATTACCGGGGACACTCCTGACGTATTCGTCGACAAGAACAGGAGTGTCTCCGGTAATGCCACATCACCCCTTCCCCCTCCCGGCGCAGGAGGAGGCACGGGTCGGCGATCCGGACGAGGTGGCGGAAGAAGCCGGCCCGGTCGCCGCCCTCCGGAACGGTTCCCTTTCCCGGCGGCTTGTTCCCCGAAGCGGCGGGGACCGCTGCGAAGGGGAAAGCAGCCGCGGCAGGGGGGGGCGAGCCGACCAGCACTACCCGCGTGCCGCCCGCCGCGAGCCGGCGCAGGCACGAAAGACAGTTCCGGAATACCCGGCACGCTTCCGCGTAGGGAACATCGGCGTCCGCGAACGTCTCCGGCAGCCCGAAGACGACCGCGATCCCCGCCCCCGAGCGGTCGAGGGCGGGCCCGAGCCGCCGCGACAGGAGCGCCTCCATCTGGTGGCACGTGAAGGCGCGGGAGACGAGGATGCGGGAGAGCGCGGCCCTGCCGCTTCCTCTCAGTGCCCTCTCCGCCTTGCCGATCTCGTACGGGTCGAACCGGTTCCCGCCGTCCACCGCCACCACGGGCTCCCCGGCGAGGAGGGGCCTGGCCAGCGCACGCAGCGCCAGCCGGTGGGCGCCCGTCCCGAAGAAGCCGGCAAGCTTGCCCGGCGCGGGGCGCAGGCAAAGGGCGGAGGCGCGCTCGATGTCCGCGGCGGGGGGGGAGACGACCGGCGTATGGGGCGCGCGACCGGGCAAGGCGGCCTCCTTCGTTCCTACAGTTTCCGGAAAACGCCGACGACTTTCCCCGCGATCCGGAAGGACGGGAAGCCGTCCGGCACGTCGAGGGGGGCATAGGCGGGGTTGGCGGGCTCGAGGCGGACTCCCCCGTTGCGGCGGCGGATCCGTTTGACCGTGGCCTCCCCGTCGACGACGGCGACCACGATCTCCCCGTCCTCGGCGGTCTCCTGCGTCCGGACGAGGACGTAGTCCCCTTCGCAGATGTGCGCCTCCTCCATGCTGTCCCCTTTCACGCGTAGGGAGAAGATCTCCCCCTCGCCGGCCAGCGAAGGATCCAGGAGGAGTTCCTCCTCGGCGAGTTCGATCGCCTCCCGGGGGCTTCCGGCGGGCACCCGTCCCAGCACCGGGACGCGCAGGAGGGAAGGAAGCGCCGCCTCCCCGAGAAACTCGATCCGGCGGGGGGATTTCCGATGGCGGCGGATGTACCCTTTTCTCTCAAGCAGCTCCATGTAATAAAAGGCATTTTTCTCGGCAATCCCGAAACGGTCCGCCACTTCCCTCGCGGTGGGGGCGAAGGAGCGGGAGAGGACGAACTCCCGCAGGAACGTGAGGACCCTGCGCTGTCTGGTGGTCAGCGGCCTGCCCATATGGGTATGTTGACATACCCATATGGGCGGGTCAAGGGGGTGCGGAAAGGGGCGTACTACTCCCCCCGGAAGGCGGGCGGCCGCTTCTCGAGAAACGCCCGCACTCCCTCGCGGAAATCTCCGGTCCGGGCGGACGCGGCGATGCGCTGGCGCTCGTCCTCGAGCTGCGCTTCCAGCGGCTGGCACAGCGCCCGGTTGTACAGCTCCTTCGCCCGCGCGAAGGCGAGGGTGGGGCCGGAGGCGATGCGCCCCGCCAGTTCCGCCGTCCCCGCTTCGAACGAGTCATCGGGCAGAACCCGCTGGACGAGCCCCCACGCGGCCGCCTCTTCCGCGGCGAGCGTCCTGCCGGTCAAGGTAAGCTCCATGGCCCGATGGGTCCCGACGGCGCGGGCGAGAAAAAAGGTGGATCCGCCGTCCGGGGAAAGCCCGATGTTCTGGTAGGCCAGGGTGAAGCGCGCCGAGGCCGCGGCGACCACGAGGTCGCCGGCCAGCGCCATGGCGAAGCCGGCCCCCGCCGCGACGCCGTTGACCGCGGAGAGGACGGGTTTGGGGGTCCGCCGAAGAGACGACATGAAGGCGTGCAGGCGGACCGTGAGCTCCAGGAAGTTCTCCGGGGCCTGCGCCCGGAAGGATCCCATCATGCCCACATCGCCGCCTGCCGAGAAGGCTTTCCCGGACCCGGTGAGCACGATGCAGCGGACGCCCGGGTCGTCGCCCAGGGCCGAAACGGCCTCGAGCAGCTCCTTCCCCATCTCGAAATCGTACGCGTTCATCCGGTCGGGACGGTCCATCCTCATCGTTGCCACGCTCCCCTGCCGTTCGACGACCACTGTGCTCATGGGTACCCCCTTTCCCAGGAAAATGCCGCGGGTCTCATTACTAGCGTTGTACAACGGTCCGGAGCGATTGAGTTATAATTTTGCCATGCCTCTTTCCCGGATGACCTGCACCGACTGCGGGGCGGATCTTGCCTTCGATTCCCACCGGGCGAAAAAAGGCCCCGGCGGAAAGGAGCTGTGTCCTTACGTGGGACGGTTGTACCCTGATTTACGGGCGGCTCACGACCTGATCTATTTCGGCAAATGGAGGAGGATGGACGCCACGACGGTCGATATCCGGCGGGCATACCATCAGATCGAGCGGCACCTGAAGGCGATCGGCGAGGTTCTGGCCACGAAGGATCTTCCCGCGGCGATGCGGGATTTCGGCAAGGCGGTCGAAGCGTTCCAGGCGGGGGACCCCAAGGGGGATTCTCCGGACGCCCTCCGCTATATGGACCACGCCCTCTCCTACGCCCACACGGTGATCGACGATCTCCTCCACGAGGAGGGGAACCCCCCCCACGACCCCATGGAATTCTCGGAATGGTACGACGCGGTGGAAGTACCGTTCAAGGAGGAGTGGTGAGGGGCGACAGGACCCGGGGAGGGCCGCAATGATCACGCTCGAGCGATACCCCAGGGAGATCACCCTGCGCGACGGGGCCCGGCTCACCCTCCGCCCGATGGTGAGGGAGGACGCGGACCGGCTCTGGGATTTCTTCCGCCGGATTCCCCCGGAGGACAAGATGTACTTCCGGGAGGACGTCGGCCGGAAAGAAGTGGTGGAACGTTGGGCGGAAAACCTCGAATACAATTCGGTGCTTCCCGTTCTTGCCCTCGAGGGGGACTGCGTAGTGGGAGATGCGACCCTTCATCGGAACCGAAGCGGCTGGAAGCAGCGCGTCGGGACGATCCGGATCCAGATCGCGCCGGTTTTCCGGCACCGGGGCCTCGGAACGGCGATGATCCGGGAGATGCGGCATCTGGGGGAGAAGGCCGCCCTGCACTATCTCCTGGTGGAGGCGATCGAGAAGCAGCAGCCCGCCATACGGGCGTTCGAGAAGATGGGGTTCGAACGCGTGGGACTGTACCGGAACTTCGTGAACGATCAGGAGGGGAGATTCCACAACCTCGTCGTGTTGCTTTACTCCATGGGGGATTCGGGGCAGGCAACGCTTTCCTTTCCTCCGTGACGTTTCGCCTAAAGTTTCGCGGCCGGTTGGCCGATACCGTCCCCACAGGATGGTAGGGAGTCAGTTAACCCTAACCGGATCGGGGGCCAGCATGGACAATGGCCCCCCATTTTTTTTTTCGAGGCCGCGGGCCTCTTTCGTTTTTTTGATGGTTTGACGGAGGAAACCGGGCCGAATATCATTATGCTTTGCCGATTGGGGGGGTGGCGCGAACCGATATGGGAATAGGATCCTTTTTCCAGCGCGCCAAGCGGTTCCTCCTGGGGGCGCCCCGCGACCTGTTCGACCCGAAACTCTTCCACCGGATCTCCCTGATCGCCTTCTTCGCGTGGGTCGGCCTCGGGGCGGACGGAATTTCCTCTTCTGCCTACGGCCCGGAGGAGGCGTTCCTCGCCCTCGGGCGGCACACCTCCCTGGCGATTTTCATCGCGATCGCCACGGTCATCACGGTCTTCATCATCTCGGGGAGCTACGCCCGGGTCATCGAGAAATTTCCCATGGGGGGGGGAGGATACATCCTCGCCGCCAAGCTGCTCGGGGAGAGGGCGGGGGTCGTCTCCGGCTCGGCACTGGTCATCGATTACGTCCTGACCGTGACCATCTCCGTGGCGGCAGGAGTCGACGCGGTATTCAGCTTCCTCCCGCTTGGCTGGCAGACCCACAAGTTCTCGACCATCGCCTTCATCATCATCCTGCTCATCGTGCTCAACCTGCGGGGGATCAAGGAGTCGGTGACGGTCCTCACCCCCATTTTCCTGGCGTTCATCTTCTGCCACGTCCCGCTCGTTCTCTATTCGGTCCTGAGACACCTGCCCGAACTTCCCACCGTGACCGCTACTGTGTCGGGGGACATGTCCGACGCCGTGGCGGAGTTGGGGTTGTTCGGAGTGGGCGTGCTTCTCCTGCGGGCCTATTCGATGGGGGCCGGCACGTACACGGGGATCGAGGCGGTCTGCAACGCCATGGGGACGCTTCGGGAACCCCGCGTAAAAACAGGGAAGAAGGCTCTCCTGTACATGGCCCTCTCGCTCTCGTTCGTCGCCGGCGGGATCATTCTGGGGTACATGCTCAACGGGGTGGAACACGTCCCCGGGAAAACGCTCAACGCCTCCCTGATCGAAGGGATCGTAGGCAACATCTGGGAGGGCCGGACCAAAAGCGTGATCGTGGCGTTTGTGCTGGTGACGGAGGCGACCCTCCTGTTCGTCGCCGCCCAGACGGGTTTCCTCGGGGGGCCGCAGGTCCTCTCGAGCATGGCGGTCGACTCCTACATGCCCCACCGGTTCGCGCACCTGTCCGACCGGCTGGTGACCAAGTACGGGATTTATTTCATGGGAATGATGGCCATCGTGTTTTTGTTCCTCACCGGCGGCTCCGTGAAGTACCTCGTCATCATGTACTCGATCAACGTCTTCCTCACCTTTACCGTCGACCAGTTCGGTATGTGCGTCCACTGGTTGAGAGAACGCAGAACGACGGTTGATTGGAAGTCCGGGCTCGGGATGAACGGAGTCGGGTTTCTCCTGACCGCATCGATCCTGACCGCGACGGTCCTGATCAAGTTTCCGGAAGGCGGATGGCTGACCCTGCTGATCACCGGGACCTTCATCGCACTTTCTTTCCTGATCCGGCGGCACTACCGGAGTGTGGAGGGGCACATGCGAAGGCTGGACGAGCTTCTGACGGGACTCCCCTCCGTAACCGTGCCTTCCGAACAGGAGCCGGTTCTCCGAAAGGACGGTCCGACCGCCGCCATCATGGTGTCGGGCTACAACGGAATGGGCATGCACGTCTTTTTCTCCGTGGTCCGGTCGTTCCCGGGAATGTTCCGGAACTTCGTCTTTCTCTCCGCCGGCGTGATCGATTCCAGCACGTTCAAGGGAGTCGAGGAGATTGAAAATCTCGGAGAGGATCTGAAACGCCAGCTCCAGCAATACGTGGAGTTCGTCAAGGGGCACGGCTACTACGCCGAAGCGCGCTATGAAGTCGGAACGGACGTCATTACCGTGGTCGATCGGCTGGCGCCGGAAATCGCAAACGATTTTCCCAACATCACGTTTTTCGCCGGCCAGCTGGTCTTCGAGGAGGAAAGCTTCATCAACCGGGTGCTTCACAACCAGACGTCGTTTCTCGCGCAGAGAAAACTCGTCTTCCACGGGCTGCCGATGATCATCATGCCCGTCCGGGTGATGTAGGGGGATGCCGGTTGGATTCCCCCGGGAAATGGGGTAGAAGGAGAGTCGGGACTGCATGAGGGGCCGGGAGGTCGTCAAGGAGATGGGGGGAAAGATTTCAGGTACGCTCCTCCTTGCGCTGGTCCTGTCCCTGTCGCTCTTCCCCGTTTTCCCTGCGAACGGGGAAGGGTTCTCCGATCCCTCGGCCGATCCCCATTCCCACTTCCGGAATCCCGCAAGCTGCCCGCGATGCCACAGCTATCGCGAATCCGAGCGGGAGCCGGGCCGGTTTCTCCCGGGCGCGGACACGTTCTGCCTGGATTGCCACTCGTTCGAAGGGTTGGGGATATCTCATCCGCGCGCCATCCGGCCCGTGGACGGGCACCGCCGCATGAGCGTACCGACCGACCTTCCGTTGGACAGCGAGGGGAGAATCCTCTGCCTCACCTGCCACAAGGCGCATGGGCCGTTCCTTTCCGCGACCCGGGCGTTTGCTTCCCAGAAGGCGGCGAACCCGGGTGCCCCGGCGGGGACGAAGCCCGTTTACCGGACCTACTTCGTGCGGCGGTCCGACCCCGTTCGGGGGTT
>JBFKGZ010000091.1:0-9580 GCA_041633075.1 Candidatus Deferrimicrobiaceae bacterium | reverse complement strand
TCGTTACATCATGGTCAACCAACAGTATGCAAAGTCTTGCGGCCGCTCCGTCGATCAGGTGGTTGGATTGACCGATCTGGACATTTGGCCACGCGAGCTGGCCGAGAAATACCGTGCCGATGATGCCGAGGTCATGGCAACGCGCCGCGGGAAAGGGGTCGAGGAACTATTAACCGAGGTCAGCGGTACCATATGGGTCGAAACTTTTAAAGCCCCGATCTTCAATCTTCGCATGGAAGTGACCGGTACGACCGGGCTGGCCAGGGACATTACCGAGCGTAAGCGGGCGGAGAAGGAGAAGCGAAACCTGGAGGAGCGCCTGGTCCGGGCGGAGAAGATGGAGGCCCTGGGAGTCCTGGCCGGCGGCGTTGCCCATGATCTCAACAATGTTCTGGGCGTCATCAGCGGTTATTCGGAACTGCTCCTGCATAAGGAAGGCAAGTCGAGCGCCATCAGACCTCAGATTGAGGCGATAATGAAAGGAGGCCAGAGGGCAGCGGCGATTGTGCAGGATCTGCTGACCCTCGCCAGAAGGGGAGTTCTGGGAAGCGATGTCGTCAATCTGAACGGGATCATCGCTGACTTGCCGAAATTACCGGAGTTCCAGGGTCTGTCCTCTTACCACCCTTCCGTACAGATCAGGTACGAACTCGAATCTGACCTGCCGAATATCTCCGGTTCTTCCGTACATCTTGGCAAGACCTTATTCAATCTGGTTTCCAATGGGTGCGAAGCGATGCCGAAAGGCGGTATCCTGACCATCAGGACGTTCAATCAATATCTGGAAAAACCGATCGAGGGATATGCTGAGGTTTGGAAGGGAGACTACGTCGTTGTTTCCGTGTCCGATACGGGAAAAGGGATATCGGAGGCCGACCTGAAACGCATCTTCGAGCCGTTTTACACGAAGAAGGTCATGGGGCGAAGCGGAACAGGATTGGGGCTGGCGGTGGTCTGGGGTACGGTGAAAGATCATGATGGCTACATCAATGTTCAGTCGGAAGAAGGAAAAGGGAGCACATTTACCCTGTATTTCCCGGTAACGAGGGAAGAAATCACGGCAGAGAACGAACCGGTCCCCCTTTCCCAATACATGGGGAATGGCGAATCCATTCTCGTTGTGGATGATGTTGAGGAACAGCGGGATCTGGCTACCGAGATGCTTGAGAAATTGAACTACGACATATCGAGCGTCGGCAGTGGTGAAGAGGCGGTGGTGTACTTGAAGGATCATCCCTGCGATCTATTGATTCTGGATATGATTATGGACCCTGGTATGGACGGGCTGGACACCTACAAGAAGGTTCTGGAGATATTTCCCAAACAGAAGGCGATTATCGTAAGCGGTTTTTCCGAGTCGGATCGTGTGCGTGTCGCTCACGCCCTCGGCGCAGGGGCCTACGTCAGAAAGCCCTATTTTATCGAAACACTTGGGCTGGCCGTGAGGATGGAGCTTGACAAAACCGGATGAAACCGGGAGTGGCCCCGAAACGAAAAAAAAAGCACCTTCTCCATCGGCTCGTGAAGAAGGTGCGTATCCAAGATCGGCGCACGATCGAAATCTGAAACAGGCCTCGTTTCGCACACCGGGACATTTGGCTCCCCGGGCAGGACTCGAACCTGCAACCTAGTGGTTAACAGCCACCCGCTCTGCCGGTTGAGCTACCGGGGATCGATAAACGGCAGAAATGAACTATAAACCTGTGTCCCGTGCAGCGTCAAGCGGATTGGGGGACGGAGCAGACTGCAAAGAGGACGTCGTCGCGTCCGCTTCCGGGGAGAAACCGACCTGCCACTCGGGGCCCCTCGGTTGGGTCGGATAGCCCCGCGCCACCCATTCCTCGAATCCGCCGTGGAGGACGCTTACCCTGTCGAAGCCCTTCCTGATCAGAATACGCGCCAGACTGGCGCTGGTGGCTTCGCCCGGTCAGGTGCAGTAGAAGACGAGGTCCCGGTCCCGCGGAAGGTGATGGGCGAACCGGTGGAAGGTGGCCGGACGCAGTCGGAACGAGTCGGCGATCATTAGGTCGCCCCGTTCGTAGTATTCGTCCCGGCGGAGATCGAGCACGATGGGTGCGTCCTCTTTCTTCATCCGCTCTCGCAGCGTATCGGGGTCGATGCGGGGCGCCGCGTAACGCTTCACCAGGTAGACCCGGTAGCCGATCGCCCAGAGGACGTAGGCGATCAGACCGGCGACGAAAACCCACACCAGCCCTCCCTGAATGGTGCGGGCCGAGCCGGCGATTTCCGGCCCAAAGACGTTCCCGATCCCCGTTCCGGTAGCCGCCCACAGAAATGCCCCCACGGAATCGACGAACAAAAACAGGGAAAGCGGGACCGCGGCCATTCCCGCCAGCGGCGGCATGACCGAATTGACCCCGGGGAGGAACTTCGCAAGCAGGATCGTCAACGTCTTTCTGCGATGGAACTGGTCGACCGCGCTCTCGACGCAAACGTCCGGGTTCAGGGAGATCCGGCACAATGCGTAGAGCACCCTCTTCCCCCGCCGCCGCCCCAGGTCGTACCAGATCCCGTCGGCCACGACGGCCCCCAGAACTGCCCCCGCCACCAGGACAGGAAGAGAGACATGCCCGGCAGCTGCGAGCGCCCCGGCAAGAACAAACACCGGGAATGCGGGGAAGGGGAGGCCGATGTTCTCGAGGAAGCTCACCAGGAACATCGCCGCACCGCTGTAGCTGACGATGAAAAGGGAAAACCAGTCCACGGTTTTAGACCTCCCGGAACCGAACGGACTGTATGTATAGATGTGTCCAGCCATCCCAGGGATGCCGGATCGTCGTCATTTGCTCCCGCCCGGTCGTCGGTGTGCAAGGGGGAAAGCCCGGGGTGCTATCCTCCCCGGGGGAGAGCGTTTCGGAAGGTGATGCAGCCGGAGGCGAAAAGGAGGACGATCCCCAGGAAGAAGGGCAGGTGGGAAAACTCCGTCGGAACCCCGGTCCCGTAACGGATCTTCTTCCACTCGAGGATGTAGGTGGCGACGATGGTCATGGCGCCGGCCACCCCGCTCGTCCACCCCCACGGGCCGGGGGAGAACGGGACATCCTCCCGCGCGCCCAGGAAGCAAACCGAGAAGGCGATCATCCCCGCGCTGATCAGCAGGACGGACCACACCGGTCCCACCCACGGGAAGGGAATGAGAAACAGGACGTCCCAGTCGGCAAGACCGGCGGGCCACCCGATCGTCGCGTACAGCCAGACGTAATAGAAGATGTCCCAGACGGCGAACGCCAGGAGGAACGCCCCCATCCGCCGGAGACCGCCCCGGACCGACAGGACCGCGACCAAGACCAGCATCACGATCGTCGCCGTCTCCCGGCCGACCTCCACGACGAGCAGGAGCGTGGGAATCTCCTTCATGGGGAAGATTGGTCCCGCACCGATGATCTCCCGGAGATAGACGACCACCGCCGCTTCGACGAACGCCATCGCGACGGCGAAGGCGGCCAGGCAGGCGATCTTTGCCCTCATCTTCCTTACGCCGCCTCCTCCCGAATCACCACCAACGCCAAAGGGAAACAATGAGCAGGATGCCCAGCACCAGAACCAGGATGAAGTAGGTCATGAAGTAGAACGCCTTCAGGTGGACCGGCGCCGGGGGAGCGACCCCTGTTTGCACGAGATTGCCGACGAGGGGCAGGGGGACGACCTTCTCCTCCCCGTGGGGGGCCAGCTTCAGGGCGTCGGACAGGTCGAACCCCGCGAGATGCCTGCCGACATGGCTCCCGTCCTTCCATAGTCTGCTCCCGGTGGCGTCGAAGACCCGCCCGTCATAGGCAAAATAGGCCGGCCGGCCCTCCTTCCCGTCGTATCCGGACAACTCGTCCGGCGTCATGTCCTTTTTCCCCCGGTCGACCGTCACCCTTCGTTTTTTCAGCCTGGGCCCGACGATGAACGTGACGATCACCGCGATGCCGACCATGATGAGGTACAGGACGATCTTCACCGTCAGGAGAATGCCGAATCGGGTGTGGAAAAGATCCCCCGGCGACCGGATCCGGAACATCGTCAACACGACCCCCGTCAGGGTGATCACGATGATCGACCCCCACCCGACCATGAGTTCCCCTCTCGGCAGTCCGTGCGAAGCGTAGGACGGTTTGAGGAGCAGGTGGACATACAGGATGGTCCCGAACCACAGGACCGCGGTGAAGAGGTGGAGAAAACCCGCGACGAACCGTACCGCATGCCGAAAGCGGTACGTCCCGGGCGCGGGATGCCCTGACGCGGTTCGTTCCCGTTGGAACGACTCCCCTTCCGCCGTCAACTCCCCGCCGCCGGCAGGGTCAAGGTGACAGGCGGCACACGTTCTTCCCGTTTCCTCCGCATACTCTTCCGTGCCGGTAACGGAGGACGGGGAAAAAAGAAGAACCAGGAACAGGGCAAGCAGAAAGATCGCGGTCCCGCCCCGCGGCGGGGAGTGGGCTCTTTCCCCGCCCGCTACTTGGACCGGTCCAGAAGCGATGTCCCGAAGAGCAGCCAAAGGTAGTCCTCCTGCTTCCGGATATAGAGCTTCCCTCCGCCCGCCATGTTTTCCCCCGCCAGCTGGCCCTGCTTGATGGCGCTTCGCCACCCGAAATTGATCCGGTTCTGACCGGTTGCCTTGTCGTGCAGTTCCGCGCAGTCTCCCGCAGCGTAGACGTTTCCCACGAAGGTACGCAGGTAGTCGTCCACGGAAACGCCCGTGCCGACCTTCACCCCGCTTCCTTCCAGAAAATCCGTACAGGGAAGACGCTCGGTTGCCGCCACGATCATCCGGCACCGGATCTCCTCGCCGGAAGTGGTGCGCACAACAGCTGTTTCCTCGCCGGCCTCCGTTACGCTTTCGACCTCGGCCCCGTCCTTGAGCATGACGCCGCGGTACTGGATCTCGTTTATGACGCTCGCCTCGAATTCCCCCGCGATCGGATTGCCGAACCGAGGCTGGCCCGGCTTGAGCCAGGTCACGTTCTGCCCCGCCTTGCGCAGGACCCGGCACGCTTCGATGGCGAGGTAGCCCGGGCCATACACGACCGAGTTGCCGGGGCGGGCCGCCCGTTCCTTGATCCGCAGGGCGTCCTCGAGGGAGTCGAACGGGAGAATCGAGCCGAGTGGTTTTTTGAGGGGTTCCGGGAGTATCGGTTTCCCTCCCGTGGCAATGAGGAGGAAGTCATACTCCCCCTCGGTCCCGTCGGTGAAATATACCCGGTTCTCCGCCGCGTGAAGCCGTTCGGCGCGTTTCCCTTTGCGAAGCTCGATCCGCTTCGTTTCGAGGTCCTCCCCCTGCGGGTCGGCCAAAGCGGAAAGCACGGTGTCCCCCGAGATGAAATCCGGCAGAAGCGGTCTCAGGTAGGGCTGCGCCGTCTCCTCGGTGGCAATGACGATCGCGGCATCCTTTTCCCGCTTGCGGATGGCCTTCGCGGCAGCTATTCCCGCCGGTCCGCCTCCCAATATCAGGTAGCGCATGGATTCCCTCCTTTTGAAACGGGAGTATTCTTTTGTCCCGATTCCGCCCGGTGACATTTCCGTTGCCGGAAATTCCTGCGGGGGGAGCTGCTCCCCCGTAAGATCAATGCGCGTGTTTTCCGGCGGCGGCAGGCTCGGGATGCCCGGGCCTCCTCCCCCCCACGTCGCCCGCGCCATGGGCGATCGGTGTTGTTGCGTCGGTATAGAGCCGCTCGACGAAGTGCAGGAGCGGCACATACGCCTGCACGTACGCCCGGCCCGCCTCGACGCTCTCCCCGGCGTGCTTCTTTTTCTCCATCGCCTCGACGTAATACTTATGGATTCCCTCGTGGATCTTCTCCTCGATCAGCGCGAGCATCGGTTCGGGGTTTCCCGTTTCCAGCGCCTTGTCCGCCGCGGGGATGGCCGGCCCAAGGTCGAGCCCCGCGGGTTTGAGGCCCGTGAACGGCGCCCCCTCTCCCTCGCGGTGCACGCGCACCAGCGCCTCGAAGAAGTACCGGTCCGAAAGCTCCCTCTCCTTCGCACCCTTTCCCCGGACCGCCGACGCCAGCTCGAACGCCTCCTTGATCTCGCCCTCCTTCTCCTTGGCCACCCACGGGAGGACCAGGTTCACGTCCCCCTTGTCGAGGGCCTTCCTCGCCAGGATGACGACCGGCCCGTCCATCGTGTCGCAGTGGGCGAGGGCGCTTCCTGCCCACACCATGATAAGGATGATGCCCGCCGCCGCGACGCTTCCAGGTCGTATCACGCTATTCATCTTCCCCTCCCTCCCCGCACGGTTCCGCGGAGGACAACAAGTGGAATAGTACTGCTTTCATCGTCGCGCCGGCCGGGAATTGGGACATTGATAAAAATCAATATGGATGTATTTGCAGGAATCCCCCTCTGCCGAAACAGAGGCGGGTGAAAAGGGGCCAGAACCCTCGTGAAACAAAAAATCTTCCCAACCCTCTCGACCCGGCCGCTTCTCACGCCGGCAGCTCGAAATCTCCCCGGGCGATCCTCGCCGCCATGTCGCCATGATCGGCCTTCGTGGGCGAAGGAGAAACGACATGCAGGACGACCATGTCGGTCTTCGCCTTCACGCCCCGGGCCACCTTGCGCGGAATGACGACGAGGTCCCCTTCCTTGACATGGCGCCGCGTCTCCCCCGCCACAACCTCCCCTTCGCCGGACAGGATGTAGAGGACCACGTGGACGTCGGGTTTGTGGACGGGGATGAACTGGCCGGCCCGGAACGCGGCCTGGATGACCTTCATCTCCGGGCTCTCGAAGAGCGGTTTCGGCGCAAAGCGGTTCGGGTCGAACGCCACATTCTTCTTGGGTCGTGCGAACACGGTTGTGGTCATCGCGTACTCCTCCTACCCGGGGCCCTCCTCTCCGTCCCCGTGGTTTACTCTACAGCCACTTCTTCCTCCGGAAATAGTAGAGAAGCCCTGCCGCCGTCACGGCCATCAGGATCAGGACGAACGGGTACCCGTACCGCCAGTACAGCTCCGGCATGTTGAAGGGGGAGGACTGGTGGTCGAAGTTCATTCCGTAGAGCCCCGCGATGAAGGAGAGGGGGATGAAGATCGTCGCCATCATCGTGAGTACCTTCATGATCTCGTTCATCCGGTTCGACATCGACGACATGTATTCTTCGACCAGGCTGCCCGCCATCTCCCGGTACGTCTCGATCATGTCCATCACCTGGATCGTGTGGTCGTAGCAGTCCCGCAGGAACACCCGGGTCTCGGCATTGACGAGCGGAGAATCCTCCCGCAGCAGCTCATTCATCGCGTCCCGCGCCGGCCAGACGGCCCGCCGCACCTCCAACAGTCCTTTCTTCATCTGGCGGATTTCCCGGAACAAATCGGGGGACGGGGATTGAATCACCCGTTCTTCCAGTTCCTCCACGTTGTCCCCCATCTTCTCGAGGGTGGGGAAGAAGGAGTCGATGATCGCGTCACAGAGGGCGTAGACGAGGTAGTCCGCCTCCGCCGACCGGATTCTGCCCAACCCTCTCCGCAGGCGATCGCGGATCGAATCAAAGGGATCCCCCGCCCGCTCCTGGAACGTCACGACAACGCGATCGGAGAGAAAGATGCTGACCTGTTCCGGCTCCTCCGGATAGAGGATCTCCCGAAGCACGATGAGCATATGTCCCTCGTACCGGTCCACCTTGGGACGCTGGGGGAGGTTCAGGACATCCTCCAAGGCCAGCGGGTGAAAGCCGAACCGGTCGCCGACCGCCTTCACGACAGCGGGGTCGGAAAGCCCCCAGATGTCGAGCCACAGGACCCCATGATCCGGAACGGTAAGGGAAGCGATCTCATCCGGGCGCAGGGTCCGTTCCTCGCACCGTTCCGAATCATACGAAAACAGAAAGATCCGCACGGGCTCCGGATCCGCCTCCGCATGGGCCACCAGGGTTCCCGGAAGCGTCCCGGGAACATGCGACCGTTTTTTCCTCTCTTTCCTTCTTCGTCCCATCATCCTCCTCCCCGTTTTATCTCCTCTCTCTATATACCAGAGGGGCAGGTACCGTCCAAATCACCCTTACCCGTTGTCGCTCGGGAAGGCACGTGGAATAATGGATCAACAAACCGAATTCCGAACGGTTCCGGATCAGGAGGTGGGAAGATGGACCATCGAGCGCTGCGGGGCGTCGCCCTTTCCCTGTTCGCATTCACCGCGTTGGCCATTGCGGTGTACGCCTGCGCCGTCAACCCGGTCACGGGAAGATCGGAACTGGCCCTGGTCTCCTTCACGGAAGCGGAAGAGGTAAAACTCGGCGCCCAGGCGTATACGCCGGCCGTGCAGCAGCAGGGAGGGTTCTACCGCGACAGCGCCCTCGAGGCGTATGTCCAGGGAGTCGGTATGCGTCTTGCCCGCGTGTCGCACCGTCCCAACCTGAACTATCGGTACCGGGTACTGAACTCCTCCGTCCCGAATGCCTTCGCGTTGCCCGGCGGGTTCATCGTCATCAACCGGGGCCTGCTGGTGGGGCTTAAAAGCGAGGCGGAGATGGCGGCGGTTCTCGGGCACGAGACCGGGCACGTCACCGCCAAGCATTCCCTGGCGGGGTACCAGCGCGCGCTGGCGTCCAATGTCCTCCTTGCGGGGGTTTCGATCGCCACGGGGGGAGGCACGGCGGTGATGCAACTGTCCGGAATCACGGCGTCGCTTGTCAACAACGGCTTTTCGCGGGAACAGGAACGCGAGGCCGACTGGCTGGGGATCGACTACATGGTCAAGGCGGGCTACAACCCGGAAGGAGCCGTACGACTCCAGGAATATTTCTTCTCGGAGCTGGAAGGGGGAAGAAACCCGATGTTCCTGGAAGGGATCTTCCGCACCCACCCGGTTTCCAAGGAGAGACTGGACAACGCCCGGGACTACATCGCAAAGCGGTACCCGAACACGGTGAGGAATCCGATCTACACCCTCAACGAGACGATCTTCGTCCAAAAGACCAAGAAGCTTCGGGAGGTTCAGAAGACCTACGACATCGCCGACGAGGGGGACAAGCTGTTCAAGGAGAAGCGGTACGAGGAGGCGCTGGCCAAGTACGAGGCGGCGGCGGCCCGCGAGCCTTCCCAGGCGCCGTTTCCCTCGTCGATCGGCCGGGTGCACCTGATCCGGAAGAACTACACCGCCGCGGAAGGCCCACTCCGCAAGGCAATCCGCCTGGACGACGAGTTCTTCGAGCCCCACCTTCTGCTCGGAGCGCTGCACTACCAGAAGAACGAATACCGCGCCGCGATCCCGGAGCTTTCGCGGAGCATGGACCTGCTCCCGACCAAGCAGGCGGCGTCGATGCTGTCGAAGTCGTACGAGGCGATCGGCGACCGGGAGAACGCGCAAAAGTACGCCGAAATGGCGAAATAGGTCCGTTCATCGATTATAATAAAAGGGTTGTTGCATTCGAGGGGCGCGCCCGCCCCTCGCCGCCGGACTCGACGAAAGGAATCCGCGTGCCCAAAGAAGAATTCATCCCGAAATGGCTCGCCTGGGAAGTTACCGGGCGCTGCAACCTGAACTGCATCCACTGCCGCGCCTCCTCCTCCATGACGTCCCACGACACCGACTTCACGACGGAGGAAGCCAGGAAGCTGATCGATGACATCACCTC
>JBFKGZ010000090.1:0-9681 GCA_041633075.1 Candidatus Deferrimicrobiaceae bacterium | reverse complement strand
GCAGCGAGAACTCCCAGGAAAATCAACACAATAGAAACGTAGCGCAACACGACCTCCCCGGACATTATACCCGGCTGAGGCAAACCTGCAACAGCGGGAAACTTCCTGGGAAAGAGGGGGGTGAGTGGCCCGTTACGGGCCACTCAAAGGGGGATTAGGCAGTGACCTGTATATCCACGGGGACCTTCCCCGGGCTGACAGGCGATTCGGGTGATGCGGAATACACGGGTGACGCAAGATATTCGGCAACGACATGGTTTACCGTATGCCCCGGACGGATGGCGAGGAAGCAGCCCCGCACGGGGCGTCCCAGCAGGGCCAGATCGCCGATAAAGTCGAGCAGCTTGTGCCGGGCGAACTCGTTGGGGAAACGGAGTCCTTCCGTATTGTGCACCTTGTCGCCCTCCACGACGATCGCGTTATCGAGCGACCCCCCCTTGGCAAGACCTGCCGCGCGAAGGGCGTCGATTTGCTCCCGGAGGACGAACGTCCTCGCGGGGGCGATATTCTTGAGGAAGTTTTCGGGAGTAAGGGTAACCTTCGCCCACTGCTTCCCGATGACGCTTGCCGGGAAGTCGACCGTCACCAATATCTCCATTTCCACGCCGGGGGAGAGGACCACCATCGACCCGTTCTGACGGATCTTGTCGTTCTCCCAGACCCGCAGGAATTTTCTGCGGACGTCCTGCCGGGCAGGGCCGGCGGCGGCGATCGCCCGGGAAATCTCGAGTGCGCTGCCGTCCAGGATCGGGAGTTCCGGCCCGTCCACCTCGATCCGCGCGTTGTCGATCTCCATTCCGTAGAGTGCGGCAAGAAAATGTTCCACCGTGGAGACTTTCGCGCCACCGGCGGAAAGCACCGTCGCGTAGGCCGTTTCCACCACGTTCTCCACCCGCGCGGGGATTTCGGTATTCGTATCCTTTCGGAGGAAGACGACCCCGGCATCGGGGCCCGCCGGAAGAATTCGGGCGCGGACATCCATTCCGGTATGGAGCCCTGTGCCGGCAAAGGAAAGCGGCTTCGAAACCGTATGCTGGAAAACGTTCATCCCATTCTCCCGACGATCATCTATCCAATTGGTCTGCAAACGGCATGCCAGGTAAGGGAAATTGAAAAGATAATGTTTCCAATTGGTTATACCCTTATTGCGCAGGGAATTTCTTCATGTGTTGCATCTTTGCAACGCTTCCTGTTGCCCGGGAACAACAGGAACTACTTGCGGAACAGCCAGAACAGAAGGGTAAGGACAACGCTGACCAGGATACTCGTGGCGAGGGGAAAGTAGAAAGTGAAATTTTTCCGCCTGACAAGGATGTCTCCGGGCAGCCTGCCGACCCAGCCTGCCTTGTCGAACAAAAGGAGCAGAAGCCCTACGCCGGCCAGGACCAGCCCGGAGACCAGAAGGATTTTCCCCCAGGAAGCCACCCCGAAACTACCCTCCTATTTGCCGCCGAACACCGTCTTCAGCAGGTCGGTGACCCGGGCGGCCGGATTCGTACGGATCTTTTTTTCCTCCTGCCCCACCATGAAGAACAGGCCGTCGAGCGACTTGTTCGTCACGTACTGGTCGAGGTCGAGCGATTCGGCTTTCATGAACGGCAGCGCGGTGTACTTTCCCATCATCTCCTTGTAGCTGCGGGTCGCTCCGACTTCGTCCATGCTGGAGGAGATGATGGGCTTGAACGCATCGGAAAGCTTGCCACCGGTCTTTCCCTTGAAGAATTCGGTGGCCGCGGTGTCCCCACCGTTGAGTATCTGTTTCGCGTCCTCGATCGTCATCTCCTTGATCGCGTCGACGAAGATCGATTTCGCCTGCGGGGCGGCCTTTTCCGCCGCGCGGTTCATGCTGAGGACGAACTCGTCCACCTGCTGTTGGTACCCCGCCTTGCCCAGCACGTCCGCCACCTTCTGGATCTTGTCGGGCATGAGGATCTTGATGGCCTGGTTGGCGAAAAAGCCGTCGGTCACGGAAACGAGGCTCACGGCGTT
Source organism: Candidatus Deferrimicrobiaceae bacterium (assembly GCA_041633075.1). Lineage (GTDB taxonomy): Bacteria > Desulfobacterota > Deferrimicrobia > Deferrimicrobiales > Deferrimicrobiaceae > CSP1-8. The sequence continues at coordinate 7,692 of JBFKGZ010000090.1, read as the reverse complement.
GCCCGTCCCGATCGTCAGTGCCTCCTTCAAGCCCCCGGCGACCTGGCTCTCGTCCGGTCCCGATTGCGGCGCAACCACGCCGATCCCTTTCTTGATGTCGTCGAAAAGTCCCGCATAGGCAGGAAACGCGATAAGTGCGAAAAGTAAAACTGACAGGGACACGGCCCGTTTCATCATGTCACCCCCGGGAAAGATTCTCTTTAGGTTAGGTTCTCCGGCTACCGGTTAGACAGTCCTTCTCCCCATTTATTCATCCGTTCCCCCGAATAATCCTTCCTGCTGGGGGGTTCGTCGGGGCGGCGTCAGCCCGAGGTGGCGGTAGGCGGCGGGCGTGGCCACCCTTCCCCTCGGAGTGCGTTTCAGAAACCCCTGCTGGATAAGAAACGGCTCGTACACGTCCTCGATCGTGTCCCGCTCCTCGCTCACCGACGCCGAGATCGTCTCCACGCCTACCGGTCCGCCGTGGAACTTCTCGAGAATGACCCGGAGAATCTTCCGGTCCATCACGTCGAGCCCCTCCCGGTCGACCTCCATCTTGAGCAGCGCATGGTCGGCGATCTTCTGATGAATCCTCGCCTCCCCGCTCACCTGGGCGAAGTCGCGAACGCGTTTGAGAAGCCGGATGGCCACGCGGGGCGTGCCCCGTGACCGGCGGGCGATTTCGCGCGCGCCGGCATTGTCGGTCGGAATCGACAGGGATCCCGCAGACCTGCGGATCACCTCCTCGAGCTCCTCGGGGCGGTAATACTCCAGCCGGAAATTGACGCCGAATCGATCCCGAAGGGGGGAGGTAAGAAGACCGGTCCGCGTCGTGGCGCCGACCAGGGTAAACGGCGGCAGGGATAGCCGGATCGACTTGGCCGAAGGCCCCTGCCCCAGGATGATGTCGAGGGAGAAATCCTCCATGGCGGAGTACAGCAACTCCTCCAGGACCCGGCTCAGGCGATGGATCTCGTCGATGAAGAGGACGTCGCCGGGCTCGAGCGCCGTCAGGATCGCGGCGATGTCGCCTTTCCGCTCCACGGCGGGGCCGGAGGTGGTGCGAATCCCCACCCCCATCTCGTTGGCGATGATGTGGGCCAGGGTCGTCTTCCCCAGTCCGGGAGGGCCTGACAGAAGGACGTGGTCGAGCGGTTCGCCCCGTGTCTTCGCCGCCTCGATGAAGGTCGTAAGGTTGGATACGATGGGAACCTGCCCGATGAAATCGGCGAGGTGTTTCGGCCGGAGGGAGAGATCGAACCTCCCTTCCTCCCCGTCACCCTTCGGGTTCACGATACGCTCTTCCACCGCCTCTCCTCCGCTGTCGCGTTCCGACTATCTGCGCGGCCCCGAAAGGCGCTTGAGCGCCCCCCGGATCAGGACTTCCGCGGGTGCGTCCGCCCCGGACTCCTTACGCAGGCTGACCACCGTGACCTGCGCCTCGCCCCGGGGATACCCCAGCGCGATGAGGGCTTCGGTGGCCTCGACCTCCGGCTCGGAGGAACCTTCCACCCCATCGCCGGGGGGGACGGGGGCCAGTTCGACCGACACTTTCTTCAGCCGGTCCGGAAGCTCCAGCGCGATCCGCTGCGCCAGTTTCTTCCCGACGCCGGGAACGCGCGTGAAGGGTGCTGCGTCCTCCCGCGCGCAGGAGGAGAGCACGCCGGCAATCCCCATCACCGACAGGACGGCAAGGGCGGACCTGGGCCCCACCCCGCTCACGCCGATCATTGCCAGGAAGATCTCCCGCTCCGTTTCCGAAGAGAACCCGAAGAGGTCGGAGCCTCCCTCGCGCATGTGGAGAAAGGTGCGCAGGATGCACGCTTCCCCCTCGGGGGGCAGATCGGACCGCGTAACGGAGGACACGCTCACGCGAAATCCCACCCCCGCGCACTCCAGCACGACGAAGTCTTTCCCCCCGCCCGAAAGGCGACCGCGCAGATGCTCGATCATGGTCGCTTATCATATCACTTCTCGAAGGAGGAAGGACTTGCCGGCGCGTTGGTCACGATCGGGGAGAGAGTGCAGCCCATCCCATCCTTCCCATGTGCCGGGAGGCAGGAAAGCGGATGCCGCGGGAGGAATATCGCGCGGGATTCTTCTCAGTTGTAGGTCAGGCGAACCACCTTGAGCCCCCCCAGGCCGGAGGCGACGATCAGCAACCCGTCCTTGTACTCCACGTGGTTCACCGATTGCAGGGCGCTGAACCGCAGTTGCCCAAGAACGGTGATCGCGTGGAGAGTTTCGCCCCAGTCCTGGTCGAACGGGGTGTCCGCCTGGGCTACGTAGACGCCGGCCTCCCCGTTGGAGAGGAACAGGAGATCCCCTTCGGCGGAGACGGCGTTCGTCACGACGACATCCCGGGGCAGCCCGAGCACATTGTTGTCGGGGACCGGCACATGCCCGAGGACGTTCCCCGTGGCCAGGCTCAGGACCTGGACCCCGTTGTCCCCCGCGGCGATGATCGCCTTCCCGCCGATGGCCTGAACCGTCGATTTCGATTCGGCGATGTTGGCCCCGTCGAACGGAAAGACGTTTTCCAGGGCCATGGTCGCCTCGTCGAACACCGAAATCTGACCCGGGGTTCCCTGCACGACCACGACTTTTCCGTCACCGGCATCGACCCACCGGGCGTCGTGGAGATCGAACGAATCCTGAAAGGCCAGGCTTGCGGGGTCGAAAACGGACAGGGCCCCGTTGTCTCCCGAGGTCGCGTAGACCCTGCTTCCCCGGAACACGGCGCTGGTGCCGGCGTAGCTCGTAAGAGGCGCACGGCTGTTTCCGTCCAACACCAGATTCGCTCCCTGCAACCCGAGGACTTCGAACACGGCGGGATAGGGATACGTCATGTCTCCCGTGGCCTGCGCCGCGTATACGCGATCGTCGCTGAACGTCACGGAATTCACGTCTGCGTTATTGAAGAGGGCTTCCGATTTCAGCTTCACGCTCTTCTCGTTGGATATCGTGAACACATCGATACCGCCCAGGTATTGCGCCCCGCGCATGTTGTAGCCGACAACGGCCTTGTTATTGCTCATGGCGATGGATGTCGCCTGGAGGACATTCCCGCCCAAGGCGGGAGGCAGGACCTCGGCCGTGAGGGTCAGGGAAAACGTCGGGGCCGCGGCCGGCCGCGCGGCGCCCATCACGGATGCGTAGCCGACCCCGTTATCGACGACGGGAACATCCACGTCTGTATCAATCTGTCTCCCTCCAATCGCGTCTTCATCGTTGGTGATGGAGATATGGTCGTTCGACTGGTTTCCCGGGACCAGCGCAATCTCGGAACCGCCGCAGGAAAAAAGAACCGTTGCGGCGACGAGAAGGATCGGTATGCGAACTTGGCTTCCGAAGAACATGTTGCCCCTCCCTTTTCCTGCGCCCGGACGCTCCCCGGGTCGTATCGATTCTTCTATCTCCTTCATCGGCAGGAAAGAGAGAGAATTTCACTCCGGTTCCCCCCCGTAGCGGGCATGGGCGGAATTCACAGGTATTTTCAGTAGTTGCCAGGCACTGGTACGGAAAGAAAGATGAGGAGCAGGGCAGGAACTTTAAGGCCGGGGAGGCGATGCACCACCCCGCCGACCCGTTTTTTTCGGTTTGACCTCGAGAGGGGCTCCCTGCCGGGACATTGTATAGGTGACAAGAAGTCGGGGGCGTAGCCTGGGGTCGGGATACTCTCCGGACGCAAAATACCGGTTGTTGTGGGAGCTGGCAGATGCACCGGCTTCAACAGCGATGCCGGAATTCGTTTCCGGTTTGGACACCCACTCCTGCACCATGTCCGTCACATCCCAGGAAACCCACCGGTGCGTCCTGCCGATGGTAGAGGAGGATGTGGCGGTTCCGATGGTCGATGCCCCACCGTCTTGCACCCCGGGCCAGGATGAGAAGCCATCATACTCGTTCCAGGTGGCAAGCCCCAGATCGGGACGAACCCCCATCACTTTATAGACACTCACCGTGCAGGCGTCATCGATCCCCGAAGCCTCTTCGTGGACATAATAGAGCCAAAGCGTTGCTTCCATTACCGTGATGTCGGCAGGTAGGCCGGATAGATCCCACCGGATAAAACCTCGGTCTGTAACTTCGTTCCCCAGTTTGGTGTAGGTTCGGATGACGGGCTCGTTGGAATAATTGATGTTGGAAAAAGACCCGCGCTTGACGAACGTGTCTTCATATCTCCCGATTTCCACCATGAACGTGTCTGCAGGAACGTCGCTTTCCACATCCGTCGGGGAGGTCGAAGGTACCATACGCCATTGCTGCTCGGTACCTGGAGGACTTTGCCGATACGTAATCACCAGCTCAGGCCTTAATAGGGGGTCGGGATATTCGCGGGAGGCGAAGTACCGGCTGCTGTAAGCCGTTGCAGCGGTATCAGGATCAATGGCCATCCCTTGATTCGTCCAGGGCGCTTCCACCCATTCCTGCACCATGTTCGTAACGTTCCACACCACCCACCCATGGTTTTTGCCCACGGTCACAGTCGATTCGGCGGGGGCGAGATTTTTCGCCCCGCCATCCGCCCCCCCCGTCCAGCTATTGATGGTATCAGGGGAACTCCCGGTGGCGTTCCCGATGTCGAGGTGTACCCCAACCACTTTCGCCACGTTTACCACATAGGCGTTGTCTCCGCCCCCCCCTTCCTCGTCGCCGTAATACAAGCGGAGGGTGGCATTGGAAACATTGGCGTCGGCAGGGATCGAGGATAAATCCCACTTGAGGAAACCGCGGTTTGCCACATGGTTGTCTCGATATACGTATGTCAGAATAAGAGGGTACGCCGAGTAATTCGTATTGGATCTGTTCCCAAAAGCAACCCACGTATCCTGGTACTTCCCTATGGTCACCGTAACTTCATCGGGAGGATCCGCCGGACCGACGTCGGGAGGATACACGATCACTTCCGAAAACCTGCTCTCGATCCCTTCGCTGGGATTCGTCGCCGTCACCGCATAATAGCTGGGGATTCCTTCCTCCACCGGGAGCAAACCCGTCCAGGATTCCTCTCCGGCGGAAACCGTGGCGAAGCGTGTCCACACGACACGATCCAACGAAAAATACAGTCTCGTCTCGATGGTCGCTTTCAAGGCCGCAGGAATTTCGCTGCCGTCTTCGTATGTCGTCGGATTACGCCAGGAAATCGTCCTGCTGGTCGCTCCTTCCGTCCCTGTGACAAGAAGGGAGAAGGTAAGGAGGAGGACCGCCCCTGCAATACGTTTCATTCGACCCACCTGAATGGTTTGCCTAAGATAAAGCAAGCGAGATGACATATGACGGAAAATGGGAATTCCCCTTTTTTATACAGAGGATCTATTTGGATGCGAGAGAGGGGGGGTGCATATTGACGCTTTTACGTATCGCCGTCGCTGGAAATGTTGTGAAGAGACCCTTTTCCGCTACCGTGAAGCAATTGGCATCATCCGGACACAGCTGGAGGGTCAGCCCATGGGAATCCTGGCCCCAGAGCGGAACCCCGTTTTTGGGGTTGACGGGTCCGGCGGTGAACAGTGTGGCGCATGTCGATTGCGCGTATGCTCCAGGCCCAAAACTCATTAGCACAAAGGTGACTACCAGAATGTGTCGCAATGTTCTTACCATATTCTGATTACTCCTTGCCTCCTCGTTTTCAATTAGTAATTGTGATTTCAGGAAATTGCAGTCCGAGAAGGGGCCCGCAAGGGACATGCCAACCGGGAGTCCTTGCTAAATTCCATTGAATATCATCTGGTTAACAGGATTTAACCCCGGGGCGGGTCATGAGAGGGATGCAACCTTTGGGGAGGGGAAGCGATCCGGCATATGGATCAATAAGTTATTCAGCCCCTTACAACCCGGTGAATAGGAAGCACCGAGCAAAGCATGTCTCACCCCTTTCCTCTTCTCAGCCGGGGAGGGAAAAATGCAAGCCGTGCAGGGCAAATCCCTCCGTGCTCTAACGTTTCCCCTCCTCCAGCCACGGGATTGCCGGCGAATTCGTTTCCTGATTCGGCCTATCCCATGATGTTCGGGATGATGGATCCGTTTCGCAAAAACAGCAACCGTGCCTCTTTCTTAACACCTATCGGCCTTGACCGTTCGAAGCAATGGTGCGGCTTACGGCCCGGCAGAAGGCAATCGCGAGGGCGTCGGAGGCATCGGGGGTTACCGGCTCCCGGATACCGAGAAGACGGCACACCATCTTGGACACCTGCTCCTTGGGGGCGGAGCCGAAACCGGTGGCGGAAACCTTGATCTCCTTGGCGCTGTATTCATGGACGCCCAGCCCCTGGATCCGGCAGGTGACGATCGCAGCTCCCCTCGCCTGCCCGAGCTTGAGGGCGGACGCGGCGTTCTTCGCGAGGAAGACCTTCTCCACGACGGCCTCCGTCGGCCGGTGGAGGCGGATCACCTCGGAAAGCGTTTCGTGGATGTGGTGGAGACGATCGGGAAACGAACCGGAGGAATCCGTGCGGATCACGCCCCAGGTCACCGGGGAGAGGTTGTTCCCGCGAACGTCGAGGATTCCGTAGCCGGTCCGCCGGGAGCCGGGGTCGATCCCGAGAATCCGGCGGCGGGACCTCATCGAGCCGGACTCATCCGGAACACGTGCAGAGACGTCGACCGATCATGTCGGCCGGGGACCCGAGCGATGCGGGGGGCCCCCGAAGCGGCCTGCAGAGTGAGGCTGATTATACGTCGAGCGGAACCGGCAGCGAGCGGGCGCAAGGTCACGAGCGTAGCGGAGGGGACGTCCCCGCGAGCCGGAGGCCCCGGTCGCCGAAGGTGGAGCGAAGAACCTCTCACGCCCCGAATGCTTCCATCGCCTCGTCGGAGATGTCGAAGTTCGCCCAGACGTTCTGCACGTCGTCGGACTCCTCGAGGGCGCTCATCAGGCGGAGCATCTGGTCGGCCGCCTTCCCCTCGAGGTGGACCGTGGATTGCGGGAGCATCGCCACCTCGGAGGTGTTGATCATCACTCCCTTCTCCTCCAGCCCCCGCTTCACGTCCTCGAAGCCCTCCGCTTCGCACCGGACCTCGTATTCGTGCGCCTCCGGATCATTGACGACATCCTCCGCTCCCAGCTCGATCGCGAGCTCGATCAGCTTCTCCTCCGTGATCGCTTCCTTCGGGACGGCGATCGATCCCTTCTTCGTGAACATCCAGTTGACGCACCCGGTCTCGCCGAGGTTGCCGTTGTTCTTGGAGAAGATGTGCCGCACGTCCGCCACGGTGCGGTTCTTGTTGTCGGTCAGGACCTTGACGAGAACCGCGACGCCGTGCGGACCGTACCCCTCGTACAGCATCTCCTCGTACGAGACTCCCTCGAGATCCCCGGTCCCCTTCTTGATCGCCCGCGAGATGTTGTCGTTGGGCATGTTCACACCGCGGGCGGCGGCGATCGCCGATCGCAGCCGGGAGTTTCCGTCGGGGTCCCCGCCTCCGATCCTCGCCGCGGCGATGAGCTCCCGCGTGATCTTGGTGAAGGTCTTCCCCCGCTGGGTGTCGGCCTTCCCTTTCTTGTGCTTGATCGAGCTCCATTTGTTATGGCCGGACATGACGACAACTCCCTGTCGGCGGCGGGACGGTCCTTCAGGTCGCCTGGCGGCTCATCCACGCCCGTTGTGTGAAATCGTACCATTTGTTGCCCAACCATTTCCTCAGGCGGATCCGTTCTTTGCGCCTGCAGGGACGGTCCCGGAATCCCCTTTCAGCTCATCCTCTCCTGCT
>JBFKGZ010000089.1:0-9831 GCA_041633075.1 Candidatus Deferrimicrobiaceae bacterium | reverse complement strand
GGCACCCGGATCCGGGAAGGGGACGCAGGCGAAGAAAATGACCGCGTCCTTTGCCATCCCGCAGATCTCGACGGGGGATATGCTTCGCGAGGCCGTCAAGAACGGCACCGAGATGGGGCGCAAAGCGAAAGTGTTCATGGACCAGGGCGGCCTGGTACCGGACGAGGTCGTCATCGGAATCGTCAGGGACCGGCTTCGGGAAAAGGATTGCGGCAAGGGGTTCATTCTGGACGGGTTCCCCCGTACGATTCCCCAGGCGGAGGCACTGGACCGCGTCATAAAAGAACTTGGCAAGGAGATCACCAGCGTCCTTTCCCTCGAGGTGGACGAGAAGGAGATCATGGAGCGACTGAGCGGGCGGAGAACCTGCTCCGGATGCGGCGCCATGTACCATGTCCGGTTCAACCCCCCGAAGGCGGAGGGGAGATGCGACAAGTGCGCGAACACCCTGCTCCAGCGGGATGACGACAAGGAAGAGACGATCCGTACCCGGCTCGTAAACTACAGGAAATCCACGGAACCCTTGATCAATTATTACCGGAAGACCGGGAAAGTTCATGCGGTAAAGGCATCGGGTGACATTGACGCCATATTCGCCAACATTTCCAGCATATTGCAGTAGAGATGATCATAATCAAATCGCCTCCGGAAATCGAGGCGATGCGCCGTGCGGGCGCCATTGTCGGACAGTTCTTTGAAGAGATAACGAGGCACGTGAAGTCGGGAATCGCGACGCTTCAACTCGAGGAATTCGCCGAGGAATTCGTGGCGAGGCACAGGGTGAAAGGGGCGTTCAAGGGATACCTCGGGTACCCCGCCAACCTGTGCGCCTCCATTAACGAGGAGGTGGTCCACGGGATTCCGTCCGCGAAACGGGTTCTTCGGGAAGGGGACATCGTAAGCATCGATTTCGGGGTCGTGCGGGACGGGTATTACGGGGATGCGGCCCGGACCTATGCGGTGGGTAAGATCTCCCCCGAATCCGAGAACCTTCTCGCGACGACCGAGCGGGCGCTCGGAAAGGCCATCGAAGCCTCCCTGCCGGGAAACCGGCTGGGAGATATTTCGAGCGCTGTCCAGGAGGAGGCGGAGTCTGCCGGGTTTTCCGTAGTACGGGATTTCGTGGGGCACGGGATCGGAAGGACGCTGCACGAGGAACCGCAGGTCCCCAACTTCGGGACTTCCGGGACCGGCCCGAAACTTCTTCCGGGGATGGTGTTGGCCATCGAGCCCATGATCAACGAGGGGGAATATTCGGTGGAGGTTCTCCCGGACGGATGGACGGTGGTGACGCGTGACCGCAAGCGATCTGCGCATTTCGAACATATGGTGGCGATAACACCGGACGGGAACAGGATTCTGAGTCTTCCCTGACGGGGCAAGGACAATGGAGACAGGGAGAGGATGCCCAAGGAAGAAGCGATAGAGGTCGAGGGAATCGTCATCGAGCCGCTTCCGAACGCGATGTTCCGTGTGGAGCTGGATAACAAGATGAAGGTGCTTGCCCACATATCGGGAAAGATGCGTATGCATTTCATCAAGATACTGCCGGGGGACCGTGTCACGGTGCAGTTGACGCCATACGACCTCACGCGGGGCCGGATCGTTTACCGGACAAAGTAGGAGAGGGTGCGATGAAAGTGAGGCCATCGGTCAGAAAGGTGTGCGCAAAATGCAAAGTGATCCGCCGCAAGGGGGTCGTCCGCGTCATTTGCGAGAACCCAAAACACAAGCAGCGTCAGGGGTAGCACGAGACGGGCCCGGGTGGGTCGGGAGGAGGTACGTTTGGCACGGATAGCCGGAGTCGACATTCCGAAGACGAAGAAGATCGGGACGGCGCTGACCTATATCTACGGGATCGGTCCAACGGCGGCCCAGAGGATTCTGGGGGAGGCGCGGGTTTCTCCCGACACGAGGACGAACACCCTCACCGAGGACCAGATCGCCCGCATCCGCGACGTCATCGATGCCCAGTATCACGTGGAAGGCGACCTCCGCAAGGAAGTCTCGATGAACATCAAGCGTCTGATGGACCTCGGGTCGTACAGAGGCCTGAGGCACCGCAAGGGGCTTCCGACGCGGGGACAGCGCACCCACACCAACGCCCGGACAAGAAAGGGACCACGCAAGGGCGCAGTGGCAAGGAAGAAGGAACCGACCAAGAAATAGAGACGAAGGGATATTCCCTCCCGCGAAAAGCGGGAATCCGGAGGTACGATGGCGACACCGAGGAAAAAAGGGAAGAAGAAAGTCCGAAAAAACGTCCCGGTGGGCGTAGCCCACATCAAGGCGACGTTCAACAACACCATGATCACGATAACCGACCTGGACGGCAATGCGCTCGCCTGGTGCAGTTCGGGGTCCAAGGGATTCAAGGGATCGCGGAAGAGCACGCCGTTCGCGGCGACCATTGCGGCCGAGGAGGTTGCGAAGAAAGCGATGGAATGCGGGGTCAATTCCCTGACGGTCTACATCAAGGGGCCCGGGTCGGGGAGGGAGGCCGCTCTTCGGACATTGCAGGCGGCGGGACTCAAGATCAACTACATCCGCGACGTGACGCCCCTGCCGCACAATGGTTGCCGGCCTCCGAAGCGGCGACGGGTGTGAACGAAGCGAACAGGGATCACAGGAGGAATTTCTTTGGCCAGGTATCGTGAAGCGGTATGCCGTCTATGCCGGCGTGAAGGGATCGAGCTGTACCTGAAGGGGGACCGCTGTTTTACCGACAAATGCGCCATCAAGCGCAGGGGATATCCCCCGGGTCAGCACGGGCAGCGCAGGATGAAGAAGCACAGCGATTACGGGGTACAGCTCCGGGAGAAACAGAAAGCAAGGAGGATTTACGGTCTTCTGGAGAAACAGTTCCACAACTACTTCGAAAAAGCGGATCGGATGAAAGGGAAGACCGGCGATAACCTGTTGATCCTCCTCGAAAGACGGCTGGACAATGTGGTGTTCAAGCTCGGGTTCGCCGTGACACGCCGAGAGAGCCGGCAGCTGGTACGGCATGGGCACTTTCTCGTGAAAGGGAAGAGAGTCAACATTCCGTCCTTTCTCGTCCGTACCGGTGATGTCGTCGAAATGCGCGAGCGAAGCAGGAAGATTCCATCCGTCAACGAGTCTCTTGACGCAGTGATCCGCAAGGGCATTCCGGCCTGGCTCGAGCTGGAAAGGGAGAATTTCCGCGGGAGCGTCAAGAACATCCCCTCCCGGGCGGACATAACCGAGCCAATCCAGGAACAGCTGATCGTAGAGCTTTACTCGAAGTAGATCCTCCGGTCAGGAAAAGGGGGTAGTATGTTCCAACGACATTGGAAACAGTTGATCAAGCCTCGCCGTATTGACGTGGCTACGGACACGGCCACGGGATTTTACGGCAAGTTCATGGCGGAACCTCTCGAGAGAGGGTTCGGGACCACGCTCGGGAACGCCCTGCGCCGGGTTCTTCTTTCCTCCCTGCAGGGATCCGCAATTACTTCGGTACGGATCGAGGGTGTCCAGCACGAGTACTCCACGATTGTGGGAGTGGTTGAGGACGTCACCGATATCATCCTGAATCTGAAGGAGATACGGTTGAGGATGCATTCCCCGGAGCCACGGATCATCACACTCGAGGCGAAGGGGCCGAAGCGCGTGGACGCTTCGCAGATCAAGACCGACCCGATGGTGGAGATTTTGAACAAGGATCACCACATTGCGGAATTGTCCGAGAACGCCACCCTGAAGATGGAGATGACCGCACGCATGGGGAAGGGGTACGTCCCCGCCGAGCGGAACCTTGAGGAAGGAGCCCCGATCGGAACGATTCCGATCGATGCCATCTTCTCTCCTGCGAAGAAAGTGAATTTCACGGTGACGAACGCCCGCGTGGGGCAGCAGACCGATTTCGACCGGCTGACCCTGGAAGTATGGACCGACGGGGCCATACTGCCGGCAGATGCTGTCGCCTACGGGGCGAAGATCCTCAAGGACCAGCTGACGGTCTTCATCAACTTCGACGAGGAAGTGGAGGCACCGGAGGAAATCGCGGCCTTCGAGGAGGGGGCGGTCAACGAAAACCTATACAAGCCGGTAGAGGATCTCGAACTTTCGGTAAGGGCATTCAACTGCCTGAAAAACGCGGAAATCAAGTACATCGGCGAACTGGTGCAGAGAACGGAGCAGGAAATGCTCAAGACGAAGAACTTCGGAAAGAAGAGCTTGAACGAGATCAAGGACGTTTTACACGAGATGGGTCTTTCGCTCGGGATGATGGTGGAAGGGTTCTCACCGGAGAGATACACCCCTCCCCGCCAGGAAGACTGATTATCATACGACACGCGAGGACGACCTATGCGCCACGGCATTGCCCACAGGAAGCTGGGACGTAACCCAGGCCATCGGAAAGCTCTGTTGCGCAATATGATGAACGCACTTGTGCGCTCGGAACGGATCGAGACCACCATCGCGAAGGCAAAAGAGGTCCGCAGACTCGCGGACCGACTGATAACGCTCGGCAAGAAGGATAGCACGCATGCGAGAAGGCGTGCGTTCTCCCTTTTGAGCGACAAGAGGAACACGGAGAAGATCTTCGCCAACCTCGCGATACGGTTCGCCGGAAGGGAAGGGGGGTATACCCGGATTGTGAGAACGGGGTACCGCGCCGGGGACGGATCCGAAATGGCGATCCTCGAGTATCTGCCCGCGGAAGAGAAAGCGACGAAGGCGAAAAAGGGGAAGAAGAAAAAGAGAAAGATCCTCGCCGGCAAGGCGAAGCCGGAGACCGATGCGGCCGTCGTCGCCAAGCCCCCGCGGAAGACGAAAAAGGCAACCGCAAGGAAGACCTCCCCCCCCGGGGAGCCGAAGGAGCGATCCGAAGGGGAGAAAGGCAAACCCGTGAGAAAACGCAGGAAGAAGGAAGAGCCCGAATAGGGCGCCGAAGAAAACAGATCCCGGGAAACGGGAATCGCAATAAGCGGCCTTCTTGGGCCGCTTTTTTTTTCCCCGCGCCAGGAGGAGTATTCCGCAAGAAGAATCTCCTTGACGGGATGGGAGACCGTCTATAATATGATAATGAAATTCAAATTCATTTTGGAGTCTCTTCTCCCCCTTGGAAGCACTTCTAGAGCGAATCGACTCGGAAATTTCGGCAATCGGCGGGAAGCGAAGCAAGAGCCGGACACAGGTGATGGAAACCTTCTTCCGGGCGGGGACGCACGTGAGCGTGGAAGAACTCACCCGCGCCGTACGGAAGCGGAACCGGTCCGTGGGGTATGCGACGGTTTACCGAACGGTGAAACTTTTGGCCAGGCTGGACTACGTAAAAGAGCTCGATTTCGGGGACGGGCAGAAGAGATACGAGAGTAACCTCGTGGCCCATCACGACCATCTGGTGTGCCAGGGGTGCGGGGTGGTCTCCGAATTCAAGGAACCAAAGATCGAGACCCTCCAGGAACAGGTGGCGAAGAAACACGGGTTCCGACCCACGATGCACCGGCTCGATATCTACGGATATTGCCGCCGGTGCGACCCGGCGGACCAAAAGGGAAAAGACCGATGACGGAACTCCCGGATACCGCCGCGACGGGGGCGGGAAAAATCATCCTGGTCGGCAATCCCAATGTGGGAAAGAGCGTCGTATTCGGCCAGCTTACGGGCAGATATGTGACCGTGTCCAACTATCCGGGCACCACGGTGGAGGTGTCGCGGGGGGAGGCCAGGGAACGCGGGAAATCCGTGGAGGTCATCGATACCCCGGGGGTCTATTCGTTGCTGCCCATGTCCGAGGACGAACGGGTGACCCGGGACATCCTGATGCGGGAGTCGGGGGCGCGCATCCTGCAGGTGTGCGATGCAAAGAACATGCGGAGGTCCCTCCTGATCACGATTCAGCTGGCGGAAATGGAGGTTCCTCTCCTTCTGGCCGTGAACATGGCGGACGAGGCGCGGAACCGCGGAGTGATGCCGAAACTGGAGGGGATGGGAAGCAGGTTCGGTGTTCCCGTCGTGGCCACGGTCGCCGTCCGGAAGAAGGGAGTCGACCGCCTCCTGCCACTGCTCGACTCCGCAGCCTCTTCCCCCGTTCGCATCCATTACGGGAATTCGATCGAGTCCGCCATCTCCCGGATGGAACAACTGTTGCCGGCGACGACCCCGATCGGCAAACGAGCCCTTGCCCTCATGCTGCTGTGCGGGGACGACTCCCTGACGCCCTGGATTGCGGAACATGTGGACGGGACGAAATTACGGGAAATGAACGCCGTGCGGAACCGTGTCCTGGAGGAAAACGTGACGGACATATCCTACCGGGTCAACCAGGCACGCCTCGCATGGGTCGACGCCCTTCTTTCCGAACTGGGGGAAGAGCCGTCTTCCGCGCCGGGGAAGGATTGGGCGCAGGTGTTCGGGAAGTTCGCCATGGACCCCCTTTTCGGCATCCCGATCCTTCTCTTCGTCCTGTTCCTGGCGTACGAGTTCGTCGGAGTATTCGGGGCCGGGTTCCTCGTGGATCTCCTCGAGGAGAGCGTTTTTGGAAAGGGGATCGTGCCCGCGGCCGCATGGGTCGTGGAGAAAACGATCCCCTGGGCGTTTTTCCGGGACATGCTCGTGGGCCCCTACGGGATCATCTCCATGGCGCTCTCCTACGCGATCGCCATCGTGCTGCCGATCGTGGGGACCTTTTTCCTGGGATTCGGGATCCTGGAGGATTCCGGCTATCTTCCCCGTCTCGCGGTCATGGTGGACCGGATCTTCAAGAAGATCGGCTGCAACGGGAAAGCGGTGCTCCCCATGATATTGGGCCTCGGCTGCGACACCATGGCCACCCTGACGACCCGTATCCTGGAGACCCGGAAGGAACGCCTGATCGTAACCCTGCTTCTCGCCCTCGGAATCCCCTGCTCCGCACAGCTCGGGGTCATCCTGGGGATGCTCTCGGACATCGGCCCCGCCGCGACCGTCGTGTGGGTTGGCATCATCATCGGGGTGATCCTTCTTGTCGGGTACCTTGCCTCCAAGGTGATCCCGGGGGATCCATCCGACTTCATCCTCGAGATTCCGCCGATCCGGGTCCCGCAACTCTCCAACCTCGGCATCAAGACGATGGCCCGCATCGAATGGTATCTTCGGGAGGCCGTTCCTCTCTTCGTGATCGGGACCTTTATCCTTTTCGTCGCCGATCGAATGGGGTGGCTCCTGGTTATGCAGAGGGTGGCGGAGCCGGTTGTCGTCGGGGCGCTGAACCTGCCCCCCAAAACCACCGAGGCCTTCCTGATCGGGTTCCTGCGGCGGGATTACGGCGCCGCGGGGCTGTTCGACATGTCTCGCGCGGGGCTGCTGACCCCCCTTCAGGTCGTCGTGAGCCTCGTAACGATCACTCTCTTCATCCCCTGCCTCGCGAATTTTCTCGTCATCATCAAGGAGCAGGGAGCGAAGGTGGCGGCGGGAATGGCGGCCTTCATATTCCCCTTCGCCGTAATCGTCGGGGCGGCCGTCAATTTCGCCTCCCGGGCACTCGGCGTCCATTTCTAGACCGGAGATGACGTCTTGATAATCCGGTGTCCTCTTTGCCAATATGAGATTGACACCGATGATCGCGGTTGTCATACGGGGTGTCCCTTGGGGAAGAACTGCTCCCTCGTGTGTTGCCCACGATGCCATTATTCCTTCCCCGTGCCCGAGTCAAAGGTGGTGAATTTCGTACGATCCCTATTATCGAAAGGATCACGGCAATGACGGAATACGCGCAGGACGAAATCCTCGAGCTGGTTTGGACCCTCCGGGAGGAAGGGAGTGCCACCCGGGCTCAGCTCCTCCGCAGGACGGAAGAGGAACAACCGGAGAAGCTCATCGAAGAACTCTCCTCCGTGGGACTGCTGGAAGCATCGGGCGATGAGGTCAGGCTCACCAAGCCGGGGGAAGAGCGGGCGCGGATCATCATACGAAGACACCGCCTGGCGGAGGTGCTGCTCAACAATCTTTTCGATCTCGACAATATCCAGGTGGAGAGCACCGCCTGCAAATTCGAGCATATCCTCACCAAGCCGGTGACGGAAAGCGTTTGTACCTTCCTGGGGCATCCTCCGGTCTGCCCGCACGGGAGGCCGATTCCCCGGGGGGAGTGCTGCGACAAAATCCGCACCGAGATCAAGCCGCTTGTGACCCGACTGTCCGATGCCGTGCTCGGCGAGGTCGTCCGGATCGTATTCATCACTCCGAAGTCCAGGAAGCGTCTCGAAAAACTGAGCTCCCTGGGGATCGTTCCCGGCAGCAGTGTTCGGCTCCTCCAGAAAAATCCTTCCTTCGTCATGGAGATCGGGGAGACGACCGTCGCCGTCGACAAGGACATCACGGATGAGATTTACGTCAAGCGGACGTAAATTCCTCTCCCTCCTTCTTTCCTTGATCCTCCTCCGGAGCACGGGAGCGGCGCCGTCCGTTCTGGCGGAATCTCCTCCCGAGCCCTGTCTCTTGCTGAAACTGTCTGCCGTTTCGATTCCCGCCGATACGGCGAGGTCCGGACTGGGAGCACTGGAAGGCCTGTTGGAAGCGGGTCTCCACATCCGCTGGGTGACACCCGCACCGGCAGAGAAAGCCGGGCAAGAAAGGGAAGAGGAATTTCCCGTTGCCGACGGTAAAGCCCTCGAGGCGATTTCGGCTGCTCTGGGGGAAGCGATTCGTCACATGGACAGGATGGAGACGAAAGAGGCGGCCGAGGAACTTACCGAGGCGGAAAGGCTCGCGCGCTCGTTCCGTTTCGGCGACACCACGCGCCCATACCTCGCGGAGGTGTTCCTCCGGTGGGGAATCCTGTCCCTGTGGGAAGGGGAAGCCGGGAAAACGGAAGAGATGCTCGCGCGCCTCCGGATTCTGCGTCCGGAATTCGATCCGGATCCGGCGATGTTTTCTCCCCTGTTCCTCGAGGCCTGGAAGCGCTCCGGCGAGCGTCCCCCTCCCCAGGCGGAACTCCTGGTTACCTCCATCCCTCCGGGAGCGAGAATCTACCGGAACGGGGAGGAGGTCGGGACCACGCCGGGCCGGGTCCGGATTTCCGAGCCGGGCCCTGTGCGGATACGGGTTCTTGCCGAAGGATACCTGCGAAGCGAGTGGGGGGGACAGATGCTTCCGGGGGATTCCGACGCGCTGGAGTTTCCCCTCGTGCGGGACAGGAACGCAGCCCTGGCAGAGATGCTTTCCTCGTCTCCCGACGGGAAAGAGACGGGTCCCCTGCTGTCCCGGATGATCGTCGAAACGGGTGCGATGCGAGTGGCCCTGCTTCTGCTTGCGCAGGGGGAGGAAGGTCCGGTGATGAGCGTTATTTCCCTTGCGCAGGGAGAAGAGGAGCCGGTTTTTCTGGGGACGGTATCCTGGCCCGAAGGCGGCGAAGGGTACGACCCGATTGCGGCAACTACCGTGGAAATGCTGAAGAGCGCAGGATGGCCGGCACAAACCGGCTCGGATACGGCAAAGGCTTCGTGGTACCATGAATGGTGGTTCTGGGCGCTGGTGGGAGCGGCAGCCGTAGGCGCCGCGGTGGGCATCGGGGGAAGTGGAGGCGGGGGAGATTCGGGAAGCTCCACGGGAACCGTCGAAGTGAATTTCTAGAAGGGAAGACCTCCCTTTGAGCCGTCCATGACATCTTTACCAAACGGAGCAGCGATCGGGGTCATCGGCGCTGGCCCGGCCGGCACGTTTTTCGCCCTTCATCTTCTCGGGAGCCTCAGGGAATCGGGACGATCCGCCCGGATTACCCTGTTTGACCGGAGAACATTCGATGATTCCGGGCCGTCCGGCTGCAACATGTGCGCCGGAGCGATCGGCGGCGGGATGGTGAGGAAGATGGAACGCCTCGGG
>JBFKGZ010000088.1:0-10155 GCA_041633075.1 Candidatus Deferrimicrobiaceae bacterium | reverse complement strand
CGGGGCTATTGCTTTTCTCCGTGCGGGGAGATGATCCGCTGTAGCCCGCATATCTCGTCGGGCTCCGTCGCCGCAGCAGGAGACTGGTGAGAAATGCGGGCTAGGAAGACGTGGGAAACGATCCCCTTCCTTCGGTTCCACCAGCCGAAGGAAGGATACCGGTTCTCCATCGACTCCGTGCTGCTCGCCGATTTCGCCTCTGCCTATTGCGGCAGGTCGGTCCTCGACCTGGGCACCGGTTCGGGCGTTGTTCTACTTCTCCTTGCCCGGCGGTGCGATATTCTGAAAAAAGGCGTGGGTGTGGAGATTCAGCGGCCGTTGTGGGAGTCCGCCCGACGGAACATCGGGGAGCACGGGTTCGGGGACCGTCTTTCCGCGGTCCTGGGCGATCTCCGGGACGACCTCCCCGGGCTCTCCCCGCGGTCCTTCGACCTCGTTGTCGCCAACCCCCCGTACCGGAAAATCGGCGAGGGCAGAAGGAACCCGGATCTTGGCAAGGAGATCGCCCGCCACGAGGTGGCGTGCACCTTGGCGGACGTATTCTCCGCCGCGCGGAAGTACCTTGCCCCGCGGGGCAGGTACGCCCTGGTGTGCCCCTCGCCCCGCCTTCCGGAGGTGTTTTCCCTGGGTGCCGCCGCGGGGATCCCGCCGGAGACCGCCCGGTTTGTCCACCCGCATGCGGATGAGCCGGCAAACCGCGTGCTGGTGACGGGAAGCCGGCGAAAAGGCCCGGAGTTCGCCGTCCTGCCCCCCCTCGTCGTCTACTCGTCCCGGAGACGGTACCACCCGGAAGTCGAGGGGATTTTCGCCGGTTTTTTCCGGGAGTAGTACCTCCGGAGAAACGCTCTCGCCCCAAGCCCCGGGCCCCCGGGCTCGCGGAGGGGTCCCCTCGGCTACGCTCGCGACCTTGCGCCCGCTCGCTGCCGGTTCCGCTCGATGCGATTTTTTCCTCGCGCCACAGGCCGCCTCGTCGACCCCCCGCATCGCCTAGGGGCCCCCATCACAGTCCACCGGGGGGACACCCCTGATTCGTCTCCGGGATGCGCGAGAGGAGTGTCACCCCTTATAGGTTACTCTTTTCTCCGGGAGGATTTCCGGGAGATGGAGCGAAGGATCTCCCGGGTTTCGGGATCCCTGACCTCCTCGAGACCGCTTGGCTCGGGAGGGGAGCGGCCGTGGTGCGCATCTTCCTCCCCCCTCGGAAGTTTCCTCTCCTCCCCGGGGATTTCTTCCCCGGCTGCCGGGACGCCGGAAGGGAAGTGTCCGGCATCCACGGTGAACCGGATTTCCCGGACCTTCTCCTCGCCCGTGACGGACCGGATTCTCTCGAGCAACGCCGGCTTGGACAGCTGGAGTTCCTGGGCCCACGAATGGTTCCGGACGAAGACCGTCAGCACGCCGTTTCGGACCTTGCCCGGGACCGTCTTGTCGCGTAAGAGGGGACCGACGATTTCCTCCCAGGACCGGAGAAGACGCACCTGGATCGCGGCGGCGGGCAGACGGAGCGTGTCGACGAGGACCGCCTCCAGGATCGCCGACAGTTTCCTGACGCTCATCGGATCCCCTTTTCCGCGCGCCTGCGGACTCTCCCTCCCACGACCTGCCCCGCAAGGGCGCAGAGGATGAAGAAGGGGATGAGCCAGGAGGTGACATGGTTGGTGATCCGGAGATAGGCGATCAGGGGAATCGAGAGATGCACGTAGGCGAACCAGGCGAAGGAATATTTCCGTTGCCCTTCGCGCAGATAACCGAGAGGGATATTGAGGGCCAGTGCGGCAACCCCGATGAACCCCATGAAGGATAAAGTGTGGCTGTCCAGAATGATGGTTTCCCGCCCGTCGATTCTGCACACGATTATAATGGAAAAACCGTTTTCGGAGAACAGGCGGCGGGGAGACAGCGAATGGGGAAATCCGCTCCCCCGGAAATCATTCTCATTTTCCGGGGAACGCACCAGGTGATGGCGGCGGAGAAGAACCTGAAGAGGGGCGGTGTGCCGATGAGGCTCATCCCCGTCCCGAGGCGGCTTTCCTCGGATTGCGGCCTTGCCATTCGCATTTTCCCTCCCGACAGGGACCGCGCCAAAGAGGTCCTCTCCCGATCGGGCATTCTCCCGCGGTCGGTACACATCTTGCGTGAAGGAGATCGGTACGAGGAAGAACCCTTTTAGGAACACATATCTTTGCCCAAGGGGGAAATCGAGATTGACACGCGAAAATTTGCTAACTAATATAGGCACTTATATTTTCGCTCGCGGGGGCAGTGTGGGCGGTTATCGCTTGTCGATCATTCTTGCGGGAGTGACAATTTTCGGAAGCCTGTTGACAACTCCTGTCCGGGCCTTCGCCGTGGAGAAAACCTGCTTCTCCGCATTCCCGACGGTCCTGGCGAATCCGTCGCAGCCCGTTCCGAGCCCTCCTTCTCTTCTGCTCTACTCTCCCGCCGCCGTTGCGTCCCGGGCGCTGGATTCGACGAAGACGGAACCGCTCCGGCAACAGGGAGAGATACCGGTGTTCTCTTCCCTCCTGTCAGGCGAAACCCCCTTTGTGCCGGCGGAGGGCAATTCCGATTACCTTTCGTCAGTGGTCGACGTGAAAATTCCGCTGGCCGCATCGGCCGATCCCCCTGCCGGGACGGCCCCGTACCTGATCGTACTTCGGGAGGAGAAAGAAGCCGATCTCGTGCTCTCGCCGCGGGAAATCGACGGCCACCTGGCCGCGGATGTCGAAGGGGAACCGGTGGTGCAGCTGGACGCGGGATTTTTTCTCAATGCGCCCGGGGAGATCGAAAAGGGCGAAGATGGCAGCTACGCCGGTCTGATGCGCCGGATCGACAAGTTCATCCTGTATTTCCAGAACAAGGGGCGGGACAGGTTTGAAATCTGGCTCTCCCGGTCCGGGAAATATTCGGACATGATGCGAACTATTCTGGCGCAGTACGGAATGCCGGGCGATCTCGTCTACCTTGCCCTGATCGAAAGCGGGTTCTCCCCGAACGCGTACTCGGTGGCCCGTGCGGCGGGTCCCTGGCAGTTTATCGCGGGAACCGGTCGCCGGTACGGCCTTCGGATCGACTGGTGGGCCGACGAGCGCAGGGACTACGAAAAATCGACGCACGCGGCCGCTACCTACCTGAGGGATCTGTACGGCATATTCGATTCCTGGCCGCTTGCCGCTGCCGCGTACAACGCCGGCGAAAACAGGATCATGCGGGCCGTATCCCGGTACAAGACGGAAGATTTTGCAAAGCTCATCCGCTACCGCTACCTGCCCCGGGAGACGAAGGACTACGTCCCCAAGATGCTCGCAGCGCTTACGATCGCGAAGGACCCGGAAAAGTACGGGTTCGGAGATGTGTTGTATGAGGATCCGCTGGAGTTCGACAAGGTTTCCGTTCCCGGCGGGATAGACCTCGCCGCGTTGGGAGAGATCATCGATGTGCCCTTGGAGATTTTGAAGGAATGGAACCCGGAGCTCAGGCGCTTCTGCACGCCTCCCAACGTGGAGGCGTACGATATCCGCCTTCCCAGCGGGTTTGCGTCGGTTGCCGAGGAGCGGATGGAGGAGATCCGAAAGGAAGCAAAAGTCACCTTCCTCCTGCATAAAAGAGGGAAAAAAGACACGCTCGCCTCTCTGGCAAAGGAGTACGGGACCCCCGTGTCCATCCTGAAAGAGATGAACGGCCTCCGAAGCAACTCACTCCGCCGGACGTCCCGCCTGATCATTCCGGTTACCGGCCTGTCCGGAGAGGAGGCGGTTCCCGGAACGAAAGTGTCCCCCGATATGCTCCGGATGGCGCACCTGCGGGTGGACGAGGGGTATCGGCGGGGGCACAGGGTACGGGTGCGCCGGGGGGATTCCCTGTGGAAGATCGCAAGGAGGGCGGGCGTCAGCGTCAGGTCGCTGGCCCGGGCGAACAGGATGAAGACTGCCAGCGTCCTTCGCGTCGGCTCGATCATCCGGATTCCGGGCGCCGGTTCGAGCTCCGGGAAAGGGTCCCGGCACGTCGTCCGCCGCGGGGAATCCCTCTGGTCGATCGCCAGGGCCCACGGCATCACGGTGAACCAGCTTGCCAGGCGAAACAACATGTCTCCCCGGGAATCGCTGCGAAGCGGCCGCGTCCTCCGGATTCCCACGGAGTCGTAAGCTGCCCGACCCGCGTTCATTCGTCTATCTGGACAACGCCGCCACCTCCCTGCCCAAGCCCAAGGGGGTCGCCGACTCCGTGGCCGGGGCGATCCGTCGCGCGGGAAATCCGGGCCGGTCAAGCCATGCCCTCGCCATTCGATCGGCCCGGGACCTTTTCGTCGCGCGGGAGAGGCTCGCCGAGCTTTTCGGCGTGCGGGACAGCTCCCGGTTCGTGTTCACGGGGAACGCCACCGAGGCGCTGAATCTGGCGATCAAGGGGATTTTGCGACGCGGAGACCACGTCGTTACGACCTCCGTGGAGCACAACTCGGTGATGCGGCCGCTCAGCCGAATGGAAAACGCGGGCGTCAGCGTGACCGTGGTTCCGGCATCCCCCGACGGGGCCGTGGAGGCAAAGGCAATAGCGGCCGCCATCCGGAAGAAAACCCGGCTGGTGGCTGTCGTCCACGCGTCGAACGTAACCGGTACGATCCAGCCCGTCGAGGAGATTCTGCGCATCGCCCGGAAAGCCGGCGCCTACACGCTTGTCGACGCGGCGCAGACCGCAGGGTCGATCCCCCTCTCCCTTTCCGGCCTCTCCGCCGACCTGGTGGCGGCCCCCGGGCACAAGGGGCTACTGGGCCCCCAGGGGACGGGTTTTCTCTACATCCGGGAGGGCGTCCCGCTCGTCCCGCTGATCGAGGGAGGGACCGGCAGCCGCTCCGAATCGGACCGCCAGCCCGACTTCCTCCCCGACGCCTTCGAGTCCGGGACCCTCAACAGCGTGGGGATTGCCGGTCTTTCGGTTTCCCTCGCCTGGCTGCTGCGCAAAGGGGTAGACACGATCCGCCGGAAGGAGACGGATCTCCTGGAGGAACTGGTGGAGGGGATGGGCCGGATCGGCGGCGTGACCGTGTACGGACCCCGGGAGCCGTCACGCCGGGCCTCGGTCGTCTCGTTTCTCGTCGAGGGGATGGATCCCGCCGAGGTGGGGCGCCGTCTGGAAAAGGGATTCGGCGTCCTGGTGCGGGCGGGCCTCCACTGCTCTCCGAACTCCCACCGGACCCTTCGGACCTTCCCGGAAGGGACGGTGCGCGCAAGTCCCGGCCCGTTCACCACGAAAAAGGAAATCTCCCGGTTTCTTCAGGGCCTGAGAAAGATCGCCGCCTCCCGGCGGTAATCGGAGCCGGGAGACTCGAGTCCGCGGACTCCCCTCATTCCTCTGTTTCGGAGAGTATTTGGAAATCCCGCGGAGTGTTGATGTTCCGGAAGGAGCGGAATCCGGGATCGATCGCCGCGACCTCCTCCAGGGAAACTTCGCGGGTCGGCAAACGGGTTGCGAGATCCGCGAGCTTGAAGTCGCCTTTCCGGAGTGAGTCCTCGATCAGCGGAAGGCACCCTTTCCCGTATACGGCGCAGAGAGGTTCCAGCCCGTTGGGGCCGTGTGGAATCACCAGGTCCGCTCCCGCGGCTTTTCCCGTAAGAAGCTTCAGCAGAGAAGGGGAGAGAAACGGGGCGTCGCACGCCACCACGAGAACGTGCGGGTTCCGACAGTGGCGAAGGGCGGCGTCCACCCCCGAGATCGGCCCCTTTCCCGGAATCCTGTCGGGTATCTTGGGGCAGGGGAGAAAATCGAAGATTCCAGGGTCGTTGGTGACCAGGAAAATATCCACGAACAGGGTTTGCAGGGTTTCGTACACCTGTGTGATCAGCGGTCTTCCCCGATAGGGGAGGAGCGCCTTGGTTTTTCCCATCCGGCGGGATCTGCCGCCGGCCATGATGGCGGCCGATATGTTCCGGATGCGATGCTCAGGTTCCCTCATCGGTTGGAAAACCCGTTCCTCTATCCGTCTCCTCACCCTTCATGCGAGAGGAAATTTCCCCAGATGGGATAGAACCGCACGGTCTCTCCCGCGGAAAGGTGCGACGTGCCAAGGGGGATTTCAAAGACCCCCTCGGCGCGGGAGGCGGACACGAAATCTCCCGATCCGTGGGAGGGGATTTCCACCACCCGGGTTTCCGTTCCTCTTTTCTCGAGGAGGGCGATGGAAAACTTTTTTCCTCCGCTCTTGTTGACCGCTTCTTCCGCAAGGGGAAGGAGGATCGGTTTCGGAAGATACTCCGTTGCGCCGGCGGCTTTCAGCAGAAGCGGCCGGATGAACATGGGGAAGTGGACCAGGACGGCCACGGGATTTCCGGGAAGCCCGACCACGATCCCCCCCCCGGGGAACTCGCCCGCGAAGATCGGTTTCCCCGGCTTGACGGCGATCTTGTGCAGGATCTTCCGGACGCCGCAGGCGGCAAGGCACTCCGGCACGATGTCCACGTCTCCCACCGAGACACCGCCCGAAACGAGGAGAAAGTCAAGGGCGAGCCCCTCGCGAATCTTCGCCATCATCGTTTCCCGGTCATCCGGGATGATTCCCAGGTACCTGACGTCCCGGAATCCGAGCTCTTTCAGGGCGGCGAGGAGAAAATGGGCGTTGCCGTTGCGGATCATGGGACCCGAGGCCTCCTCCCACGGTTCGACCAGCTCACTGCCGGTCGCAAGGATCGCAACGGAAGGGCGCTGGTAGACCGGGACCTCCCACTGGCCGACGGAGGCCAGCGTGGCGACATGATGCGCGGACAAAACGGATCCCGAGGAGAGGAGGACCGTTCCCTTGCGGACGTCTTCCCCCTCCCGGGCGATGTTTTGCCCGCGTTTTGCCGCGGTGCGGAACCGGACGGAGCCGCCGGTGTCGACCTCGGAGTGCTCGACCTGGATGACCGTGGTAAACGGTGCCGGGACCATCGCACCGGTCATGATCTTGACGCAGTCCGTCTCGGCGGCACCCCCGCTCCACACGGTGCCCGGGTTCACCGTTCCCACCACCCGGTACGTTCGTTCCGTTTCTTTCCCCGTCCAGACGACGGCGAACCCGTCCATCGCTGCCCGGGGGAAGGGCGGGATGTTTCTGTCGGCGATGACATCCCGGGCAAGGATCTCGCCGACGACGTCCGGAAGAGGTACTTCATGAACTCCCTGGGTGCGCACGACGGGGAGTACCGAAGCCAGCGCCTGCTCGTACGTGATCGCCATGGCCCTCATAATTCTCCTTGTCGAGGTGCGGGAAATAGGAGAAATATTGTATCAACAAGGGGGGATCATGGCGGCGGAACATTTTCGCACGCCCGTCGTCTGCTTCGTCGGGCGAAAGAATTCGGGAAAGACGACGCTCATGGAGAACGTCATCCTGGGACTGAAGGCGGCCGGCTATCGTGTTGCCGCCGTCAAGCATGACGCGCACCGTTTCGAGATCGATCACCCCGGGAAGGACAGCTACCGGTTCCAGGCGGCAGGCGCGGACACCACCGTGATTTCCTCCCGGGAAAAGACGGCGGTCGTCCTGCGTCACCAGGAAGAGATGCCTCTTGAATCGATCCTTGCGCGGTTTGCCTCCGGGATGGACATCGTCCTTGCAGAGGGGTACAAAGCCTCCCCGTTTCCCAAAATCGAGGTTCACCGGAAAGCCACGGGGGAACCTCTGCTCCACCCGCCTCCCCCCGGGTTGATCGCCGTGGCTTCGGACGAACGGGTTGAGACCACCGTTCCCCAACTCGACATCCACGATTCCGGGTTCGTTGTGGAACTTATTCGGGAGAAATATCTCCGACGATCATGATATATTTCATGGTCCGTATCCCGGGTACGGAGAACGTGGGACATTTCGACAAACAGGGAGAATCGGTACGTTCCGATGAGACCATTGTCCGTGATCGGGGTTTTCCATGCGCGTTTGCGAAGCGTCGTAATTTCTCTCGCCCTTCTTACCGCCTTTGTCATTCTTGCTCCTTCCCAATCCGCCGCACAGCAGGAACCGATCCGGATCGGCGTGGCGTCCATGATCACGCCGGTGGACACCGTAAAGTATTACCAGGAGATCATCGACTACATCGGCGACAGGATCCGGCAGCCCGTCCGGATGGTCCACCGGAGGACCTATGACGAGATGGATAAACTCCTGGAACGGGGCGAGGTGAAGATCGCATTTATCTGCTCCGCTCCGTATGTCAAAGACCGTGAGCAGTTCGGCGTTGAGCTACTCGTGGCTCCGAGCATTGACGGGAGTTCCCAGTATCGTTCCTACGTGATCGTTCACAACGACAGCCCGATCAAGACGTTCCCCGAGCTCACGGGAAAGGTGTTCGCTTTTGCGGACCCGAAATCGAACACCGGCAAGATCTATCCCACCTATCTGCTCAAGACGATGGGAACCGATCCGGAAAGATTTTTCGGCAGGTTTTTCTACAGCTACAGTCACAACAAATCCATCGAGATGGTTGCGAAGAAGATCGTGGACGGAGCGGCGGTGGATAGCCTTGTGTACGATTACATGCGGAAATCCGGGTCCCCCTATACCAACCAGACGAAGATCATCAAACGATCTCCCCCCTTCGGAACTCCGCCGGTGGTTGTGGTCAGGGATATCGACCCCGCGATCAAGGAAAAGGTAAAGAACGCATTTCTCACCATGCACAGGATGCCAAAGGGGAAGGCGATCCTCGAGGCCATGATGATCGACGGGTTTGTGGAGGTTCCGGATCATGACTATGACGGGATTCGGGAGATGGAAAGCGCAATCGCTCGTACTTCCACGGTGGAAAAAAAAGTGAAGAAAAAGAATACCGTGTATTTCGGCGTCATCCCGAGAGACAACCCGAGGATCATGTACGAGAAGTACCAACCTCTTCTCGACTATCTTTCGACGAAGACGCCTTATGCGTATGAACTCGTGCTGAAAAAGAGTTACGAAGAAACGGTAATCGCCCTCTCGAGCGGGGAGACGGATATCGCTCTTCTCGGACCATTGACGTATCTGGAAGCCCATGCGAAATACGGCGCCCTCTGCATCCTGAAGCCAAGGGGAGCCGACGGGAGTGCGGGATACAAAAGTGTGATCATAAAGGAGAAAAATCATCCCCTGAACAACCTTCGTGATCTCAAAGGAGATAGCATTGCCTTTGCTTCGTTCAAATCGACATCCGGGAACCTTATCCCCCGGTATCTCCTTGCAAACTCCGGGATACACCTGAGCGACCTGGGGGAATATGCCAATTTCGATTATCACGACTCCGTGGTAAAAGCCGTCCTGAAGGGGCAATACAGCGCGGGAGCGGTTCGGGATTCGGTGGCAAGAAAATATGGGAAACTCGGGATAGAGACGATCCATGCGTCGGAGACCATCCCCACGGGACCCCTTGTCGTCGGGCCGGGAACCCCCTTTCTGGTCGTGGAGAGTATAAAGAAGGCCCTTCTCGAACTTACTCCTTCCGATGACAGCGGGAAAACGATATTGAACAATCTCGATGAAGACTTCCGGAACGGTTTTACCGAGGCATCGGACAAGGATTACGCAGGTATCCGCTCACAGTTCAACGCCATTCCCCAGACGTGCGGAAAAGGATGCCACCCGAAGATACGATGGTGAAGCGCCTCGTCGGTGTATTTTCGAGGAGGGGACTTCAGTTTCAGTTCATCGTCGTCACGACATGCGCAATTATCGTGGTGATGAGCATTCTCGGCTACCTGGCCGTGGACAGGGAAAAGAAAATTCTGTACGCGGAGGTGGAAAAGCAGGGCCGTCTTCTCGGGGAGACGCTGGCCATACCCATCATCAACGACCTGATCTACGAGAAGCTCGGGCTCGTGGAAGAAGGCGGACTTCTCGACAACTATATCCTGGAGATATTCGACAGGCAGGATGTAGATCTGCTGTATATGGCCATCCTCGATGAAAAAGGGAAGGTGATATCCCACAACGACATCACCGAGTACGGAAATACCTATTCGGACCGGTTGACGAAAAAGATCCTCGCCGACGATAGGACCATCGTGCAATCTTTTTCGGTGGCCGGCCACAATGCGCTGGATTTCGGCGTGCCTCTTTCGATTGGCAAGAAAAGGTGGGGCACCCTGAAATTCGGCATATCCCTCGAAAAAGCCGAGCACGAGATCTTTGCCACCGTGGAAAAGATCGTGGTCCTG
>JBFKGZ010000087.1:0-10200 GCA_041633075.1 Candidatus Deferrimicrobiaceae bacterium | reverse complement strand
ATGCCCGTAGGGCCCCGGGCTCGTCGTCTCGAACACGGCCTTCCGGCGCTCTCCGGATACTTCGTACTCGACCATGACCGGGATGCCGTATCCGTATTCCTTGACGGCGCCGGTCGTTACCGTTTCCCCCAGGGGGGTGAGGGCCACGACCCGCACGGGTTTTCCGGAGAAAGATTCCAGATAGGAAGAAAGCTTTTCCCGGTCCAGGTTGGGCATGGTGCACCTCCCATAGGCCCGTTCCGGGCCTCGTTTCCATCCGGATACGTCTGGAGAAAATTCTACATCGACTCCCGGCCATTTCCCAAAGAAGGGGCAGGGAAGGAATATAATGGGCTCATGGGGCCGGAACGCACGGGAAGGATATCCCTCGACGGCCGAAGCCCCCGGAACGGATTACGGAGCGCTGGCGGGATGGCGGGCATCTGGTGGGTTTACATGATCGAATGCCGGGGAGGGAAGATCTACACGGGCATCGCGAAGGACCCGGACGCCCGGTACCGGCGGCACCTGACCGGCAACGGCGCGGCCTTCACCCGGATGAACCCCCCCGTGGCGTTTCTTGCAAAACGCCCGTGCGGGACCCGTTCCGATGCCTTAAGAGAGGAACGGTCCCTGCGGCGGCTCACCGGGAAGGGGAAGCGGGCGTGGGCGGGGGAGCATCGGTTCTCCTCGTGAATATTCGTGACGACCGGTTCGTTCCTGTTACGGAACCCCGTTCGCCGCTCCTGTGTCTGTTGAAAAAAGGAGAGACTTAGCGCCCGCAGTACCATCACTTTCGTGAGAGGAGCGTCATCCGATGAAACAATTGCGCTGGGCAATCGTCCCTGCCGTGGTCGCCGTCCTGCTGTTCTGCGCAGGACCGCTCGATGCGGGGAACAAGGAAACGGAAGTCGTCCGGAACGCGGTCGAGGTGCTCGAAGAGATCTCCGCGATCCCGGAAAAGGGGATCCCGCCGTCCCTTCTGCAAAATGCGCACGGAATCGCCGTGGTTCCCGGCGTGATCAAGGTCGGCTTCGTGGTGGGCGGCCGTCACGGGCGCGGCGTGGTTCTGGTTCGCGACGACCGCGGAGGATGGAGCGACCCGGTTTTCGTTAGCCTTACGGGAGGAAGCGTCGGTTGGCAGATCGGGGCCCAGTCCACCGACGTCATCCTTGTCTTCAAGAGCGGCAAAAGCATCGACGGGATCATGAAAGGGAAGTTCACCGTGGGAGCCGACGCCGCTGTCGCGGCCGGCCCCGTGGGGCGAAGCGCCTCGGCGTCGACGGACGCGCAACTCAAGGCCGAGATCTACTCCTACTCCCGGAGCCGGGGGCTGTTCGCGGGCGTCTCCGTCGAAGGAGCCGCCCTGCAGATCGACAACGAGGCCAACGAGGCCTTCTACGGAAAGGAGGGAGTGCGTGCGGGCGAAATCCTGAAAGGGGAAAGTCCTCCCGCTCCGCCGGCGGCGGTCCGGTTGAAGGATTTCCTCGCAAGGCACGCGGGAGCGAAAGCGGGGGAGTGAGCGGTGCCGCTGTCGTCCCGCTTGCTCATCGTGAGGGAAAAACCCAGAATGGGGGAGAGTGACCGCCTCCGGGAAATCGATGTCTTTGAGGAGAGAAAATCTTCCGCTCGAAGGGCTGGGCTTGCCCCACCCGCTCTCGAAGCGGGAAATTGAGAAGGGCTTCGAAACCCTGATCGGGGAGAACCGGCTCTTCGGAGCCGAGCTCAACCCCGATATCATCAAAAAGGAGGGGGAGAAAAGAAAATTCCTCGTGAGCAGGCTTCCCTCGAGGAAGAAGCTTCTCTCCCGCTGGGAGCGCATTTTCCGCGATCTTATATCCCCCGCCTGTCTCTTCGAACGCGCCTCCACGAAAATCCAGGATTTCGAACACCGGGAGAATATGCTCCTGGTGGGGAAAGACCGGATCATCTACGACACCCAGATTGCCCGCGGAAGCGATGTTGTCGGGGAAATGACCCTGTTCTTCCTCGCCGAGAGGGACCGGAACCTGGGGCTGTTGGCCTATCTCCGCGGCAGAAGAAACCGGATCGTCTACATCGATCACATCCGTCTCTCCCAGCAGAGTTCGGGGTACGCATCGTCCCTGTTCCGCTATTACGAAACGCTCTTTCACGACCTCGGGTTCCACCAGTTCCGCCTCAGCGCTTCGCTCTCCGTCGGGAAATATTACTGGGCGAAGGAGGGGTTCGATTGCCTGGACAGGGAGGAGTTCCGGCGAATGAAGGAGAGCCTTCGGGATTACGTCAAGGAGCGGGGGCTCCCCGTCGAGGAGATCGACATCAACCGGCTCACCCACGCATACGACATTGCCCTGTTCCGCAAGGATCTCAAGGTTTCCGCCTACTGCAACGCCGAGGGCTACTACTCCCTAAAAAAGGATGAGGAGTACCGGGAGGAAAAGCTATTTCCCCTGGGGAAGGCGTATCTGCTTTCCGCGAAACCCTGGGACGGGTACAAGATCATCTACACCAACACGCCGAGGAGGACGGGCCTTCTCTATTCCCCAGGTTATCTCAGCCACCGGCCCCGCGCGGGGCACCCGGAAAACCACAAGCGTCTGGGGAAGCTTATCGAGGCGATCAGGAAAGACGACCTCCAGGGAAGCCTCGTTCTTCTCGAGCCGTTCCTGCCCGACATGCGCTCCCTGGAGAAGGTACATTCCGCCGGATACCTGGACGAATTCCGAAACAACGTGCGAACGGGGAAAAAGACATTTGCCACGGTGGACTGCTCGATCAGCGAGGGAAGTTTCGATGTCGCGCTGCTTGCCGCGGGCGGGGTGATGGCGGGCGTGGATGCGGTGATGAACGGAAGGGTCGACAATATCTTCTGCGCCGTGAGGCCGCCCGGCCACCACGCCGGGAGAAGATCCGCCATGGGGTTCTGCTTCCTCAACAACATCGCCGTGGGGGCATGCTACGCCCGGGACGTCTACGGCGTGAAAAAGATCTTCATCCTGGACTGGGACGTCCACCACGGGAACGGAACCCAGGAAATTTTCGAGGAAGACCCGCTCACCTATTTCTGCAGCATCCACGAACACCCGACCTTCTCCTTTCCCGGTACGGGGAGAAGAATGGAGAAGGGCAAGGGAGAGGGGTACGGCTTCACTCTCAATCTCCCCGTAAAGCCCCATACGGCGGACCGGGAGTTCCTCGATCTTTTCGAGAGGGAGGTCATTCCGGAGATCGACCGTTTCCGGCCCGACCTGATCATGGTCTCCGCTGGATTCGACGCGCACAAGGACGATCCCATTGCGGACCTCGAACTGACGGAACGATCGTTCGTGCACATGACGCGACGGATCTGCGAGATGGCGGACACGTACTGCAAGGGGCGGATCGTGTCCGTCCTGGAGGGGGGATACAACGGATCTTCCCTCACGTCATCGGCAATTGCCCACATAAAGACCCTCCAGGGAAGGAGCGAGCCATGTACGTCGGAAGAAGGATGACGAGAAAGGTCATCGCGATGTCCCCGAACGACACGGTTCGGGACGCCAACCGGGTCCTCCAGGAAAACCGGATTCATCACCTCCCTGTGGTCGAGGGAGGTGAACTCGTGGGCATCGTCTCGGACACGGATGTCCGAAAATGGGTGCTCAAGGAGGAAAAGATCAACGAGGGGGGCACGATATACCGCAGGACCGGGCTCGTTGACGAGATCATGACCCGCGACGTGATTACCATGAGTCCGGAGGACACGATCGAGGACGCACTGCTGATCCTTCACAAGAAGCGGTTCGGGGCTCTCCCGGTGGTGGAAGGGCGGACGCTGGTGGGGATCATCACCAAGGCGGACATCCTCGCCGCGTTCGTCGACACCCTTCGCATCGAGGGGGCAGGCGGTGTCCGGATCGAAGTGATCCTTCCCCGGGACATATCCCGTCTCCTGCGGCTGATCCGGAAGCTGGAGGAGATGAGGATCGAGATTCGGAGCCTGGTGCTTTCCCCCTTCCAGGGGGAGTTCGTGGCGTTCCTTAGGATCGGGACGATCGACGTGGCGAAAGTGAAATCTGGGTTGCGGGACTCGGGGTTCACGGTCCCCGCGCTGAAGGATTTTCTCGGCTGACCGCCTGCCCCGTCAGCCGGTCTCCCCGGTGCCGATGTTGAGCTCCCGGAGGAGATCTCTCGCTTTTTCCTCGTCGTCCCGCCCGACCTGGATTTCCGCCGTGCCGACGCGGAAGAGATCCTGCAGCACCTCGCCTTTCACGTAGTGCCGGATCCCGGCGGACGCCAGGATCGATTTCACCATCGCGAGGAAGATGGGGTTTCCGGTTTTCAGCACGGTCACGTATTCCACATACTCCGGCTGCGGTCGCGGCGGCAATTCCGGTATCAGCGGCACCCGGCAGTCGGGGCATCCGTAGATCCCCTCGAGGTATTCGGCTTGGCATTCCGGGCAGTACATATCTTCCAATCTACCCCAATTCCCCCTCCCCCTTGACACGAATCCGGCACGACCCTATCGTGAAACGATACGCATCGAAAACTCACGCGGGAATCGGCTCCGTTTCCCTTGTTGGCGGCGAAGAGGATACGATATCCGTTTCCGTCTGCCGAAGTATGACCGGTTTTGGTACGTCCGCGGCTTCTGGTCCTTTTCCCCAACCCCATGAGGATGGTCCGGTGGGAAGGTTCATGAATGATTCATCCGCGAGTTACGTAAATTCCATTCTCTGAAGGAGGCCAGAATGCAGGAATTCGAAATGAAAAAAACGGTGAAACAGGCCGGCAAACGGGTGGCGATCGTTGTTGTCGCGATGGCCGTGTTTTTCTTCCTTATCGTCCTGAACCCCTTCGTGAAGATCGGCGCGGGCGAACGGGGCGTCCTGCTGAACTTCGGGGCGGTCCAGAAGGATGTCCTGGGGGAAGGGTTGCACCTCGTGATCCCGGTCATGCAGAAAGTCGTGAGAATGGACGTCAAGATCCAGAAATCGGAGACCCGGTCGGAAGCGGCGAGCAAGGACCTCCAGGACATCAAGTCGGTGATCGCGCTGAACTACCACATCATCCCGGACAAGGCCAACTGGGTGTACCAGAACATCGGGATCGCGTTCAAGGAGAGGATCATCGACCCGTCCGTCCAGGAGGCCGTGAAGGCGGTGACGGCGAAGTACACCGCGGTCCAGCTGATCGGCGAGCGGGAGGCCGTAAGCACCGCGATCAAGGATTCCCTGAGCGAGAAGCTTTCCGGTTACAACCTGTACGTGGACGGGTTTTCCGTGATCGACTTCAGCTTTTCCAAGAAGTTCACCGATGCGATCGAGTCGAAGCAGGAGGCGGAGCAGTTTGCCTTGAGGGCGCAGAGAGACCTGGAGAGAATACGCATCGAGGCGGAGCAGAAGGTGGCCCAGGCGAAAGCGGAGGCCGAATCGCTGCGGCTCCAGAAGGCGCAGATCACCCCGGCGCTGATCGAGCTCCGGAAGATCGAGGCGATGCGGGAGGCGATCGCCAAGTGGAACGGCACCGTCCCGAACGTGCTGCTTTCGGGAGGGGGCGCGACCCCGTTCCTCAGCCTGGACGGGCTGATAAAGAAGTAGTCGGGGAGAAAGATCCCCCGGAGAGCCGGCGCCGTGAACGGCCTTCTCTGCAAGTCCTGCGGGGCGACGTACCCGATGAACGACGAAAGGTGGCGGTGCGACTGCAGGGGACTCCTTCAGGTCCGGTTCCGTGCCCGTTTCGACAAGGCGAAGATCCTCCGGCGCAAGCACACGATGTGGCGGTACCGGGAGGCGCTGCCGGTCGGGGACGAGGCCCACATCGTCTCCTTCGACGAGGGGATGACGCCGTTGATTCCGGCCGACCTCGGAGCGGGAACCCTGCTTCTCAAGCTCGAGCAGCTCTTCCCGACGGGGTCGTACAAGGACCGGGGCGCCTCGGTGCTCATCAGCAAGGCGAAGGAGATGGGGGTCGCCCGGGTCGTCGAGGACTCTTCCGGGAACGCCGGATGCGCCATTGCCGCGTACGCGGCCAGGGCCGGCATCGAATGCGAGATCCTCGTGCCCGAAAGCACCTCGCCGGGGAAACTGGCACAGATCCTTACTTACGGCGCTGCGCTGCGCCGGATTCCCGGAACAAGGGAAGATACGGCGAACGCGGCCCTCGCGGCGGCGGAAGGAACCTACTATGCCAGCCACTCCTGGAACCCGTTCTTCTTCCAGGGCACGAAGACGTTCGCCTACGAGGTCTGGGAGCAGCTGGGTTTCCGCGCCCCGGACGCACTCCTGTTGCCCGCGGGAAACGGAACGCTCCTGATCGGCTCTTACCTTGGGTTCCGGGAGCTCATGGACAGCGGCCTGATCGGCAAGATGCCCCGCCACATCGCCGTGCAGGCGCGAAACTGCGCCCCCCTCCTTGCCATGTTCCGGGACAACCTCGATGCCGTCCCCGCGATCGAGGTACGGGAGACGATCGCCGAGGGAGTCGCCATCGCCGACCCGGTGCGCGGGAAGGAGATCGTCGACATCGTCCGGAAGACGGGTGGGGAGGTGCTGGCGGTGTCCGACGAGGAGGTGGAGAAGGCGCTTATCCTTCTGGGCCGCAGAGGGTTCTACGTGGAACCGACCTCCGCCCTGCCGGTGGCGGCCTTCCTCAAGTACCCGGGCGTCCGATCCGGATCCGTCGTCGCCCCGCTCACGGGACACGGCCTCAAGGCGACCGAAAAGATGCAACGGGTCGCGTCGAAGCAGCGGGCTTTTCTCGGATGAGCTAGGCAGAGAGATCCCGGGGGTCGAAACCAGAACGGGGACAGGCAGATCGCCTGCCCCCGTTCTCTGTTCGGGAATCGTTATGCGGGATTTACAGCCAGAATTGGTCGTCCCCTCTCCATTCGTACCCGGGAATCCCGTCCAGATCCGCTTCGACGTAATATCCCGGGGATTCCGGAACGGCGCTGATCACGACAAGTCTTGCGCTTCTTCCCCCGCTTCCCGTGACGAGGAGGACCCCGCTCGAGGGAAGCGAGAAGCCGGCGTAATAGCGAAACGGTGTCGGGGTGGATGCCTGCACGTCCACGTACCCGTAATTGGGCAGATAGACTCTTCCCGACACGGTTGCGTCCACGTAATCGGGTTCCCCGTCGAAGTCTGCGTCCGGACCTTCCGTCAGTGTCATCGTGTAGTTGCTGATCCAGACGGTTTCCAGCGAGGTGTTGTCCTGCAGGAAGATGTTCATGGAGGCGGACGCCGACAAGAATCCGTCGCTTTCCAGGTCCACCGTCCCGTAGATGCTGGCGGAACCCAGGCCGTCCATTATGGTGATCGGGTTGAAGGAGAACCGAATACGGGAGAAGAAACCTCCGGCCATGTCGAAGGACCCGGATACGTTTGCCAGTCCGGAAATCAACCCGCCGCCATCCCCGTGCCAGTCATTGAACCGGAACGTTCCGCCGAACTCTCCCGTCTGGTCGTCGATCGACAATTGAAACGTTATGCTCCCGCCCTGACCGTCATCGATCGTGTTATCGATCGTGACGACCGTCATGGAATGGGCGGGGGGCGAAGAATTCATGGGGACCGTTGCATGAGAGAGCACCGGCATTCTGTCCGCGCCCTCTTTCAGCAAACGGACGAGCGTTAAAACATTGGGACTGCCAACGGCAGCATTCCCGTTTCCGGAGACGCCGAGCACGGAAACGGCGGAAGCCGAAAGGTCGCCTGCCTGATATGCCTGGAGAGCGATTTCTTCCGCATTGTTGTCGGTTATCATGGATGGGGAAGTGATACCGGTGTACAGCGACGCGGAATCTCCTCCCCCGCCTCCCCCGCACCCGACGAGGAAGAATACGGCAAGCATGCATACGACTACCGACGGCACACGTTTCGTCATGGCTTATCGCTCCTTTGGAAAAGGGTTGTCGCTATCGATTTCCGGTTGTTTTCTCCACTTACTTCTATTCGTATCGGAAAATCGGATTCCGGACTTTACTCGAAGGAGGTTGGCGGGATGTTGGTTTCCCAGATGTTCGAGCCGGGGAGTCCTTGGGAGAGCGGTCAGAACGGCTCCGTCCACTCGGTGCCTTGAAATATCAACCGTCGACCCCTGGGACAATCGATTGGCCGGTGAATCATTACGTTCCGATGTTGACTCTGGGAAGATTTTTACACTAAGATACGGGGGATTATTCAGGTGGAAAGGGTTTTATTTTTTTTGTTGCAGAATCCATTGGAATATATTTTGCATAGACTAAGACAAAATTATCGGAAAGGAAACCCCATGAGGCGGATATCCTGGTTTATATCATTTCTCACATTTGTTTTTATATTTACTTTATCTGCTCTGACGTTTGCCCAAGACAACAAGAATTCCTACTTCGTTTTGAAGGGTGGCATTTATTCTCCCGACAATGATGATGTCAAAGATTTCACCGATGAGGGTATTAACTTAGAAGTCGCGGTAGGAACTTATACAACGAAATATTTCGGTGGCGAATTGGGTGTTGGTTATTTTCAAACGAGGTTTAAAGAAGGCCCAAAAGTGACAGCAAAGTTTGTTCCTATTACCTTCAATTTATTAGGTAGATACCCCGCTGGCCCTGTAGATTTGTATGGCGGTGGGGGAATGGGAGCGTATATAAGCAAAACTGAAGTTACGATAGGTGAGAATTCCGATTCGGAAGTAGATACATTCTATGGATTTCAAGTTTTAGTTGGTGGTAAATATAATATGCCAAATGACTTTTTTATTGGGCTGGAGGGGAAGTATCTTTGGACGAAGACTCCTGAACAACAGTTTTTTGGGGTGCCTCTTGGGGATACACATTACGACGGCTTCATCGTGACGGTAAATGTTGGCACCAGATATTAAGGATCCGCATGACCTGAAAACCCGATTTCCAAGGCGTACTGCTTTTCTAAACGGGATAACCGATTTCTTGAACAAGAGCAACGAAGATGTGGTCACCGATCCGGCAGCGCTACACACCTTGGAGTAGCGCAGGAATTCCATAAACCTGCCATTTAGCGTCAGACCTGCCGTTTTACGGCAGATTGTATTCAGTAGCAAGAAAAGAAATGAGCAGATACGACAGTCGGGTGATGAAAGATCGGGACCCAGGGCATTTTCATGAATGCCCTGGGTCCTTTTGCAAGGATCTTGCTGTTGTTTCTCCTAGAGCCTGTCCCCAAACGAATCGAACTGGGCCACGAAAAGGACAACCAGTCTCATTATAAACTCCCGCCTTCCCAGTCGTCATGGATGGCGCTGTTGGCGTTGAGCGTAAATAAACCGGGCTGCCCCGAATTAAACACTCTGGATTGGTCACTGAAATCGGCAAACGCCAAAGTCTTGCGGAGGATACCATTCTGGTATACCTCCAGAACGATGTTGGTATCTTGTCCCGTTGCCTCAAGGCGCAACACATCCCCGTCAGTCCATGGGAGCGTTGTGGTCCCAGCATCCAGATATGCGCCCCAATCTGTTCCGATAGTGTAGCCAATGCGTAAACTTACCGACCCGGATGACCCGGAAATCCAAGCAGCGTAAGCAAGATAATTGGCTCCTACTCCGGACCCGCGGACAGTGACGGCTCGCCAGTCAGTCCCGTATTGCTTCGCCTGTGAATATTGGTCCGGATCAAAACTTCCCGCGTTCCAATGCAGTTTTGAATTATATGCGCTCGGCATCAACTGGTTTGAAACAATGTTGGCCGTCCCACTGACGACCGTCCAGTTTGCTCCCGGGGAGGAGGAATCCGCCCGGTTGAAGTCGTCTGTGAACACAGGAAAGGTAACAATGATGTGATCCGCTTTTGTAATGGTATCCGTTCCGCCCGGCCCCGTCACGGTAAGGGATACGGTATAGGTCCCCGCAGTACCGTAATCATGCGATGGGTTCTGTTCCGCAGAGGTTCCGCCATCCCCAAAATCCCAGGACCATGTGCTGATTACACCCGCAGAAAGATCGGTGAACGCTACGGTGAGAGGTGCGTTCCCGGTGGTCGGGGAAGCCGAGAAATCGGCAACGGGCGGTGGAGGAATGGGTCCGACGTTGATGAAATTAAGCTTCGTATTGGTATTCGATCCGTCCGGCCCCGTCACGGTAAGGGATACGGTATAGGTCCCTTCGGCGTAACTATGCGATGGGTTCTGTTCCGCAGAGGTTCCGCCATCCCCAAAATCCCAGGACCATGAAGTAATGATACCGCCGGTGGATAGATCCGAGAAATCAACGGTTAGAGGTGCATTCCCGGTGGTCGGT
>JBFKGZ010000086.1:0-10356 GCA_041633075.1 Candidatus Deferrimicrobiaceae bacterium | reverse complement strand
CCGGACGAACTCGGACTGGACGCCGTAATGGCGGCCGAAGAGAAACTTACCCTGTTCGATCTGGACGCCGCGGGACGGCACCTGAACTCCGCGGTGGGTTTCCTTTCCCGCCGTCCCGACCCCGCCGGGGCGGAGGCGGCCCGCGAGGCCCTGATCGCGGTGGCGGCCGTCGTCCATACGCTGTCCGGCGGATCGGGAGAGGTTGCCTTGGGAACGATTGCGCCTGTCTCCGGGACGCTCGGGATTCCCCCGGAACTGGCCAGAGGCATCGAGATCATCCTCGGATACTGCCATGCCGTGAGCGGGCTTTCGGGGGGTGAGCGCGTCCCCTCCCTCGACATCGCCGAGGCATCCTGTCTCGTCGTGTTTTGCTCTTCCGTCATCAATCTGCTGCTTTCCCGGACGGGAGGTAAGGCCCGAGAGTAGGGGCGGGGTGCTACGACCGGGAAAGGCGGGGCAGAGTGCCTGCGGGGTCCCGCCGGCGCAGCAGGGTCTCCACGACGTTTTCTCCTGCACTGACGATCTCGACCAGGGCAAGATTCTCGCGGGATACCATGCGCTGGCTTTCGGCGTGGTGGAAGTAGGAAAGGATCGGGTCGAACCAGCCTGCGGTATTGGCGACGATGATCGGTTTCGCGTGCAGGCCGAGCTGTCTCCACGTGAGGATCTCGAAGAACTCGTCCATTGTTCCGAAGCCGCCCGGCAGGACCGCGAACGCGTCCGCTCTCCGGCTCATCTCGATTTTCCTTTCGTGCATGGTTTGCGTGATGATCATTTCCGTGAGCCCCTCGTGGGCAAGCTCCTCCGTGCAAAGGAACTCCGGAATGACCCCGATGACCTTGCCTCCCCCGCCGAGAACCCGGTCCGCGAGTATCCCCATCAGGCCCACCGATCCTCCCCCGTAGACAAGGGCGATCCTTTCCTCTACCATACGGTCACCAAGGGCGATCGTGTCTTCCCGGAAATGCTTGGGAACCAGGTTGCTTGAGCTGCAAAATACGCACAGCGTGGAGATTTCCATCCGACAAAGATACTGCCAAACCCGGGAAATGGGAAGCGTGGGAAATCCGGTTGACACCACTTGGCCGTTTAAATACTATTAAAACCATAGGTTAAATAGGGAGGACCGTCATGACCAGATGGTTCCTGGATAACTCGTATTCGATAGGGAGAACTCCCCTCGTCAAGTTCAACCGGATCACCGATGGAGCCACGGCAATCGTTCTGGGGAAAATCGAGGGGCGAAACCCTGCCTACTCGGTGAAGTGCCGCATCGGCGCCTCGATGGTTTGGGACGCGGAAAAGCGGGGACTCCTCGGCCCGGGAAAGACGATCGTTGAGCCGACGTCCGGAAACACGGGAATTGCCCTCGCCTATGTTGCCGCCGCGCGGGGATACGGAATCATCCTCACCATGCCGGATACCATGAGCATTGAGCGCCGGACGGTGCTGCAGGCCTTCGGCTCGACGCTGGTGCTGACGGATGGGGCCAAGGGGATGAAGGGGGCGATCGACAAGGCGAACGAGATCGTCGCGTCGGACCCCGCGAAATATTTCCTGCCGCAGCAGTTCAATAACCCCGCCAACCCGCAGATCCACGAGGACACGACCGGCCCGGAAATCTGGGAGGATACTGAGGGGAAGATCGACGTGTTCGTCTCCGGCGTAGGAACGGGCGGAACGATCACGGGGGTTTCGCGATACATCAAGAACACGAAGGGGAAACCGATTCTGTCCGTGGCAGTCGAACCCGTTCACAGCCCCGTTATCTCGCAGAAACTGCGGGGGGAGCCGCTTACGCCGGGGCCTCACAAGATCCAGGGGATCGGCGCGGGATTCCTCCCCGAAGTGCTCGACCTTTCGCTGGTGGACAGGGTGGAAACCGTCACCAACGACGAATCGATCGAGTTCGCCCGGAGGCTTTCGCGGGAAGAGGGGATTATTTCCGGCATCTCCTGCGGCGCGGCCGCGGCCGTGGCCGTGCGTCTCGCGAAGACCCCCGAATTCGAAGGGAAGACGATCGTGACGGTGTTGCCCGACGCGGGGGAACGGTACCTCACGACCGCGTTGTTCGAAGGGTGGCTCGACGCCGGTCAGGTCCAGGTGGCGAATTAGCCCGGAACCAGGCGCTTTACCCCGATGTAAAGAGTCACGATTCCCCGGGTCAGTGCCCGGAACGTCACCGGGTCGCATCCCGCATTCCGCATCATTTCGGCAAATTCCCGGGGAGGAGGAAACTCCCGTACGGAATCCGGGAGATATGCGTATGCGCTCCGGCGGGAAAACAGACCCCCCAGCAGCGGGAGCACCCTGGTGAAATAAAACCGGTAGAGGGCCCCGAAAAGGGAAGCTTCCGGCTGCGAGAACTCCAGAATCACGATACGCCCTCCCGGCTTCACCACGCGGCACATTTCTTTGAGGCCTCGATCCCGGCGGACCACGTTTCGAATCCCGAAGGCGATGGAGGCGGAGTCGAACGCGTCGTCCCGGAAGGGGAGCGACTCTCCCGGCGCCAGGACGAACGCCAGCCTGTTCGAAAATCCCGCCCGGGCGGCCTTCTCCCTGCCGATCCGCATCATCGCGGCCGATATGTCTACCCCGGTTACGAACGCCCCGTTTCCCTTCTGCCGGAAGATCTCGAGAGCAACATCGGCGGTCCCGGTCGCCACGTCCAGGTGGACCCCTCCCGTTTCGGGCCGGATCCATCCCACGGCCTCCCTGCGCCACCGGCGGTCCGTCCCGAGGGAAAGAAGCCGGTTCAGCAGGTCGTACCTGGGCGCGATCGAGGAAAACATCTCACCGATCAGACGGTTCCGGTCGTTCAGCCGGTACAAGATTTTCCCCCTGCCGCAGCTTAAGTGGATAAGAAGTATACCAATCCTTGCGCCGGATGGGGCGGGGAGCGGAACTTTCCCGATCCGTCAGGGTTTAAACGGTATCATGGAAACCGGGCGGGGGAGGAACCCACAGGGGGAAACAGGTCGACCGGTTGAATTTTCTTGCCGCCTGGCGGCGTCTAAGCAGTGTGCCGGTCGGAGCGGCACCGGCGCCGGCCGGGTTACCGGCATACGGAAGCCGGGAATCTACAAACCCGCAAAGCTCTGGGAGACAGCGGGATCGTGCAACGGAGTGGCGGTGGCAAAGGGGAAGGGGAGGGCACAATGAAATTCGTGAAACATATCGGGATCATGGCGATTGCCTTGGCGCTGTTTGCCGTTTCGGCGCAGGCGGTGGACGAGGACACGGGGTACGACGGCGTTCCCTCGTATTCCGTCACCCGCCTGAAGATCTTCGAAGGGTCTGCCTGGGTCCGCACGACGGACTCCGGGGACTGGGAGGAGTTTTCCAGCAACAGCCCCGTTCCCGGGCGGTCGATGATCAGCATACCCCAAGGGTCCGAAGCGGAGTTGCAGTTCCACGGGGGGCAATTCGTCCTTCTTACGGGCGGCACGGAGATTGCCATCCTTGGCCTCACGGACGGGGAAACCGCATTCCGCCTCCGGTCCGGGGAGATTCGCTTCTACCTGCCCGAAACCGATTTTGCTCCCGTCCGCGTCACGACCCCGGAGCAGGCGAATGCGGAATTTTCCGTCCCCGGCCGATACTGGATGACCGTATCGGAGGCCGGCGAGACGACGCTCGTCGTCCGCGAGGGCGAAGGGACGGTAAACACGAAAAGCGGACGGATCCCCGTCCAAGCGGGAGAGCAGGCCTCCCTCGGGAAAGACGTCCGGATAAGCGCCTATACCGGGGAGGATCGGGACTCCTTTGAGGAACCCCCTCCTCTATCGGAAACCGAGAAACAGGCCAACGTTCCCCCGGCGGCGGCGTACGAACTTCGCGAGTACGGGGAATGGGTGAGCACGCCGGAGTACGGGTACGTATGGCGTCCGAGGGTCTCCGGGAACTGGTCACCGTACTATTACGGACGGTGGTCGTGGGTCTCCCCGTACGGATGGACCTGGATATCCTATGAGCCGTGGGGGTGGTACCCCTACCATTACGGGTACTGGTACTTCGACCCGGTGTACGCGTGGGTGTGGTACCCCTTCCGCTCGTTCGTTTCGTTCAGCTTCGGCTTCGGCGGGCATCATTATCACCACTATCACAGGCACGCACATTTCGTCCCGGCGAACGTCCGGTTTATCCGGGACGGAGGTCGCGTCCGGTGGGTTCCCCTTCGGCCCGGGGAGAGGACGAGGCGGATCGCGTTCACCCGCTCCGACACCCGTCTTTCTTCCTGGGAACGCCCTCTTTCCCGGGGGACCGTCTACGTGCGGGGGAGGGGGAACCGAGGCGATGATTGGCGGGACTGGACAGCAGTCCGCAGGGAGCGAAACGTTTCGGTTCGCACGCGCGGAACACCGCGTCGCGATGAAGCAAGGCCGATCGTGCAAAGAGGCGACCGCGGTTCCTCCGGACCCGGCGCGCGGGGGGCAGAACGGAACACGCGGACGCAGAGTGATCGCTCCCGGAATCTGAGGGAGACGGGACGTCCCGCAAGGGAGAGCCCCGCACGACAGGAAAGATGGGAACGGATAACCCCGTCATCACCCCGCCCGGGACGGGGATCGGGGGTTCGCGCGGAGAGGTCGAGTGCCCTGACCCGGTCCGAGAAGTACGGAGAGAGCGTCGGATCGCGTGTGGTTCCCTCGCGCGCGGTGGTTCCTTCGGGTGCCGGACGGCGCTCCTCCCAAGGAAGAGGGGAGGGAGTGTCGATTTCCAGGGAGGCCAGGAAGAGCAGGACGCCCGCTGCGCCCGCACCACCCGGCCGCGAGATCAGAATGCAAGCGGAACCGGGACCCAGGGGACAGGCCGCGCGATCTCCGCGCGCCCGCTCCTCCTCTCCTCGCGTGATCAGGCCCCAGGCGGAATCGGGATCCAGGGGACAGGCCGCGCGATCACCGCGCGTCGGCTCCTCCTCCCCGGGGAGGTCCCGAGGGAATACGGGCGGTACCGTCCGGAGCAGTCGAAGCGGTGGGAGAGGGGGATTTGGATTCGGTTTTTCAGGTAGCCGCGGGGGCAGGTCGGTTCGCTGACAAATTCCCGTTTCAGGGGTCCTGCGCCGGCCCGGACGCGGGTGTTTCCGGATCCTCCGCCGATTCCGTAACGGGAAGTGTGCCCGCCGATACGGGACTTACGGTTACCTCGAACAGGGTAAGCCAGCGACCCCGGATCTCATCGGCCACCGAGTAGGGTAATTGCGGAGGCACCTCCGGTCTTTCCGACAGCAGGCGCACATCCATCGATTTCACCGGAGGCTGCCGGACAGCCGCGGCGGGACCGTTGTCCCGCAGGGCATGCGTCTTCGGAGCGCACCCGCCGGACACGAAGATGACCATCACGGATGCCGCCCCCAGCGGCAGTGCGATCCAAGGGCTTCTCATCGATTCCTCCCCTGTCTATCATTGTACGGCCGTGGCCGGGGGGGGAGGCAATCCTACCGACGGCATTTTTCCTGCGGTATAATGAACAATATAAGCGGCGTGAGTCGGTTTCCCGGGAGATGCAGATGACCCCTGTTGCCGGTCCGCTACTCTCCAGCTTCATGATGTACGAAGAGATCGAGGCACTTCGCTATCTCGTGCCGAACGACTTTGTCCTTTATCTTGCCCTGCTGGGGCTCTTGCTCACCCTTCTTCTCGACTTTCGACTCCGGTGAGAAATCGCAGGGAGATGGTTCTCGGCCCGTAACTGGTTGGCCAGTCTCTTCGCCCCGTTTCTGTCCGAAACCTTGCCGGTAAGCGTGGCTTCCCGGACCTCCTCCAGGATCGATTCCACCCGGGGCCCCGCCGGGACCCCCAGCGCGAGGATGTCATCGCCGGAGAGAAGGGGCGGCCGTCTTGCCGCGGTTCGAAGGACCGGACGGAAGTCCTCGACACTCCTCGAGGCCGCCGCGCGGGCGGCTGTGTAGAGCGCGTGCAGATGCTTGGGGTCCTCCCATCGGCCGAAGATCGTCTCGATCTGCGCGTGCGGGTTGCGCA
This sequence comes from Candidatus Deferrimicrobiaceae bacterium, assembly GCA_041633075.1. Lineage (GTDB taxonomy): Bacteria > Desulfobacterota > Deferrimicrobia > Deferrimicrobiales > Deferrimicrobiaceae > CSP1-8. The sequence goes on along the minus strand of JBFKGZ010000086.1, from coordinate 4,372 downwards.
GCATCCGGAGGTGGAATAGCCGAAACACGTCCTCGACCATCTGGACTACTCGCCGCACACGGGGGATATGAAGCCTTCGGGCGAGTGCATCCGTGCGGGGAAGGCGGAAAGCGTCCCTTCCGATCGGCCCTGCGGGGGGACGACGTCGACCGTGCGGGGAATCCCGTTTTCCCCCGCGGACGCGAAGTCGGGACTCGTTCTGCCCGACGTCCACGAGGAGATTGGCGAACAGCACCGTCTCCGGCAGGAAGCGGCCGAGAGATGCCTGGAGGAGGGTGTATCTCTTCTTCAGGCGCGACAGGCGGCCGGCCCCCCCGTTCGGGACCTCCGGGATCAACAGCGGCAGAATTCCCGCACGGTAGAGGTCCGATACCGTTCCGGAGGGGTTCGCCGAAAGCGATTTCGTCAGTTCGTCGACGAGGCGCTCGCCGGAAATCGTTCCCAACAATTCCTTTGCTTCTCCGCAGATCGCCTGCCAGGTTTTCTTCTCGATCCGATAGCCGGGCCGTTCATTCTTCTGACGGATGGCCCGCAGCATCCGCAGGGGGTCTTCCCGGATCCGGTCCCGCGGATTCCCCACGCCCCGGATCCGTTTGCGGCGGAGGTCTTCCCGCCCCCCGAAAAAGTCGATCACTTCCCCCGTGAGCCGCTGTTTCCCTGTGCGAAAGGAGAACATCAGGCTGTTGATCGTGAAATCACGGCGGGCCGCGTCCCCCCGGGCGTCGACGCAGTCGGTGCGGACCTCGAACTGGCGGTGACCCGGGCCGGTGGAGAACTCCGTGCGCGCAAGCGCCACGTCGATCTCCTCCGCGGACCAGGAGGTCGACACCTTGTACACGGCGAACCGTTTCCCTGCCGTGATGATCCGCAGGATCCCGAGTTCTCTCCGGGGAAGGGCAAGGACGATTTCCCCCAACGCATCGAACCCGATCCCGGTGACCATCAGGTCGATGTCCTTGCCCGGTCGCCCCTCGATGAGATCGCGGACGATCCCCCCAACGAGGTACGGGGATCCCTTTGCTCCCTCTGCGGCGCGGCAGAACTCCCGGAGGAACCGCCAGAGCTTCTTTCTCTTCCGCAGGGCGCGGAGCACCCGGAGGGAAATCTCGTTCGGGACGGGGATCGTATCGGCCGGGATCATGAGACGGGGCCTCCCTCTGCCCACGATTCTATTTTGATCGGGAATCCGCGGCCGAAACGTAAATAAGAAGGGTTACCCCGGGTTTCCTGCGCCCATTTTTCCGAGGATCCGTTCCTTGTACTCAGGGAATTCGTCGAGGGTCACCATCCGTCTTCTCATTATGCCAAGCTTCATAAGCTTGTAGTTAAGCTCTTGGATCTTTTCCCTTTTCGTTCCCTCGTCCTCGATGGTCCGGAGCAGGGCCCGGAGCGTGATGATCTCCTTGCGCACTTCCAGTTCGGGGGGGATGCACCCGGCGTTACGGAGTATCTTGTAGGCGACGCGGAGGTCGTCGGGGATCATCGAGTCGTCCTCGAGGCGGAGGGGCTTGCCGGCTCCCGGAAGGTTTGCGAACTCCCCCCTCGCCATCGCTTCGCGAATCTTGTTCTCCGCCATGATTTCCAGAAGGAACACGATCGTTCCCCTCCCGTTCGCCCCGCCGGTCCTGGGGTATTATGAAAAATGATACCACCGATCGGGGGAAATGGGATGGAGCGGGGTTTCGGCACCGGCACGATCCGGCTGGTCCAGGGCGACATCACGAAGGAATCGACGGACGCGGTTGTGAATGCCGCGAACAGGTCGTTGCTCGGGGGAGGAGGGGTGGACGGAGCGATTCACCGGGCCGGCGGCCCCGCGATCCTTGCGGCATGCAAGGCGATCCGGTCGAGGCAGGGCGAGTGCCCACCGGGGGAGGCGGTGGTGACGACCGGCGGGCGGCTCTTGGCAAAATACGTCATCCACACGGTCGGGCCGGTGTGGAAGGGGGGGAATCAGGGGGAGCCCGGGATTCTTGCCTCCTGCTACCGGAACTCGCTTCGGGTCGCTGCTGCGATGGGGTTGCGGTCGGTCGCTTTCCCTTCGATCAGCACGGGCGCGTACGGATATCCGGTCGAAGAGGCTGCGTTCGTCGCCCTGTCGACCATCGCGACGTTCCTGACGAAGGAGGAACGGGCGCCCGCACTCGTCCGGTTCGTCCTGTTCGATGCGGGGACGCTCCGGATCTACCGGGCGAGCTTGGCGTTCCTGTGAGCGATATCCGCTGCACCTGCCCGGTCAGGCGGGATGCCCCACGGCGCTCAGGTAGATGACGCTCTCTTCCACGCCGTCCACGCCCAGGAGGGCGTTCATCTCGTCATCGAAAAAGGCGGCGACCTGGCAGCTCCCCAGCCCGAGCCCGACGGCCGCCAGTGCCAGGTTCTGGGCGATATGCCCCGCGTCGAGATAGACATACCGGTAGGCCCGCTGCCGGTATTTCCACTTGGCGCGGGGGAAGACGGCCGTCCAGACGAAGGTGGCCGCCGCCTCGGAACAGAACTGCTGGAATAGCGCCGCGCGGGAGAGGTCCCCTCCGACATCCCCCGGGGTCACCTCCTCCAGGAGATGACCGTGGACGCCGTAATGATACACGCCACGCTCCACTCCTTCCACACGGTGGGCGATCACGTACGTATCGACCGGGTACAGGGCGCCGGCGGAGGGTACGGTGCGGAACTCGTGGCCCGCCTCCACCCGCTGGATGCCCGAGGAGACCCACAGGAGGAAAGAGAGCTCCTCCCGGCGAAGGGGCCGGGGGGAATATTCCCGGACGCTGCGCCTTCGGGACACGATTTCCGTAAAGGAAAAACGGACGGGCGCCTCCGGCGGGGGGAGCCGGATCTCTCTCGCGCCGGGATATTCCTTGTACAGAGGAGGTTTGGACGACCAGTCGATCGGGTCTCCCCCCAACCGTCCCTGCTCGTATTTCGTTTCCTGCTGAAACCGGTCTCCGATGCCTTTGGGTGTCTCCACGACGGCGTCACTCCTTTACGTATCCCGTCTCAATGAGTTTGTCGACGATTCGCCGTGCGGCGCGTGCCGGATCCTCCACGTCACCCCGTACCGCCACGTCGGGAGAGTCGGGGGGTTCATAGACGGCCTCCAGGCCGGGGACCCCGGGGGCGCTTCCCTCCCTTCCCTTCCGGTAGATTCCCTTGGGGTCCCGCGCGATGCATACGTCGAGGGGACAGTCGACGAATACTTCCAGAAACCGGGCAATGGCGTGCCGGGCCCGGTTGCGATAGGCGCGCCGGTTGGCGGTCGCGTCGAAGATCACGGATATGCCGTGTTCGGTCAGAAGCTGGCCTATGTGGGCGAGCGCGCCGTAGAAAACGTCCCGCTCTTCGTCGTCGTAGCGCGGCTGCGGGGTAAGGACCTTCCGGAGAGCGTCGGACTCAAGCACCGCGACGTTCACCCCGCGGGACGCAAGCTCTTTCGTCAACGCGGCCGCGACGGTCGATTTTCCCGACGCCGGCAGTCCCGTGATCCAGACGGCAAATCCCGCTTTCATCGTTACCTTGCTCCGCAGTAGTCGTTCACGCGATTCGGGTCGAACGCCTCCGCGTCCAGGACGCCCTCGATGAAGGAGAAGAGTTTTCTGCGGACGTCCTCGCCCAGGGTGGGATACCAGACGGGGCTGGCCATCACAAGCCCCCGGAATGCATAGAATGGGGCGGCGACCGTAAGCATCTCCCGGTCGCCCGTTCTCTCGAGATAACGGTCCCAGAATCTCCGGAACAGGGTTTCGAAGGACCCGGAAAGCTTTCCGTTCCGCTGGAGGGAGCAGAAGAGGTAATTCCCTGTGAGGGAGGTGACATCGTCGGACGGGTCGCCCCATTCGCCGCGGGAACGGTCCAGCACCCGGAACCGGACGCCTTCATCAAACAGGATGTTATAGGGGTGGAAATCCCCGTGCACCTGCCTGAGCCGGTGGGTCCGGCCCTTGATTCGCCAGCGCCAGGACACGCACCGTTGCTCGATTCCCTTGAGGAGTTCCGGGGTGATGAACCCATGCTTCGGCGGATAGCCGTCGAGAATCCCCATGATGCACTCCCCGTGACCCAAAAGCTCCCGGATCCGCCGCACGTACAGACCGGGGTCGGGACCTCTTACCTGGTGGATGTCAGCGAGGTAGTCGCAAAGGGCATCTGCACGCGCACGGTCGATATCGGAGAGCGCTGCCCCGCTCTGGAGGCGGACCAGGTCCTGGATGTAACCGCGCCCTTCCACGTGCTCGACGAGGAGGAAGAACTCCTCCACGTTTCCGAGGGAGAGAAGGGTGCCGTCCGGAACAATTCCCCCCACGTCCAGGGAACGCGCGTGAAGGGGAAGGCGGTTGTATGCCTCGTGGTCCCACAGCAGCATCTGGGCCCT
>JBFKGZ010000085.1:0-10442 GCA_041633075.1 Candidatus Deferrimicrobiaceae bacterium | reverse complement strand
CCCGGAGGCCGAGGGGCACGGGACCGACGCCATGATCGAGGCATTTCACCAGAAGGGGGGCCAGATCCGCAAGCGGGTGCCCATCGTGAAGATCATCGCTTCCGCCCTCACCATCGGAAGCGGCGGCTCCGCGGGGAAGGAAGGCCCCATCGCCCAGATCGGTTCCGGCTTCGGGGCGTTCCTCTCGTCGAGCCTCAAACTGAAGCCAAGGGACCAGCGCATCCTCGTGCTGGCCGGGGCGGCAGGAGGGATCGGGGCCATCTTCCAGGCACCCCTGGGTGCGGCCCTGTTTGCCCCCGAGGTCCTCTACCGGGAGACGGAATTCGAATACGAAGGGATCCTCCCCTGCATCATCTCCTCCATCATCGCCCATTCCGTCTATTCCCAGGTCTATGGCAGAAAGGCCCTCTTCTTCCCCGGCCAGCTCAACTTCATGGTGACTTCGGAACTGGTGCCGTATGCCCTCTTCGGGGTCGTCTGCGCGCTGGTCGGCTTCCTCTACATCCGGGTCTTCTACGGCCTCCGGGACAAATTCTTCCTTCCTCTGCGGATCAACCGCATGCTCAAGCCCGCCATTGGCGGCCTGATGCTGGGGGTGGTCTCCTTCCTCTCCCCCGCCGTGATCGACGGAGGGTACGGATGGATCCAGATGGCCCTGGAGGGGAAGATCATCTGGTGGACGATGCTGCTCCTCGTTTTCTTAAAGATCCTGGCGACGTCCTGTACCATCAGCTCGGGGGGAAGCGGGGGAGTCTTCGGTCCCTCCGTGTTCATCGGGGCAATGCTGGGAGGAGCCTTCGGATTCCTGGGCCATAAGCTGGCCCCCGGCTGGATCATCCACCCCAACTCCTTCGTTCTCGTGGGAATGGGGGGATTTTTCGCCGGCGTGGCCAAGGTTCCGATCGCCTCGATCATCATGGCGTGCGAGATGAGTTCCAGCTACACCCTGCTGGTCCCGCTGATGCTGGTTTCGTCGATCTGCTACCTCCTGCTTCGGAAGGTCAGCCTGTACGAGAAGCAGCTGACCAGCCGCATGGCATCGCCGGCGCATGTCACCGAGTTTTCCCGCGGTCTCCTGGAGAGGATCTACGTACACGAGGCGGTAAAAATTCGCGCGGTGAACCGGATTCCCGAGGAGATGCCGTTCGGCGAGCTGGTGCAAATCATGATCAACTCCCGGGAGATCTATTACCCCGTGGTGAACCGGGAGGGAAAAATGACGGGGATCCTGTCGATCAACGACGTCCGGGAATTCATGTTCGAGGAGTCGATCAACCACCTGATCCTCGCCCGCGATGTGGCCACCCCCAACGTCGAACGTGTTCTCTGGCACGATACGCTGCAGCAGGCGTTGGACAAGATGGCGGCCCTGAACGTCGATGAACTGCCGGTGGTGTTAGAGGACGCCCGGGACGAAATCGTCACCATGATCACCAAGCGCGACATCATCAATTACTACTACATAAGAGGCGGGTCATAATAACCGGCGGCGCCGACCGGGGGGACCGATGCGCGTCGCGCTGGTAAACACCAACCGGATCGTCCCGCCCATCGCTCCCATCGGGCTGGATTACATCGCCGAGGCGCTCTGCGCTTCCGGGCACCAAGCGGAAATCCTCGACCTGTGCTGGGAAGAGCGGTGGGAGCCGGCCATTGCCGGGTTCCTGGAAAACGGGAAACATGCCCTGGTCGGGGTGTCGATCCGCAACACGGACGATTGCTCCTTCGCTACCCGGGCCTCCTTTCTTTCCGACCACGTGGCCGTGGTGAAATGCATCCGGGAGCACACGGATGCCCCGATCGTCCTGGGAGGGGTTGGCTTCTCCGTCATGCCGGAAGCGGTTCTCGCACGGTGCGGCGCCGACGCGGGAATCTGGGGGGAAGGGGAATTCACCCTGGTGGAGGCTACGGATCGCCTGGAGAAAAACCAGCCGTGGAACGACCTTCCCGGCCTGATCTCCCGTTCCGGCGCGACGTGGCGGCGAAACCCCGGCGTCGTCCGCCCCCTGGCCGGCCTGCCCCCGATGAGCCGCGGCTTTTTGGAGAACCGCCGCTACTTCCGGGAGGGAGGACAGGCCGGGATCGAGACGAAGCGGGGGTGCCCCCGCCGGTGCATCTACTGCGCCGACCCGGTCGCCAAGGGAACCCACGTCCGCGTTCGTCCCCCCGAAGCCGTGGCCGATGAACTGGCCCGCCTTGTTTCCCTGGGGATCGACCACATCCACACCTGCGACAGCGAGTTCAACATCCCGGCGGATCATGCCGCCGAGGTATGCCGGGAGATCATCCGCCGGGGACTGGGCGAACGATTGCGTTGGTACGCCTACTGCGCTCCTGTTCCCTTCACCGCCGAACTGGCGGACCTGATGCGGCGCGCCGGATGCGTGGGGATCAACTTCGGCACCGACAGCGGCGACGACCGGATGCTGAAACTCCTCGGGCGGGACTTTCTTGCGGAAGACATCCTTCGCACCGCCCGCCTGTGCCGGGAGGCCGGCATGGCGGTCATGTTCGACCTGCTTATCGGGGGCCCCGGTGAGACGCGTGAAAGTATCGTCCGCACCGTCTCGCTGATGAAGCAGGCGGAACCGGACTGCGCCGGCGTTGCCGTGGGAGTCCGGGTCTACCCCGGCACGGAGCTTGCCAGCATGACCACCGGTAAAGGAAGGGAACGCGGGCTCGTGGGAGGCGACGACCTGGCGGAACCGGTCTTCTACCTCGAACCGGAGGTCGCCCCCTTCGTCTTCGCCCTCCTCGACGACCTCACGAGGGGCGACAGCCGGTTTCTCTTCTTCGACCCGACGAGGCCCGAGAGGAATTACAACTACAACGCCAACCGGGTGCTCGCCGACGCTATCCGCGCCGGATACCGGGGGGCGTACTGGGACATCCTTCGCCGGTGCCCGCAGATTCGGGACGACTGATCTCCCTGTTCCCCTGTGTAATGGATTCCCTAAGAAGTTTCCTGCATCAAAATTCCATAGAAGCGGAACGAAGCACAATCGGGACAGACAACATGCGCGCCATGAACAAGAAGATACCGGGCATTCTCATCCTCCTCGGATTCCTTTCGTGCACGCCCGTGGAGCAACCGGTCGAGCAACCGGTCGAGCAACCGCATTCCGAGACGGTGGGAAGCCGTCTGCGCGCCAAGATCGAGGCAGACCGGGGACTTTCGCAGTTTTCGTGCCGGCAGGAGATCTTATGCGGTTCGGCGGTCATCCCCGTCTTCTATCAGCGTCGGGGATTTGTTCCCGCCTGGAGCAAAGAGGATGGGCCCCTTCCCCAGGCAAATTCCCTCATCGCCACGATCCGGGAATCGGAACGTGAGGGACTGAACCCGAACGACTACCACCTGGACACCATCGAGTTGCTTCTCTCCGACCGCAATGAGAAACGCGTCGCGAAAACGCCGATCGACCCGGAGATGGAGGCCGACCTCGACCTGCTCCTGACCGACGCCTTCCTCCTCTACGGCTCCCATCTGCTGTCGGGCCGCGTCGATCCCGAAACCCTTCATGCGGACTGGATCGCGCACAGCCCTTCCACTGACCTGGCCGCCCTGCTGCAATCGGCGCTCGACGAGAACAAGGTCGGGGAGACCCTCAACGAACTTCGGCCGCCCTGGCCCGGCTATATGGGCTTGCAGGATGCCCTGATGCGGTACCGGAACCTTGAGCAAAACGGGGGATGGCCCAAAATCCCTGCCGGGGCTACCCTGCGAAAAAGGGACCGGGCCGAGCGGGTCGACCTGCTCCGGAACCGCCTGGCCATAACCGGCGATCTGGATCCATCCCCAGCAGAGGACCCTTTCCTTTACGACGACGCAGTGGAGACGGCGGTGCGCCGGTTCCAGCGGAGACACGGTCTCGCAGACGACGGCGTCGTCGGCCGGCATACCCTGGCCGCGTTGAACGTCCCCGTCGAGGAGCGGGTCCGGCAGATCAAATTGAACATGGAACGGTGGCGCTGGACTCCCCAGGATTTGGGCGACCGGCATATCCTGGTGAACATCCCGGATTACAAAATGAGAATTGTCGAAAACAACGAACCCGTGATGGAGATGCGGATCGTCGTCGGAAAGGAATACACGGCAACGCCGGTATTCAGCGGGACGATCAAATATCTGGAGGTAAATCCTTACTGGAACATCCCGCACAGCATCGCGGTCAAGGAGATTCTACCCAAAATCCGGAAGAATCCCGGGTATCTGGCGAAAGAGGGGATCCGGGTGTTTCAGAGCTGGCGGGAGAACGCGTTGGAAATCGACCCGGCGACAGTCGATTGGGACCAGGTGACCGACAGGAACTTCTCGTTCAAGCTGCGCCAGGATCCCGGCCCGTTAAATCCCCTCGGCCGGGTGAAATTCATCTTCCCGAACAAGTTCGCCGTGTACCTCCACGATACCCCCGCGCGGGGATTGTTCCAACATCTCGCCCGGGGCCGAAGCCATGGCTGCATTCGGGTGGAAAAACCGCTGGAACTGGCGGCGTATCTCCTGCGCGACGCTCCCCGGCGGACACGCGAGGCCCTGGCGGAAATGATGGAAGGGGGCGTCCAGAAAGTGATCATCCTGCGGGACCCGGTCCGCGTGCACATTCTCTACTGGACGGCGTGGGTGGACGGGGGGGGGACGGTGAATTTTCGGAACGACATCTACGAGCGGGATCCCCCTCTCGACATGGCCCTGAAGGAGGGCCCTCCCTCCGCAAGGGAGTCGTAGGGCAGAAAAGGCCTTACGGAAACTACCAGAAACGGACCCTGCCGACGTCGACGTGCACAAAGTCGGCCTTTGGGTAGTACCCCACCCCTCCCCTCGAAAGATCGAGGGCCGCCCGACGAAGCAACCGGAGGTGTACGTCCGGAAGGCGGACATCGGCCGCCTTGCCCCGCACGTGGAGACTGTTCGTGGCGACGTTTCCCGATCGGGCGTGCAGTTTCGCATTCGTGGACGGGGAGCGGTACCCGGAGATGATGTGAAACGGGCCACGGGATCCCAGTTTTTGATTAATCGCATGGAGGAAATCCAGGACGCCCGGGTCGATGGAGGCGACCTCTCCCGTCCGGTGGTCGCGGAGAATGTGATTGATTTCCCTAAGAGCCTCGGGGCAATACCGCCCCCGGACGCAGTAGTCCGCATCCAGGGTTTCCCCCGTGTGTGTGTTGTAGAGGGATAGGCTTCGCACGGGGAGAGCAAGACGATTGACGGCTCCGAACGCGGGAACGGGGGACAATCCCGCTACAGCCGCAAGGGCCCCCAGCTTCAAGAATTCACGGCGATCGATCTTCCGACGGTTCATGACACCCCATGAAACACGGGCTCCCCCCCGCCATCGACCAAGGAGGGTTCAAAAAAAACTCCTGCGCATTATATCGGAAGATCCCGCCTAATTCTTAAAAAATAATCCGTTGAATGCATGATACCCGCCCGGTCCGGTTTGCATCGAAGGGAGAAACGAGCGCCCCCCCGGGAGGCGCAGGCTCTTGCGACATCGGGAGGAGATAAGGAGCATGGACGGAAAGGGACATTGGGAGAGACCCGGCCGGGCGACCGTTGCCGGTTACCTGAACACCCTCTTTTTCGCACTGCTCGTCATCGGGTGCGGGGGATCCGGCGGGGATCCGGCCCAGGGCACCCCCCCTCCCCCCGCGTCTTTGCAGGTGGTTCTGATCGCGGCGGGTTCGGGGTTTGCCCAGCCCGTCCAGGTCACCCATGCCGGGGACGGCAGCGGGCGCACGTTCGTCGTGGAGCGGGCCGGCACGATCCGGACCCTGGACAACCCGGCGGCCCCTCCCTTCCTCGACATCCGGGACCGGGTCCTGTCGTCCGGCGGCGAACAGGGCCTGCTTTCTGTCGCCTTTCCGTCCGGTTTCGCGCAGACGGGGCGGTTCTACGCAAACTACACCCGTACTCCCGACGGCGCGACTGTCGTCTCCCGCTTTTTCGTGCCAAGCGGTTCCGCCGTTGCGGACTCCGCGAGTGAAACGGTCCTTCTGACCGTGCTCCAGCCGTTTCCCAACCACAACGGGGGCCAGCTTGCCTTCGGTCCCGACGGGTACCTGTACGTCGCAACGGGCGACGGGGGAAGCGGAGGGGACCCGCAAAATAACGGGCAGAACAAGGATACCCTCCTGGGGAAGATCCTGCGGATCGACGTGGAGTCCGGCCAGGCCCCCTACACCGTCCCCCCGGACAACCCGTTCCTCTCGGACAACACCGCGAGAGGGGAGATCTGGGCCTTGGGTCTTCGAAACCCCTGGCGCTTCTCGTTCGACCGCGCGACAGGGGACCTCTACATCGGCGACGTTGGACAGGGCCTGTACGAAGAGATCGACTTCCAGGCTTTCGGGAGCGCGGGAGGGGAAAATTACGGGTGGAACGTGATGGAGGGGGCACATTGCTATATCGACCCCTCATGCTCCGATGCCGGACTTATCCTCCCCGTGGCGGAGTACGTTCACGGGGAAGGCAACTGCTCGGTCACCGGCGGCATGGTCTACCGGGGAGAGGATTTCCCTGCCCTCCAGGGGACTTACTTGTACGGGGACTTCTGTTCGGGAAGGATTTGGGGACTAAAAAGATCCGGCGCGGTGTGGGAGAACTCCCTGCTGGCGGACACCCCGCACCAGATCTCCGCCTTCGGGGAGGACGAGGCCGCAAATCTCTTCATCGCTGCGTACGGCACCGGAACCGTATACCGGGTCACGGCGGAGTAGCCGCAGCCGGACAGGTCGTGAAGTATTCGCCATGTCAATATCGGATGATGTCAGAAAGCATGAATCAGTGGGCCGCTATGGTCATCCTAGAAGGAAAGATTTCCTGTGGAGACCGGTCGGTCTCTCGAAACACAAAAGCGAACAGAAGGAAAGGGGCAAGCGATGAGACAGGCGAAACATGGAGACACCGTAAAGGTTCACTACACGGGAAGGCTGGAAGACGGCACGGTATTCGACTCTTCGAGGGAACGCGAAGCCCTTGATGTGACCCTCGGCAGCGGCCAGCTTATCGGTGGATTCGAGGACGCTCTGATGGGGATGTCCGTGGGCGAGACGAAGAAACTGAAGATTATTTCGGACGAGGCCTACGGCCCGCGAAGGGAAGAACTCGTGATCCACGTGGAAAAGGAAAAATTCCCGCCGCACATTGCCCCTCAAAAAGGGCTTATGCTGAGCCTGAAAGGACCCCAGGAACAGGAGATCCAGGCCATCATCACGGAGATCTCGGAGGAATCCGTCATTCTCGACGCAAATCACCCTCTCGCAGGGGAAGACCTCACCTTCGATATCGAACTCTCGGATATCGTGTAATCACGTCACTCCACATCCAAAGAGCGCTTGCACCATGTCGGATGGTGCCGAAGGGGGGACTCGAACCCTTACGGGTCTCCCCACTGCATCGGGAAGGCAACAGTTCCTTCGCCTCATCCGATGGCTCACCCGTGCATGTCCCGCGATCATCTGGCCTTTCACTTCCGGTCTATGGGATTTCCGGTGGACGGCGGCAGTGGGCTGCTCCTTTTCACGATCGAGTCGATCGCCTCGTACAGGGTCGCCTGCAGAATTTCGAGGTCGCCATGGGGATATCCGTACCTGGCGACCAGGTCCTGTTCGCTCTTTCCCTGTTTACGCTTCATCGCCAGCGTTTTCGTAAGCTTGACCGAATCGTCGTACGCCTCTTTCATTAGCGGAATTATCGAGGCGTCGCCGATGCGTCCCAGGGAGAACATGGCAAAAGCCCTGACGGCAAGATTTTCCTCCTTCAGTTTGCCGACAAGAAGTTCCCGGGCCCCCATGTCACCCGCTTCCCCCAGATAGAGGATCGCCTCCCTGTCTCCCCGTCTCGCCAGTTCGCGCAATTTCACCAATCCCCGCTCATCGCCGAGCCGGGCAAGAACCCGCCCGGCAAGCCCGCTCGCAGTGTCGTCCGGCTTCTCCAGAAGATCCATCATGCGCATCCTGAGCCCCGGGGTGTCCCTCCTATTGCCGATTTTTATCAAGGAGTCAGACGCATCCCATCGGACCAGAAATTCCTCTCCCGGCCTCGACAGGTACCCCGTCAGTACCGGAACAGATACCTCGTCGTTGTCGATCAGTCCAAGCGCGATGGCAACCCCTCTTCTTACTTCGGCATTGTTGTCGTTCCGGTAGCGGGATAGGAAATGTGCATACCGAGGGAGTCCCACTTTGCCCAGGGTGATCAGGAGTTCCGTTCTGTGTTTTCCCTCGGAGATCAGGTCCGCGATGGCCTTGGAGTGGGAAAAACCGGCCAACTGATCGATCGCCTTCAGGACTCCATTTTCGCAGAAGGGATCGAGGTTCCGTTCTTCGAATGCGTCCCCGATCGAAATGGCATGGAAGCAGCATCCGCACTCCGCGCAGGTATGGGAGGTGTCCGCCCCTCGTTTCAGCAACGCCAGGAGAGGAAACACCCCTTCTTTCGCCTTCAGCTCCGCCAGAGAATAGGCGATGTCCTGCCGGATGTCTCCTGTGCACGCCTCCCATTCATACCCCAATGCTTCGATGAGCGCCGGGACGATTCTTTCTTTTTCCCGAGGGAAATCCGCCAGTTTATTAACGGAAGACCAAGCGGATTCGTACGATTTGCTTTTCAACCTTTGCAGGAGATTCTCGACCGTCGCCTCATTGTCCATGCCTGCGACCGCGAACGCCGGGAAAAAGATCGCCGCCATTACGACCAGGAGCTTCTTCATCTCACTCCTCCCCACATGTCGTATAGCCGAAAGCGAGGAATCGTAGACTTCCCCATGGAAACCGAGTGTCACCTATTAGAAAACATCCACGCAAACATGGTAACAAGAAAAATGTATAGATCCCCTGTGTTCGAACATTCGAACCCCCATCCGAAACGGGAATCGAAACCCTTCGTACGTGTATCCTAAGGATATATGGGTTCCTTTGCAGAATCAGGCGAATCGAGTCGGCATGGTCCCGACGATGGAGAGTCTATGAGCTACAGCGACGACAGCAACAGCATCGACCCGAACCAGACACCGAACCCGCGCCCGGACCCGCCGGAGAGCGCCAGCTCCACCAGCTGGCTGGATGGGTTGAATTCGTTTCTGGATCGTGCGCTTAAGGCAGATATAGATACCGGATGTTGACCCCCATGAACCGGGCGGGCGGTCTGCCCGCCAATCTCTGACTGCCGGATAGCGGAGGAAGGCCGGCTCGTAGGCGGTCCATGACACTTGCTCCGCAGCAAGCTGCTCGCAAATGCCACATGCCTTTCGTCGAGTGGCATCGGCCAAATACCGGGCGGCGCGGCTTCGGGCTGACGCGCTCCTGAAGTCGGGCTTTTCCTCCCTATTCGGTCGGCGGCGGGCTCGCGTTCGAGTCCCGTATCGTGCCGTGCATGTCGCAAAAAAACAGAAAGGAGCCGGGATAATACTCCTGGCTCCTTTGGCGTATTTGCATGGTGCCGAAGGGGGGACTCGACCGCCTGAGCCTCCGCGATCTCGCGATCGGCCTTTGCGGCGCGGCTTCGGGCTGACGCGCTCCTAAAGTCGCGCTTTTCCTCCTGCTCGTCGGCGCCCTCGCCGGTTCGAGTCCCTATGGAGCCCATGAAACGAAAAAGGAGCGATGGATTTCTCCGTCGCTCCCAGGACGTTTCATGGTGCCGAAGGGGGGACTCGAACCCCCACGGGTCTCCCCACCACCCCCTCAAGATGGCGTGTCTACCATGTTCCACCACTTCGGCACGCGAAGAAAAATTATAGTATCCACGGCGGCGCGGAAAATCAAGCGGGGAGCATGCCCGACCGATGAGGCTCTCCCTTGTTTCCCCTTACTCTTTCTCCTCGCCGGCCAGCGTTCCGGGACGGACCCCCCTCTCTCCGTATTTCCCCCGGATCCGGTCCACCGCTTCGTTGAGTTTCGCCGTCCGCGCCGGGTCCCGCTTCCTCGGGGACCGGGGAGCGGGACCGTTCGGTTGCGGCGGATACCCGAAGAGGGAGATCTGCCCGGATCCCGCGTCGCGCACGGGCTCCCCCCCGAAGTTGGAAAGATAGATCCCGAGCAGCCGGACCGGCTTCTTCCCCGCCGCCGTCTTCTCCAGGAGCGTCAGCGCATGGCGAAAGATCTCCCCCCCGTCGTCGATCCCATGGGGAACAGTGACCTCGCGGGTGACCAGCCGGAAATCGGAATACTTCACCTTGAGGGTAACGGTCCTCCCCCTCAACCCGTGGCTCCGCAGCCTCGCGGCGGTCCGGGTGGCGATGTCGAGAAGCTGCCTCCTCAGGGCGAGAATCTCCAGGAGGTTCTCGTCGAAGGTCTCCTCGCGCCCCATCGACTTGATCTCCCGCTCCGGCTCCACCTCCCGGTCGTCGATTCCGTGCGCAAGCCGGTGCAGGTGGGCCCCGTGCTTCCCGAGTTTCCGGACGAGGTCCTCCTCGGGGATCCCCGCGAGGTCGCTGATCTTCTGG
>JBFKGZ010000084.1:0-10506 GCA_041633075.1 Candidatus Deferrimicrobiaceae bacterium | reverse complement strand
CCGAAGGTGTTTTTCGAGGTGCCCGGACAGGGCGGCTGCGTCCATGATGATCGATCCTCCGTAATCGTCTACTCCCACTTCCTCTTGTCCACGATCTTTTTCTCTTTGTCGGAAAGGTCCGCGGCGTTTACGAATTCGACCGCACCCCGTATCCGGGTGACTTCCCTCGACGTCTCGACAATCCGTGCGTGCAGTGCATCCGTAGGCGAGGCGCCGCCCACGAGCACCGCCTGGACGGTCATCTGGTCCTCGTGCCCTTCCCGGGTGATGACCAACTGGAGGGTCTCCACCTCCGGGATCTTACTCTCGATCTGCCCCACCTGCTCGGGATGGACGAACATCCCCTTGACCTTGGTTACCTGGTCGACCCGACCGACGATGCGCAACAGGCGTGCGGAGGTCCTCCCGCAGGGGCACGGGTCGTCGGTGTAGATGGACAGGTCGCCCGTGGCGAACCGGACGAGGGGATAGGTCTCGTTGGGAAGCGTGACGACCACCTCCCCGATCGTTCCCGGCCCGATCGGCTCCCCCGTCGCCGGATCGACGAGTTCGAGGAGGATCTCGTCGGGGATATGCATCCCCTTCGCCTCGAAGCACTCGTACCCGAGGGAACCCACGTCGGCCGTCCCGTAGGCCTGCCTCACCTGGATGCCGAACTCTTCCTCAAACCTGCGCCGCAACGACTCGGGAAGCATCTCCGCGGCGACGAGCGCCACCTGGAGGCTGAGCCCGTCCCCGGGGGTGATCCCCATCTCCTTCCCCTTCTCGAGGATGGTCATGAGAAACGAAGGAGTCCCGACGTATCCAGTCACGGCGAGGTCGCACATGACCTGCGCCTGCAGCTCCGTGTTCCCCACGCCCGCGGGAATCACGGTGCAGCCGATCCGGATGAGCGCCTCGTCGAACATGAGGCCTGCCGGGGAAAAATGGTACATGAAGGTGTTCTGGACGATGTCGCCTGGCCGGAATCCCGCGGCCACGAACGCTTTCTCCCAACGCCAGTGCGTCTCCTCCCTGCCTTCCGGATCGTACGTCGGACCCGGGGAGACGTAGATTCGCCGCATGGCGCGTGGAGGAAGCGCAGCCAGTCCGCCGAAGGGAAGCTCGCTCTTCTGGATCGATTTGAGGTCCGCCTTCCGGGTGAGCGGGATCTTCACGAGATCGGCCACATCGCGCACTTCGGCGGGCCTTACACCCGCCTCGTCCATCTTCCGCCGGGTCGCCGGGGCGTTTTCGTAGGCGTGTCTCACCGCGTCGGCCAGGATCCTGCGCTGGAACTCTTCCCGCTCCTCCGGGGACATTCTCTCCTGGGGCTCATCGAAGAACCCGCGCTTTCTGTCGATCAAACACTCCTCCTTATCCCGCGAAACGTTTCCTTCGAGGGACGTTCCTTTTCTTTTCTGTATCTTATCCCGGTGCGAACTTTCGATGTCTCCCCGTTTTCAGACAATATAAAAAAGTTTAAGAACGTCCCCGTTTTGTCAGGAGAGCCACCGCTTGCGGCGCCGGTAGTGCTTCGTGTCCTTGTACGACTTGCGCGTCCCTAACTCGGTCATCCCCAGGTAGAACTCCTTGACGTCCTCGTTGTTGGCCAACACCTGCGTCTCGCCGTCCAGGACCACCTTCCCGTTCTCCATGATGTAGCCGTAGCTCGAAATGGAAAGGGCCACGCGGGCGTTCTGCTCCACGAGCAGGATGGTCGTTTTCTCATTCTCGTTGATCTCCTTGATGATCCCGAAGATCTCCCTGACCAGCAGGGGGGAAAGTCCGAGCGACGGCTCGTCGAGGAGCATGAGCTTCGGGCGTGCCATGAGGGCGCGCCCGATGGCGAGCATCTGCTGCTCCCCCCGGGACAGATACCCTGCCAGGAGCTTCCGGCGCTCCCGTATCGGAGGGAAATACCCGTACACCCGGTCGTAGTCCTCCCTGACGCCGCCGTCCTTTCGCGTGTGCGCTCCGCACCGCAGGTTCTCTTCCACTGTCAGGTCCTCGAACACCCGTCGGCCTTCCATCACCTGGAATATCCCCCGGCGGACGATCTCTTCCGGGTCCCGGCCGTTGATCTTCTCCCCTTCGAAGAGGATCTCCCCGTCGGTCACCTCCCCCTCCTCGGACTTGAGGAGGCCGGAGATCGCCTTGAGGGTGGTGCTCTTCCCCGCCCCGTTCGCCCCCAGCAGCGCAACGATTTCCCCCTTCGGAACGACGAGCGAAAGTCCCTTGAGGACGAGAATGACGTCGGAATAGATCACTTCGACGTTGTTCACCTTCAGCATGGAGTCCCACCTGTCCGTTGATCGGCCGCAAGCGGTGAGGGGGGAAGCCCCCCCCTCACCCGGCAATGCGGAACGCTACAGCCCGAGCCACTCCGCCTTGCGCGGAAGCTCGGTCGTCTGCTTGAACACCATCTTTCCGGCATTGTACTCGTAGATCTTCGCCGACATGTTCGGCCTGTGGTCGTCAGGGGCGTAGGTGATTTTGGACGTCAAGCCCCCCGTGTCGAAGTCCTTGAACGTCTCGAGCACTGCCTTCACTCCCGGACCGGTCAATTCGCCCTTCTTGTCGGCGATCTTCAGAGCCTCGCACAGCACCATCATCGAGACCCAGCCCCGGACGTAGTGCGTGTTTTGATGCTCGCCTTTGGTGATCTCCTTGATGAGCTTCATGCCCGGCACGTCGTCGCCATACACCGCCGCGGCCTGGAGGCCGAGAACGCCATCGGCAGCATCGCCCGCGATCTTGATCAGGTCTTCGTCGTTCCCCCAGACGTTCACGAGGAACTTCGTCTTGAGGCCGAGCTTCTTGGCGTCTTTGATGATGACCGCAGCGGACGGTGTGGTCCCGCCGATCCACCCGAAGTCGGCGCCCTTGCTCTTCACGGAGAGCATCTGGGAGTTCGCCTCGATCGCCTTGAGCCCCACGTCTTCGTCCCCCAGGACCTCGAATCCGAGTTCCTTGGCATACTCCTTCCCTCCCTTGATCGGTGCGATCCCGTACGGGTGGTTCGGGTAGATGAAGACGATCTTGGGGGCCCTCTTCTCCTTCCAGTTGTCCTTGATGTACTTGAGTCCCGCCCGCAACTGGGTGGTGTAGTCCGCCGCGATGAAGAAGTTGTACGGGGCCTTCGCGGGATCGGTCAGGTGGGCCGAATACGAGGCGGAAAGATACGGGATCTTGTCGGCCGCGAGAAATCCGGTCAGCGCCTCGGTGTCGCCGGTCCCCCAGCCCTGGATCGCCACCACCTTTTCCTCGACGTATTTTTTGTACTGGTTGATCGCCTTGTTCTTGTCGTACGCGTAGTCGATCATCTGCATGTCGATCTTTTTGCCGTTGATGCCGCCGTGGGCGTTGACGTAATTCTTGTAGTCCTGAACCCCCTTGGCGTAAGGGTTGCCGACCGACGAAGTCGGGCCGGTGAGGTCGGCAAGGTGGCCGATCTTGATATCCTCGGCCAGCGCTGACCCCGCGAAAAGAAACATCGTGCATACCACTGCTGCCGCCACTCGAAGCATTGTCCTGCCCATTCTCTCCTCCTTGGTTTTCATTGATTCTTTCCCGATCGTCCCCGGGGTGTCCCCCGCTTCCCCCCCCTTTCTTTGATATGACCGGGCATTCTACGATCCCTTGCACGCCCGTTGATTCTCTCTCAATACGAGAACGGATAGAGTTTCCAGTATGCCTTGACCATCTTCCACCGGTGCGCCAGCCCGTCGGGCTCGAAGATGAGGAACATGATGATGATCAGGCCGAAGATCCCGTGCTCGAAGGCGATCGCCAGCTTCGCGACGGTCGGGAAATCGGCCGACACCGTCGCGGTGAGGACCGCCAGCAGCTTGGGGAGAAGGATCATGAAGACGGCGCCGAACAGCGAGCCGAGGATGCTGCCCATCCCCCCGATGATGATCATCGCGAGGTAGACGATCGACACCTCGATGTTGAACTGCTCGGACGAGACGTACTTCAGCGAGTGCCCGAAGAGGGCCCCGGCGACCCCCGCGTAGAACGACGAGATCCCGAACGAAAGGATCCGGTACCGGAAGAGGTTGATCCCCATGATCTCGGCGGAGATGTAGTGGTCCCGAACAGCCATGAAGGCCCTGCCGGTCCTCGTCCGCATCAGGTTGGCCGCGAACAGGATCATCCCGGCGGCGATGAAAAGTACGATGTAGTAGTACGAGCGGTCCGTGGAAAAGGTAAAGTCCCCGATCGCGGGCCGGGGGATCGTGATCCCGTAGCTGCCGCCGGTGACGGGCTCCCACCGGATGAAGATCCACTCGAGGATGAACTGGGACGCCAGCGTCGCGATGGCCAGGTAGAGCCCTTTCAGCCGCAGCGACGGGATGCCGAACACCATCCCGGCCATCGCCGTGACGATGCCGGCCGCGGGAACGCCCACCCAGAAGGAGAGGCCGAGCTTGGCCGTAATGTAGGCCGACGTGTACGCTCCGACTCCGAGGAATGCCCCCTGCCCGAGGGAAATCTGCCCCGTGAACCCGGTGAGGATGTTCAGTCCCACCGCCCCGATCGACGCGATCAGGATCTGGAGGGTGATCCAGAGAAACGCGCTCTTGACCAGGAAGGGCCAGGCGAGGAGGAAAACGAAGAAGGCCGTGACGCAGACCTTGACGAACGGGGTCTGCAGGAGCTCCATGTCCTTCTCGTAGGTTGTCCGGAAATCCCCGCAGTAGTGCATCCGCGCCTCTTCCTGTTTTCTGACTGTCTCTTACGACGCCGAAACCCTCATCCACCCCTACACCCGCTCGATCTCCTTCGTCCCGAAAAGCCCGTACGGCTTGATCATCAGGATGATGACCAGGAAGATGTACGGGGCCACCTCCTTGACTCCGCTCAGATCCAGGTACGTCTTGCAGAACCCGTCGGAGAGGTTCTCCAGGACTCCGATGATCATCCCGCCCAGCGCCGCGCCCAGGATCGAGTCGAGGCCTCCGAGAATGGTCGCCGGGAAGACCTTCAGGCCGAAATGGTAGAGCGAGCTGTTGATCCCGTTGATGTTTCCGATCAGCACCCCGCCGATTCCCGAAACGACCGCCGAGATCACCCAGGACAGGGCGAAGATATGCTTGACCGAGATCCCCATGGATTGGGCGACCTGCTGGTTGAAGGCCGCCGCCCGCATCGCCACGCCGGCCTTGGAATACTTGAAGAAGACGGAAAATACGGCCAGCAGAACCAGGGAGAGCACGAAGCACCAGATGAACTCGAGGGAGATGGGAAGCCCGGCGATCTCCACCATCTCCTGCGGGAACAGCTTGGGCTCGTAGACGAGGATCTCCGTCCCCCAGATGGCCGAGACGATCGACCGCAGGACCAGCGAGAGCCCGATGGTGACCATGATGA
The DNA here is from genome assembly GCA_041633075.1 of Candidatus Deferrimicrobiaceae bacterium. Taxonomy (GTDB): domain Bacteria; phylum Desulfobacterota; class Deferrimicrobia; order Deferrimicrobiales; family Deferrimicrobiaceae; genus CSP1-8. The sequence continues at coordinate 5,151 of JBFKGZ010000084.1, read as the reverse complement.
TGGAGATGATCGGCTCGCCGATCATGGGACGGAGGATCAGCCGCTCGATGAACAGCGCCAGGACCATCCCGAACAGGATGGTAAGCAGGAGAGCGGCCCAGAACGGTACGTGCATCTGCACGAGAAAACCGAAGCAGACGTACGCCCCCACCATCAGAAGCTCTCCCTGGGCGAAGTTGACCACCCGCGTCGCCTTGTAGATGATCACGAATCCCAGCGCGACCGCCGAATAGATGCTGCCGATGACCAGGCCGCTGATCACCAGCTGAAGAAAATATTGCCCCGTCATCCTTCCCCCTTACAGGTCGTGCACGGCGAGCGTCGTCCGGATTTGCGAGGTCTTCCCGTCCTGGTACTTGATGACGGCGTCCACGGGGATCGAGGTCGCCCCCGCGTACATCCCCTCGATGACGTGCCGGTATCGCTCGCCCACGAACGAACGCCGGACCTTCCTCGTGCGCGTCAGCTCGTCGTCGTCCGCATCCAGTTCCTTGTACAGAAGCACGATCCGCCGGATGCGCGTGGACTCGGGGAGCGTGGCGTTCACCTTTTCCACCTCCTTCGCGAGGAGTTCGAGGACCTGCGGCTTTCCCGCCAGGTCGGTGTAGGTGGTGTAGGAGATCCTCCTGCCTTCCGCCCACTTCCCGACGTTGGGGTAATCGATGCAGATCATCGAGGCGAGGAAGTCACGGGCGTTGCCCAGGCAGACGCATTCCTTGATGTAGGGCGAGAACTTGAGCTTGTTCTCGATGAACTGAGGAGAGAACCCCGTGCCGTCGGTAAGGTGCATGACGTCCTTCACCCGGTCGATGACGACCAGGTGCCCGTCCTCCGTGAAGTATCCGGCGTCGCCCGAGTGAAGCCATCCGCCCGCAAGGGTATTTTCGGTTTCTTCCGCGTTCTTGTAGTACCCCAGGAACACCGAGGGGCTGCGGGAAAGGATCTCGCCGGCCTCGGAGATCGTGATCTCCGTCTCGGGAATGGGCTTCCCCACCGAGTCGAAGTTGATGTCGCCTTCCCGGTGGATGCAGGAGATGCCGGAGATCTCTGTCTGCCCGTAGATCTGCTTGAGGTTCACCCCCATCGCGGTGAAGAATTTGAACACGTCGGGGCCCAGCGCGGCGCCGCCGGTGGAGGCGGTACGGATCCGCAGAAGGCCGAGGCGGTCCTTGAGCGCCCGGAAGACAAGGTAGTACGCCAGGCGGTGCTTCCACTGGAGAAGGGAATCCGGCTTCTCCTTCCGGAAGAGGGTGTCCGCATATTCGTACCCGACGGGAAGCGCCCATTCGTACATTTTTCGCTTGAGCCAGGAGGCGTCCATGACTTTTACCTGGACGTTGGAGGTCATGTTCTCCCAGATTCTCGGGGGGGAAAACATGATGTTCGGACCGATCTCCCGGATGTTCTCCTGGACGGTCTCGGGCTTCTCGGGAAAGTTCACGGTGAACCCGGTGAGAAGGGCGCTGGAGAGGCACATCATCTGCTCGCCGATCCATGCCAGAGGAAGGAACGAAACGAACTCGTCGGTCTCGCGCTTGGGGTCCACCTCCATCAGGTTCACCGCCATCGTGAGGAGGTTCCGGAAGGAGAGAATCGCGCCCTTTGGGAACCCCGTCGTGCCGGAGGTATAGCAGATAAGAGCCAGGTCCTCGCTGCCCGACGCCCCGACCTGTTGTTCGTAGCGGCCCGGCTCCCGCCGCTCGACTTCGCGCCCTAACTCCTCCACCTCCTTGAAATCGATCAGTTGGGGATCGTCGTACCCCCGCATCCCCCGCGGGTCGGTATACACGATGTACCGGACCTTGGGTAGCTGATCCCGGATGTCGAGGATCTTGTCGACCTGCTCCTGGTCCTCGGCCACAACGAAGGTGGAGTCGGAGTGGTCGATGACGTAGGCGACTTCCTTGAGGGTCGAATCCTGGTACAGGCCGAGCGGGACGGCCCCCGCCGCCTGGGCGGCCACCTCGGCCCACACCCATTCGGGCCTGTTGTCTCCGATGATGGCGACCTTGTCTCCCCGGGCGAGCCCCAGGGACGAAAGCCCGAGGGAGAACCGCTTCACGTGCTCGTGGTACTCCTTCCAGGTGAACGACTGCCAGATCCCGAATTCCTTCTCCCGCATGGCGACCTTCCGGTCGCCGAACCGCTCCGCGTTCCGCAGGAGCAGCTTCGGGAACGTATCGTATCGCGCGAAGACCTCCTTCATCAGTTCCCGCGCCCTTCCAGTTCCCGCAGGAAATCATCTTCCTCGCCGATGTAGGCGCGTATCACGTGCGGATCGTTGGCCACCTGCGCGGGCTCGCCCTCCGAAATCTTCACGCCGAAGTCGAGGACGCTCACCCGGTGGCTGATGTCCATGACGACCCCGAGGTCGTGCTCGATCAGGAGGATGGTGACCCCCCACTCCTCGTTGATGTCGAGGATGAAGCGGGCCATGTCCTCCTTCTCCTCGAGGTTCATGCCGGCCATCGGCTCGTCGAGCAGGAGGAGCTTGGGCTTGAGAGCGAGCGCCCGGGCGAGCTCGACTCGTTTCCGCAGGCCGTACGGAAGCGTCCCGACGGGCTTTTTCCGGATATTCTCGATCCCGAGGAAATCGATGATGTCCTCGACCGCCTTCCGGTTTTCGATCTCCTCCCCGCGTGCGGGCCCGATATGGATCCCCCCCAGGAAGGCGCCCCTTTTGAGGAACAGGTGCCTCCCCAGCATGAGGTTGTCGAGCACGGTCATGTGGTGAAAGAGGGCGATGTTCTGAAACGTCCTGGCGATGCCGAGGCGGGCGATCCGGTGCGGCTTCATGCCGGTGATCTTCCGGTCCTCGAAATAGATGGCGCCTCCCTGCGGCCGGTACACGCACGAGATGCAGTTGAACACCGACGTCTTTCCGGCGCCGTTCGGCCCGATGATCGCATGGATCCGTCCCCGTCCGACCTCGATGGAGACCCCGTTGATCGCCTTCACGCCCCCGAACGCGAGGTGAAGGTCAACTATCCTGAGCAGTGGCAACCGGGTTTCCCCCTGTTATAATCTTCGTAGGATAGCGCAAACGAACCGCGATATATCAAACAATGTTCTTCTCCCTGACCGAAATCGATACACCAGCAATGTCGGGTAATTATCCGAACGATAGTTTCCGGCATCTTGCCGGACCGCTCTTCGGCTGTCCGGAACATCCGCCTCCCGACGCCAAACAGGGGGTTTTTTTATTCTGGTCATATTACCAGACGGCGCGGCCGAAACAAGTCGAAACGGACGTTGGAAAACCGCACCCCGTCCTTGCCCGTCCCCTCCATTGATTTCCCCGGCTACCCTATTGTATTATAAGTGAATGAATGCGGCTGCCCTTATCCCGATCGCCTTCCTCGTAGCCGGTTCGGTCGCGATCATCCTGACCGTCTACATGTACCGGTAATGGATCCCAGACCGCCACAATTTCCGTTTCCCCGTCGCCTCTGGCGGCTGCGCGCCGTCCTGGGAGGAGCCGTTGCCGGGTTCCTGCTTCTGTCTCCCGCCGCCCCCTCCCGCGCCGACATCTACCGGTGGGAAGACGGCCAGGGAACGGTGCACTTCACGGACGACGTCACGACCATCCCGTCCCGGTACCGCAAGGGCTCGACCCTTCTGATCCGCGAGGCTCCCTCCTCGATATCCCCGCCGCAGGCACCGCCTTCCGGCAGCGTCGGGGGCACCGCGAGCACGGAAACGGAAGAGGCGCTTTCCGACGAGCAGAAAAGGCAAGAGCTGGTCTCCCAGGTGGAACAGCAGAGAGCGAAGATCGCCGCCAAGGAGCAGCACATTCAAGCCGTCGACGCGAAACGGTCCCTCGCCGTGAACCCCCTGCGGAACCGGTTTGTCGATCCGGCGGACCTGGAACTTTATGAAAAATACCAGGACGAACTCCCGGCAGACAAGGAACAGATGAAGGCACTCGAATCACGCCTCGAATCAATCAAATAACGCCGAAATCCTCAGGTAAGGAAGAAACCACCGTCATGCGCTCCCGCTTGCCCGGGTGGAGAAACGCAACTTCCGCTGCGTGCAGCATCAGTCTTTCCCTTCCCGGCCCCTCCGGAGGCACCGCCGCGTATTTCCTGTCCCCGACCACCGGAAAGCCGGCCGCCGCCAGGTGCGCCCGGATCTGGTGGCGCTTCCCCCGGGAGATCTCCGCCCGCACGAGCGTCACGGAACCGTCCCCCCGCACAGGCGAAACGGTCGTCCAGCGGACCGGATCCGGATCCCGGACTTCCGTCCTCACCCGGACGGTTTCTCCTCCTTCGGCGTCGATCCGGTAGGACAGGGTCATCTCCTTCCCGATCGACCCGGTAACCAGGCAGTAATAGGTTTTGCGTATCTCCCCCTTCTCCCGTTCCCGGGAGAGAAAATCGAGCGCCTCTTTCGTCAACGCCGCGGGGACGGCGCCGCTGGTTGCGTAATCCAGCCTCGTCAGGAGAGTGAGCCCGGGCAGGGAGGCCAGCGTTGTCACGGAAGGAAATTTCCAGCGCAGGTAGCCGGCGAGCGTCCCTCTCTCCCCCGGCCTGTGGGGCTCGGTGTGGACATCGGGCGGCTTTTCCAGCACTGCCACCTCGTCGTCCGCGAACAGAACCGAGGCCCCGGGGAGGTCACCCGGCGCGGGCATCCAGTCCTGCGCTTCGGCAATCCGCAAAACGGTCACCTCCTGCCCCGGGGCGAGAAATTGCCCTTTTCTCCCTTTTCTCCCGCCCACTCGGACCTCGCCCGCTTCGATCGCGAAACGGACGCTTCGGGACGGGAGCCCCGGAAGCCGGATCCGGAGAAACCGGTCCAGCCGGGTCCCGCTTTCCCGATCTTCCACCGTCAGAAGTATTTCTTTTCGCACCGTGCCCGTCCCGATTCGATCCTGTTTTCCCCTCGCCGGAGTAACGCCTGTCCCCTCCGGAGTCTCGGGGGAACCGCTTCCATTGTATTCCCCGCGGGCAGGCGCACAACGGGATTTGCTCCCGTTTGACACGGGGGGATAAATCGCATACTGTATACAGGAAGAACGGATCGAGGAGAACAATCCCGGTTTTCTTGTGCGCGCACTGGGCATACGCCGGGCGGGGGTTTCCCTTCTCCTTGGGGGCAACGGCTTCCGCGCCAGGCTTTTTTGGGGAAATGCCGAAACCCCGGGGAAGT
>JBFKGZ010000083.1:0-10585 GCA_041633075.1 Candidatus Deferrimicrobiaceae bacterium | reverse complement strand
GCGGCGATGATCCCGATCGATTCCCCGATGGTGACCATCTTGCCCCGGGCCAGGTCGCGGCCGTAACAGAGAGCACAAACTCCCCGCTTGCTCTCGCATGTCAGGGCGGAACGGATCTTGATTTCGTCCATCCCTGACATCTCGACCTTGCGCGCCATGTCTTCCGTGATCTCCTCATTGGCGGCGACGAGAAGTTCTCCGTCGCTGTCGTAGATGTCCTCGAGCGCCACCCGCCCGAGGATGCGGTCGGACAGCCTGTCGATGATCTCCCCGCCCTCCACAAGCGCCCGGACGGGGATCCCGTCAAGGGTCTCGCAGTCCTGCTCGATGATGATGCAGTCCTGGGCAACGTCCACAAGTCTCCGGGTAAGGTACCCGGAGTTCGCCGTCTTGAGCGCGGTGTCGGCGAGCCCCTTCCTGGCTCCGTGCGTGGAGATGAAGTACTGGCCTACCGACAGGCCTTCCCGGAAGTTCGAGGTGATGGGGGTCTCGATGATCTCCCCGGATGGTTTCGCCATCAGTCCCCGCATCCCGGCAAGCTGCCGCATCTGTTTGTCGGAGCCCCGCGCCCCCGAATCCGCCATCATGTAGATGGGATTGAAGCTCGGAACTTTCATGTCCTTTCCTTCGCGGGTCTTGATCGTTTCCGTCCCCATCTCGCGAAGCATCTCCAACGCGATCTGCTCGGTCGCCGCGGACCAGATATCGACCACCTTGTTGTACCGCTCGCCGTTGGTGATCAACCCGCCCTGGTGCTCTTCCACCACGGCCTCCACATCGGCGGTCGCCTTGGCAAGGAGCGACTTCTTGTTGGTCGGGATCTTCATGTCGTTCATGCAGATCGATATGCCCGAGACCGTCGCGTAGGAATAGCCGAGCGTCTTGAGATGATCGGACAAAAGGACGGTCGCCTTTTGACCGCAGTGCCGGTATGCCACGTCGATGAGTTCCGCGAGATCCTTCTTTTTCATCACGCGGTTGACCAGGTCGAACGGAACCTCCCGGGGAACCACCTCGTACAGGATGACGCGCCCGGTGGTGGTGTCCACGATCTTCCCGTTGACCCGCACGTGGATCTTGGTCTGCAATTTGATCGCTCCCGCATCGAAGGCCATCCGGACCTCGTCGAAGTTGGCGAATTTCCTGCCCTGCCCCTTGAGGCCCTCCCGGGGGCGCGTGAGGTAGTAGATGCCGAGCACGATATCCTGCGTGGGGCTGATCACCGGCTTGCCATGGGCGGGGGAAAGGATGTTGTTGGTGGACATCATCAGCACCCTCGCCTCCATCTGCGCCTCGATGGAAAGCGGGACGTGGACCGCCATCTGGTCACCGTCGAAATCCGCGTTGAACGCGGTGCACACGAGGGGGTGCAGCTGGATTGCCTTCCCCTCGATCAGCACGGGCTCAAATGCCTGGATTCCCAGCCGGTGCAGCGTCGGGGCCCGGTTGAGCATCACCGGAAGCTGGCGGATGACCTCGTCCAGGGCGTCCCAGACTTCGCGCTTTTCCTTCTCCACCATCTTCTTGGCCGCCTTGATGGTGGTCGCATAGCCCGCTTCCTCGAGCTTGTTGAAGATGAACGGCTTGAACAGCTCGAGCGCCATCTTCTTCGGCAGACCGCACTGGTGCAGTTTCAGTTCCGGACCGACGACGATCACCGAACGGCCCGAGTAGTCGACGCGTTTCCCGAGCAGGTTCTGCCGGAAACGTCCTCCTTTTCCCTTGAGCATGTCGGAGAGGGACTTCAGGGGGCGCTTGTTGGACCCCGTGATCAGTTTTCCCCGGCGTCCGTTGTCGAACAGAGCATCCACCGCCTCCTGCAGCATCCGTTTCTCGTTCCGGATGATGATCTCCGGAGCGGAAAGGTCGAGCAGCCGTTTCAGCCGGTTGTTCCGGTTGATCACGCGTCGGTAAAGGTCGTTCAGGTCGGATGTGGCGAACCGACCGCCGTCCAGGGGGACCAGAGGCCTGAGATCCGGCGGAAGCACCGGAACGATGTTCATGACCATCCACTCCGGCCGCTGCCCGCTGTCCCGGAAGGCCTCCACGATCTTCAGGCGTTTCGAAATCTTCTTCTTTTTCGCCTCCGAAGCCGTTTCGCCCATATCCTTGCGGAGGTTCTCGGAGAGCTTGTCCAGATCCAGCTCCGACAGGAGGGCCAGGATCGCCTCCGCACCCAGCCCTGCCCGAAACGAATCGCCGAACTCCTCCCTCTTTTCCCGGAACTTCGCTTCCGAGAGAACCTCGAGCTTCTCCAGGTCGGATTTCCCGGGATCGATGACGATAAACTTTTCGAAATAGATGACCGCCTCGATCTCCTTCATCGGCATGTCGAGGATGGTGGCGATCCTGCTCGGCAGGCTCTTGAGGAACCAGATGTGCGCGACCGGAGCGGCGAGATCGATATGCCCCATCCTCTCCCTTCGCACCTTGGACTGGATCACCTCGACCCCGCACTTCTCACAGACGATCCCGCGGTGCTTCATCCGCTTGTACTTGCCGCAGTTGCATTCGTAGTCCTTGATCGGACCGAAGATCTTCGCGCAGAACAGGCCGTCCCGTTCCGGCTTGAACGTCCGGTAGTTTAAGGTTTCCGGTTTTTTCACCTCGCCATGGGACCACTTGCGAATCTGGTCCGGCGAGGCGATGGAGATCCGGATCCCCGAGAAGAACAGTGGATCCTTCGGTTTTTCGAATCGAGTAAAGAGGTCTTCCAATGGGTGCCTCCCGGGTACGTTTCCTAGTTTCGTTCGTTACTTGGGTTGCTCGCTGATCAGTTCGACATCCAGACCGAGCGCCTGCAGCTCCTTGATGAGGACGTTGAACGATTCCGGAAGTCCCGGCTCCAGGGAGAAGTTACCCTTGACGATCGCCTCGTACATCCGGGCCCGCCCGGGAACATCGTCCGATTTCACCGTGAGAAACTCCTGCAGGGTATAGGCGGCGCCGTACGCCTCGAGCGCCCATACCTCCATCTCCCCGAGCCGCTGTCCGCCGAACTGCGCCTTCCCTCCGAGGGGCTGCTGGGTCACCAGCGAATAGGGGCCCGTGGACCGGGCGTGGATCTTGTCGTCCACCAGGTGATGCAGCTTCATCATGTACATCGATCCGACGGTCACTTGCTGCTGGAACGATTCCCCGCTCTTTCCGTCGAACAAGGTGGTCTGCCCCGACTCCGGCAATCCCGCCAGCCGCAAATACCGTTTGATTTCCTCCTCATTCGCCCCCCCGAAGACGGGGGAGGCCATGAACACCCCGTTGGACATGAGCGCGGCGATTTTCCGGACCTCTTCCTCGGTGAGGCTTTCGAGATATTTCCCGAACCGCTCCGAATCGTAGATCTTCCGCAGCCAGTCCTTGACCGCTCTTGGACTGAACTCGCTCTCGACCAGTAACCGGACCTTCTCCCCCAGCTCCCTCGATGCCCACCCGACGTGAGTCTCCATGATCTGCCCCACGTTCATCCGCGAGGGGACGCCGAGCGGATTGAGGACGATATCGACGGGCGTTCCGTCGGCGAGATACGGCATGTCTTCTTCCGGCACCGTCCGGGAAATTACCCCTTTGTTCCCGTGGCGGCCGGCCATCTTGTCCCCGACCGACAGCTTGCGTTTCATTGCGATGTACACCTTCACCATTTTGAGGACGCCCGGAGGAAGTTCGTCCCCTTTGCGCATCCGCCCGATCCTCTCCTCGAAGACCGCCTTGATCAGGCTCACCTGATCCTGGGCAACCTGGTAGATATCCGTCAGGCGTTCCGCGACCGTCGGATCCTCTTCCACCTCGATCCGGGCCCACATCGCTTTCGGGATGTCCGCGAGAACGTCCTCGCTGAGTTTCTTCCTCTTGGTGAGGATCACATCGGACTTGTCCTTGCCCGTAAGCCGGGTGGCGGAGGTCTTGTCGAGCAGAAGACCCCGCATCTTTCCGTAGGCCGTTTCCATGATGATCCGGATTTCGTCGTCCTGGTCCCGCAAAAGCCTTTCCATTTCCTTCTCTTCGTAGGCCTGCGCGCGGTCGTCCTTCTCGCCGCCCTTCCGGGTGAACACTTTCGAGTCGATGACGATCCCCTCGATTCCCGGCGGAACACGGAGGGAGGAGTCCTTCACGTCACCCGCCTTGTCGCCGAAGATCGCCCGGAGCAGCTTTTCCTCGGGGGAGAGCTGGGTTTCCCCCTTCGGGGTGACTTTCCCCGCAAGGATGTCCATCGGCTTGACACGTGCCCCGATCCTGACGATCCCGCTTTCGTCCAGGTCCTTGAGAGACTCCTCGCTGATGTTCGGAATATCGGCGGTAATTTCTTCCTTGCCGAGTTTCGTCTCCCGGGCCACGCACTCGAATTCCTCGATGTGGATCGAGGTGAAGATGTCTTCCTTGACGATCTTTTCGGAAACCAGTATGGAATCCTCGAAGTTGTATCCCCGCCAGGGCATGAAGGCCACGAGCACGTTCCTGCCGAGTGACAGTTCGCCGGAAGCGGTGGCCGGTCCGTCGGCAATCACCTCGGCCCCCGTCACTTTCTGGCCCAGGGTCACGATCGGTTTCTGGTTGATGCAGGTGTTCTGATTGGAGCGCCGGAACTTGACGAGGTTGTAGATATCCGCGCCGTATTTCCCGCTGGCGTCCGGCTCGTCGGGACGGATCACGATCCGGCGGGCATCTACGGATTCCACCGTTCCGCCCCTCCGGGCTTCCACCGAAGCACCCGAGTCGCGGGCGACCACGGACTCCATCCCCGTTCCCACGAGGGGGGGCTCCGTGCGCAGCAGCGGGACGGCCTGCCGCTGCATGTTGGATCCCATCAGCGCGCGATTTGCGTCGTCGTGCTCCAGGAACGGAATGAGCGACGCCGCGACGGAAACCAGCTGGTTCGGGGAGACATCCATGAGGGTGACTTCCCCGGCGCGCACCATGGCGAACTCGCCTTCCTTCCGTGCGATCACAACGTCCCGCGCTAGCCTGCTTTCCGCATCGAGAGGGGCATTCGCCTGCGCGATGATGTGCTTTTCCTCGTCCATCGCGGAGAGGGAAACGATATCTTTCGTCACGGTTCCGTCCCGCACCACTCGATACGGAGTCTCGATGAACCCGTATTCGTTGATCCTCGCGTAGGTCGACAGAGACGCGATCAGCCCGATGTTCGGTCCTTCGGGCGTCTCGATGGGACAGATCCGTCCGTAGTGGGTCGGGTGGACGTCCCGAACCTCGAATCCGGCGCGCTCCCTCGTCAGGCCGCCCGGGCCCAGCGCCGAGACGCGGCGCTTGTGCGTCACTTCCGACAGCGGGTTGGTCTGGTCCATGAACTGGGAAAGCTGCGAGGATCCGAAAAACTCCTTGATGACCGCGGAAACGGGTTTCGCGTTGATCAGGTCGTGCGGCATCAGGGTTTCGATGTCCTGCAGGCTCATCTTCTCCCGGATGGCGCGCTCCACGCGCACCAACCCCATGCGGAACTGGTTCTCGATCAATTCCCCCACGGTCCGGACACGCCGGTTTCCGAGGTTGTCGATGTCGTCCGCCTCTCCGACTCCGTTCTTCAGGTTGATGAGATACCGGATCACCCGGAGGATGTCCTCGTACTGCAGCACGGTCGAGTCCAGGTTTCCGTCGGCGATCCCGAGCTTGTGGTTCAGCTTGAGCCGGCCGACCTTCGAAAGGTTGTAGCGTTCCGGGTTGAAGAACATGTTTTCGAACAGGGAGGCCGCTGCTTCCTTCGTGGGGGGGTCTCCCGGCCGCATCTTCTTGTAGATCTCCTTGAGGGCCTCGTCCCGCTCCTTGATTTTGTCGGTCATCAGCCCTTCCCAGATCGCCCGGTCGGCATTCTCCAGGGAAAACACCGAAAGGGCCCCGATCCGCTTTTCCCGGATGACGGCGAGTGCTTCTTCCGTGATCTGCTGTCCGCACTCAAGGAGGATCTCCCCGGTCTCCGGATCCGCGATGTCGTTGACACACACCTTCTGGAGGAGGCCATCCAGAGACAGCGTGATCTTCCCGAACGTGACGTCGGCGAATCGCTCCGCCCGCTTCATGGAAACCTTGATCCCCTTCTTGAACGCAACCTCGTTGGTCACGGGGTGCCGGATCTCCACGGGCATCTTGAGGCCGACCATGAGATTGGGACGGAACACCTTGGAATATTTTTCCCCCTCGATGGTCACCTCCTCGACTTCGTAGAAACGTCGCAGAAGTTCCTCGGTGGACATTCCGATCGCCCGCAGGAGGATGGCGATGGGGAATTTCCGCTTCCGGTCGATCTTCACGTACAGCATGTCCTTGTGGTCGAACTCGAAGTCCAGCCACGACCCGCGATACGGGATGATCCGAGCGGAGAAGAGAACCTTGCCGGAGGCGTGGGATCGTCCCTTGTCATGCTCGAAGAAGACACCGGGCGAGCGATGCAGCTGGCTCACGATGACCCGTTCCGTCCCGTTGATGATGAAGGTGGCGCGGTCCGTCATGAGGGGAATCTCGCCGAAGAATACCTCCTGCTCCTTGACATCCCGGATGGTGCGGGTTTCGGTCCTCTCGTCCCAGTCAAAGATGACGAGTTGTACCGTTACCTTGATCGGCGCCGCATAGTTCATTCCTCTCTCGTGGCACTCTTCCTCGCTCCATTTCGGCTGCCCGATCGCGCTGGCGATGAACTCGAGTGTGGCTCGCCCGTTGTAATCGGTGATGGGGAAGATGCTCTTGAAAACGGACTGCAGACCGATGTCCCGCCGTTTCTCGGGCGAAACGTTCATCTGCAGGAAATCCTCGTACGATTCCTGTTGGGCTTTGATGAGATTCGGTATTTCAACGACTTTTCCTATCTTGGAAAAGTCGACACGCTTGATCTGGTTCCGATATTCGAGATACGCCATATTCTCACCCCGGGGTACTGGCAAAGGTTATCGGAGGGTGGGGAGCATACTCCCCCCTCTCTTCCGCGTACGGTATGATCCCTATTTGATTTCGGCCTTTCCCCCCGCATCCTCGATCTTCTTCTTCAGTTCCTCGGCGTCCTTCTTTTCGATCGCTTCCTTGACGGGCTTCGGGACGCCTTCGACGAGGTCCTTCGCCTCTTTCAGGCCCAGGCCCGTGATCTCGCGGATCACCTTGATCACCTGGATTTTCTTGTCGGCGAAATCGGTCAGGATCACATCGAACTCCGTCTGCTCCTCGGCAGCCGCGGGAGCCGCACCGGGCCCGGCCGTGGCCAAGGCCATTGCGGGAGCTGCGGCCGTGACGCCGAACTTCTCCTCGAGAGCCTTAACGTATTCGTTAAGCTCCAGGACCGTAAGTCCCTCCACCATGGATAGAAACTCCTCTTTTGTCATCGCAGCCATCGTCTTCTCCTCCCTGTATCAGGCACGTACCTGTCTGGATTTTTTATCGTGGATGGATTGCAGCGCGTATGCCAGTTTTCTTTGCGGACCGGAGAGTACCCGCACCAGTCTCGTGAGGGGCGACGCCATTCCGCCCACCAGCCGGGCAAGGAGAATCTCCCGCGACGGAACATCCGCCAGCGTCTCGATCTCCCTTGCCGACAACACCTTCCCCTCGAGATATCCGGCCTTCATCCGGAATTTCTTGTTCCCGGCCGCATATTCCCGCATCGCTTTCGCCATCAGCACGGGATCGTTCATCGTGTACCCGATGGCGGTCGGCCCGGTAAAGAATTCCTCGAGCTGGGAAAACCCGGAATCTTTCGCGGCCCTGCGGATCATGGTGTTTTTCACCACCTTGAATTCGGCCTGGACCTCCCGGAGCTTCTTCCGGAGACCGGTGATTTCGCTCACCGTGAGGCCACGGAACTCCGCGAGCACGGATCCTTTCTGGTTGGCGATGATTCCCCGCATCGCCTCGACGGTTTCCGCTTTGCTCGTCTTTTTCACCTCGCGCACGCCCCCTTCCTTTACAGAGTGGTTATCCTGACGAAACCTTTGTCAAAGTCCGAGGGCCAGGAGCGGTGAAACCGTCTGTCCACCAGTAACTGTTCGTCCCTCTCGTCTGCGCGGGCCGGGCGAAAACGCCCCTTTGATCGCCTGCCGGCGAGCCTGCGGTCTTTGACTAAAGAAGTTCCTTCATTGGCGGACACTCTATTCCGGGGACATTCCTGGTCCTTTCGTCGAAAAAACAAGGAGTGTCCCCGCCCATCAGGAGTGTCCCCCCGTTACGCTATTCCGTCTGCAGGGCGCTCGCATTGAGCTTGATCCCCACGCCCATCGTCGAGGAGAGGGCGATGGAACGGATGTACGTCCCCTTGGCGGCGGAAGGCTTCGCCTTCATGATCGCCTCGAAGAACGCGAGAAAGTTCTCCCGGATCTTGTCCTTCCCGAAACTGATCCTGCCGATTCCGGCGTGGAGAGTCCCGGTCTTGTCCACCTTGAACTCGACTTTCCCCCCCTTCAGGTCGCGCACGGCCTTCCCGACATCGAACGTGACCGTTCCCACCTTCGGGTTCGGCATCAAACCCCTCGGCCCCAGGATCTTTCCGATCTTGCCGACTGCCCCCATCATGTCGGGGGTGGCGACGGCCTTGTCGAATTCGAGCCATCCGCCCTGGATCTTCGCAACGAGGGCGTCGGATCCCGTGAAGTCGGCCCCCGCGTCGGCGGCCTCCTTCTCCTTCTCCCCCTTGGCGAACACCAGGACCCGGACCGTCTTCCCGGTCCCGTTCGGAAGCACGACGGATCCCCTTACCTGCTGATCCGGATACTTTGGGTCCACACCCAGGCGCATCGCCACCTCGACCGTCTCGTCGAACTTGGCGGTCGTCGTCCCATTCAGCAGTTCCAGCGCATCGTCGAGAGAATACTTTGCCTCCCTGTTCACCTTCTTCCGTGATTCCAGGTATTTCTTGCCGCGACTCGGCATTTCTCTCTCCCTTCTTTCCTTTGGTTCAGACGACGTCGAGCCCCATGCTGCGTGCGGTTCCCTCGATGGTTTTGATCGCCGCATCCTCGTCTTTCGCGTCCAGGTCGACCATCTTGAGCTTCGCAATCTCCTCGACCTTGGCCCGGGGGATCGTTCCGCACTGCTCCTTCTTCGGGGTCTTGCTCCCCTTCTCGAGCCCCGCGGCCTTCAACAGGAGAACCGAGGCGGGAGGGGTCTTCATGATGAAGGTGAACGACCGGTCCGCGTACACCGTGATGACTACCGGGATGATCATCCCCTCCTGGGAGGACGTCTTCGCGTTGAAGGATTTGCAGAACTCCATGATGTTGACTCCGTGCTGCCCGAGGGCGGGGCCCACGGGGGGGGAGGGGTTCGCCTTCCCTGCGGGAATCTGGAGCTTGATCTGGGTGATGATCTTTTTCGCCATGGATTTCCTTCCCCCGTCCTGTCAGCTTTTTTCCACCTGGGTAAAATCGAGCTCCACGGGCGTCGCCCGCCCGAAGATGGAGACGAGAACGATCACTTTCCCCTTTTCCGGCTTGATGGTTTCCACCGTCCCGTTGAAATTCGAGAAGGGGCCGTCGGTAACGCGCACGCTCTCCCCTTCGGTGAAGGTTACCTTCGGCTTCGGCTTGAGGCGCCCCTCCGCCATCTGGGATTTGATTTCCTCGACCTCGGTCTGAGGAATGGGCGCCGGGCTCTTCCCGCCGACGAACCCCGTCACTTTCGGGGTGTGCCTTACGAGGTGCCAGGTTTTTTCATCGAGCTCCATCTGGACGAGGAGATATCCCGGAAAGAAGCTGCGCGTTCCGGTGCGCTTCTTCCCCTTCTTCATCTCCACAACGGTCTCGGAGGGGATGAGCACGTCTCCGAACAGGTCCTGAACCCCTTCCGCCTCGATCCGTTTCTGAAGCGATTCCTTCACTTTCTTCTCATACCCCGAATAGGTATGAACCACGTACCACTGTCTCGTCATCAAGTCCTCTTTTGTGAGTTAGAAGTTCAGGACGGAATATACGATCCTGCCAAGGGCGTAATCGACCAGCCCCAGGAACAGCACGATGACAAGCACGGTGACGATCACGACCGCCGTCGAGGACACCGTCTCCTTGCGGCTTGGCCAGGTCACCTTCTTCATCTCCGTCTTGAACTCCCGCAGGAACCCGGAGACTTTCTGCGGCAGTCCCACGCCCGCCTGCTGCTTCGGCCTGGCATCCTCCGTCGCCGTCCTGGTCCCCGGAAGGCGTTCGAACAATCGGTCCTTGATCGACTTCGCCATAATACGCCCTTCTCCCGTTCCTTCGCATGAGGATGGCAGGCCAGGAGGGATTCGAACCCCCATCACCCGGATTTGGAGTCCGGTGCTCTAACCGTTGGAGCTACTGGCCTTCCCGTATCCCGGCTACTTGGTCTCCTTGTGCGGTGTATGCTTCCTGCAAGAGGGGCAGAACTTCTTCAGTTCCAGTTTCTCGGTCATCGTCTTCTTGTTTCGGGTGGTCGTGTAGTTCCGGCCCTTGCACTCGGAACAAGCCAACGTGATGATGTCCCGCATCGTTCCCCCCGGCCCTCTTCCTCGTTCTCGTTATTCCACGACCTCCGAAACGACGCCGGCCCCCACGGTGCGTCCACCCTCCCGGATCGCGAACCGCAGCTCCTTCTCCATCGCCACCGGGGTGATCAGCTCCACCGTCAGCCCCACGTTGTC
>JBFKGZ010000082.1:0-10698 GCA_041633075.1 Candidatus Deferrimicrobiaceae bacterium | reverse complement strand
TCTTCGCCTGCGTTCCCTTCCCGGATCCCGGTGCTCCCAGCAGGATGATCCCCCTCATCGGCTATCCCCTCCTCCCCTTCATTTGTCCCTTTTTGAGGAACCCCTCGTAATGGCGGGTTATCAGGTGCGACTCGATCTGCTGGATCGTGTCCATGGCCACGCCGACGACGATGAGCAGACCCGTTCCCCCGAAATAGAACGGAACGTTGAAGCGGGAGATGAGAATGCTGGGCAATACGCAGACGGCGGAAACATAGAGTGCCCCGCCCAGGGTGATGCGGGTCAGAATCCGGTCGATGTATTCGGCGGTTTTCCTTCCGGGACGAATTCCGGGCACAAAGCCCCCGTATTTCTTCATGTTGTCCGCAACGTCGACGGGGTTGAAGGTGACAGCGGTGTAGAAATAGCAGAAGAAGATGATGAACGCCACGTACAGGAGCTCATACGCGACGTTTCCGGGAGTCAGCGTCTGGGAAATTTTCTGCGTCACCGGATGCGTGATGAAATTTGCCAGTGTGGCGGGAAAGAGAAGAATCGACGACGCGAAGATCGGGGGTATGACCCCTGCGGTGTTCACCTTGAGCGGGAGATGGGTGCTTTGTCCCCCGTAGACCCGCCTGCCCACGATGCGACGGGCATATTGCACGGGGATGCGCCGGTGCGCGCGCTCGAAGTAGATGATGACCGCGACGACGGCAATCATGATCACGAGAAGTATCAGGCCGATGAAAAGTCCCATTTCTCCGGTTTTGATAAGGGTGAACGTCCGGACGAGCCCGCTGGGAAACCGGGCGACGATACCTGCGAAGATGATCAGGGAGATGCCGTTCCCGATGCCTCTTTCGGTGATCTGCTCCCCGAGCCACATGAGAAACGCCGTTCCCGAGGTCAACGTGAGAACGGTCATGAGTCGGAACGTCCATCCCGGCTGGTACACGACCGACCCTGCCTGCCCCACACCCGCGACGTTCTCGATCCCGACGGCGATACCGAACCCCTGAATCACGGAAAGAAGGATGGTCCCGTAGCGCGTATACTGGGTGATTTTCCGCCGGCCGAGCTCTCCCTCTTTGGACAGCTTCTCCAGCTGCGGTATGACCACGGTCAGGAGCTGAAGGATAATCGACGCGCTGATATACGGCATGATCCCGAGCGTGAAAATGGAGAAGCGGCTCACCGCTCCTCCCGAGAACATGTCGATCAGCCCGAAGAGGGTCCCGGACTGGGCCGCGAAAAGGGAGGTCAACGCCTGGGTGTCGATGCCCGGAGTAGGAATGTACACCCCGATGCGGTAGACCGTGAGCAGGATGGCGGTTACGAAAAGGCGCTTCTTGAGCTCGGGAACCTTCGTGATGTTCTGAAAAGCGTTCAGCAAGAGGGGGCCACCTCCATGGTCCCGCCGGCTTCGGTGACTTTCCGGGCGGCTTCCCTGCTCGCCTTGTCCACCTTGACCGTCACGGCGCGGCTTACTTCCCCGTTCCCCAGCAACTTCACCCCGTCCTTGACATTTTTCACGATACCCGCCGCGCGCAGGGCGTCCACGTCCACGATCGTCCCTGCGTCGAACCGGTTGAGGTCGCGCACGTTGACGATGGAATACTTTTTCCGGAACACGTTGTGGAACCCCCGTTTCGGGATCCTTCTCTGCATGGGCATCTGTCCGCCCTCGTACCCGGGCGGCGTTCCCCCGCCGCTTCGGGCGCGCAGGCCCTTCTCGCCGCGCCCTGCCGTTTTCCCCGAGCCGGAGCCCTTTCCCCGCCCGACGCGCTTGCTTGCGCTTTTCGCCCCTTTTGCGGGCCTGAGATCACTCAGCTTCATTTAGGGTTCTCCCACGTTCTCGACTTGGAGAAGAAACTTGATCTTTTCCACCATCCCGCGAATCTCGGGGGTATTCTTCCTCGTCACGGAGCGGTGCAGCCGCGTGAGCCCGAGCCCCCTGACGATTCGCCGTACACGCTCCGGCCGGCCGCTCAGACTCCGGATCAGGGTGATGCGCAGATCGCCGCTCATCCCGAAGCCTCTTCTTCCTTCCGGCCCCGCATCCCGAGGATCTGTTCCGGCAAACGGAGCTGAGAAAGACCCTCCATGGCAGCCTTCACAAGGTTGTGGGGGTTGTTGCTGCCGAGCGATTTGGTCAGAATGTCGGCAATCCCCACCGCCTCGACCACCGCCCGTACGCCGCCCCCCGCGATCACCCCCGTCCCGGGGGAGGCGGGTCGCATCACGACATGGCTGGCACCGAACTTTCCGGCCACTTCGAAGGGAATCGTGCCGTCCACGAGCGGTACCCGCAGGAGCTCCCGCTTGGCATTCTGAACCGCCTTCCGGATGGCCTCGGGCACCTCGTTCGCCTTTCCCAGTCCCGTTCCGACGTGTCCGTTCCCGTCGCCGACCACGACGACTGCGGTGAAGGAAAACCGCCGTCCTCCCTTGACCACCTTGGCGACGCGGCTGATATGAATCACCCGATCTTTCAGGTCCAGCCCTTCAGGATTCACTCTCTTCAAACGCCCCTCCCTGTCTGCTCGCCTAGAATTCCAGCCCGGATTTGCGGGCCCCCTCCGCCAGGGCCTTGACGCGCCCGTGGTACAGGAACCCGTTCCGGTCGAAGACGACTCTCCGGATATTCTTCTCGGCCGCTTTTCTGCCGAGCCATTCTCCCACCTTCTTCGCGGCATCCCCCTTTTTCAACTCACCGATTTCTTCCCGGATCTCCGGGCTGAGCGTAGAGGCGGCGAGAATGGTGGATCCCGTGGCGTCGACCACAAGTTGCGCGTAGATGTGCTTCGCGCTTCGGAAAACGGACAGTCGGGGGCATTGCTCCGTCCCGAATATCCTCTTCCGGATTCTCCTCTTTCGCTTCTGCCGAGCAATTTCCCGCAGATTCTTCTGGCTCATGGCTCGTCCAAACTCCGTCTGATGGTTTCCATTCTTGCGGCCCCCGCTACTTCCCGGCTGCCTTCCCGACCTTCTTGAGGAGACGTTCTCCCCGGTACCGGATCCCCTTCTGCTTGTATACGTCCGGCCGGCGGAAGGAGCGGATCTTCGCCGCGGTAAGGCCGACAAGCTCCTTGTCCGCCCCGGACACCTTGATCACCGTGTTCGCCTCCACTTCCGCGCGGATCCCCTTCGGAATGGGAAAGATCACCGGGTGAGAATACCCCAGCGTCATTTGAAGCGAGTCCTTCTTGACTTCCGCTTTGTATCCCACGCCGACGATTTCGAGGGTCTTGGTGAACCCCTCTTCCACGCCCTTCACCATGTTCGCCACCAGGGTCCGGTAGAGTCCGTAGAGGTTCCTTGCGGCCTCGTCTCCCGGGCGAAGGGCTACGACGGCGAGACCGTCCCGCACCTCGACGGTCACCTTGTCGGGTATCGAGCGGGAAAGCGTTCCCTTCTTTCCGGTGACGGAAATCGTCCCGCCCTGTATGTCGACCTTGACTCCGGCGGGGATCGCCACCGGCACTTTTCCGATTCTCGACATTCCCTTCCTCCCCCCAGACAAACCGAATGTTGTTACCAGACCTGGCAGAGCAGTTCCCCGCCGAGCGCGAGTTTCTTCGCCTTCTCCCCTGTCATCACCCCCCGGGAAGTCGAGAGAATGGCGATCCCGAAGCCGTTCTTCACGACGGGAATCGAGTCCTTGCCGACGTACACGCGCCTGCCGGGGCGGCTTACCCGCCTGATCCCCTTGATCGCGTATCCCGACTCGGGGTCGCTCCGCAGGTAGATCCGGAGAACCGATTGCTTCGGATCCGGGAGGACGCGAAAGTTTTTCACGAAGCCCTCCTCCTTGAGAATCGAGACGATGTTTTCCAGCACACGGGTGGAGGGAAGTTCGAGCTGGTCGAATCTTGCCATCTGGGCGTTGCGTACCCGGGCAAGCAGATTGGAAATGTGGTCGTTAATGGCCATCGCCCACTCCTACCAACTCGCCTTTACCACGCCGGGAAGCTCCCCCCGGTGCGCCAGTTCCCGCAGGCAGATCCGGCAGAGCTGGAACTTCCGGTAATAGGCCCTCGGCCTCCCGCATCGCGGGCACCGGTTATTCTGCCGGACGCGAAACTTCGGGGTTCGTTGCGATTTGGCGATAATCGATTTTTTTGCCACCCCTTTTCCTCCCTGGAAACGTCAGGCCCGAAACGGCATGCCGAGGAGGCGGAGAAGTTCCAACCCCTCCTCGTCATTGCGGGCCGTTGTTACGATCGTTATGTTCATTCCCCTTATTTTATCTATTTTATCGTAGTTTATCTCTGGAAATATAATCTGTTCCCTTATACCAAGCGTGTAGTTTCCCCGTCCGTCGAACCCTTTGGGGGAAACCCCCTTGAAATCCCGCAACCGCGGGATCGCCACCCCCATGAGCTTGTCGAGAAAGTAATACATCCGGTCCTTGCGGAGGGTGACCTTGACTCCGATCGGGACGCCTTCCCTGAGCTTGAAGTTCGAGATGCTCTTGCGCGCCTTGGTGATAACGGCCTTCTGTCCACTGATCATCCCGATCTCCTCGGCGGCCGAGTCGAGGACCTTGATGTTGTCGATCGCCTCCCCCAGGCCCATGTTGATGATGACTTTCTCCACCTTCGGCACCTGCATGGGGTTCCGGTAGTTAAACTTCTCCCTCATCTTCGGAACGACCTCTTCCTTGTAGATATCGAATAGTCTCGCCATTTCCCGTCACCCCGGTCCGCCGTCTCCCGGCGGGTCTTAAGCTACTTCTTCTTGGCCTCGAGGACGTCTCCGCAACGCTTGCAGGCCCGGTGCTTCTCTCCGGAATCCTCGAGGACCATGGAGATCCGCGTCGGCTTGTTGCACTTGTCGCACATGATCATGACGTTGGAATACGAAAGCGAAGCCTCCTTCTCGATGATCCCGCCCTGGGGATTGGTCTTGCCGGGTTTCGCGTGACGCTTCACCATGTTGATCTTTTCGATGATCACCCGTCCCGCATCCCTGTCCACCTTGAGCACCCTTCCGACCTTTCCCTTCTCCCTGCCCACCATGACCCGGACGATATCGTTTTTCCGTATATGGAGCGTCGCTTCCGCCATGTCTCCCTCTTCCCCCCTAAAGAACTTCCGGAGCCAGGGATATGATCTTCATGAATTTCTTGGCACGGAGTTCGCGTGCCACGGGGCCGAAAATCCGTGTCCCGACCGGCTCCCCCTGCGGGTTGATGAGCACCGCGGAGTTCTGGTCGAACCGGAGGAAGCTCCCGTCGGCCCGGCCGATCTCCTTGGCGGTGCGCACCACCACCGCCTTGTACACATCGCCCTTCTTTACTTTTCCGCGGGGGATCGCCTCCTTCACGCTGACCACGATGATGTCGCCGACGCTGGCGTATCTCCGCTTGCTGCCCCCCAGTACCTTGATGCAGCAGAGACGCTTCGCCCCGGAATTGTCGGCGGCGTCCAGCATGGTCTGCATTTGGATCATGGCATCGGTTCTCCGCTCGAATAATTAACGAACTTCGGGCCTCTGGACCAGCCGCGTTACCCGCCAGCACTTATCCTTGCTCAGCGGCCGGGTTTCGACGATTTCCACCGTGTCCCCGCTGCGGTATTCGTTCCCTTCATCATGCGCCTTGTAGGTGGTCCGGCGTCTCGTGTACTTCTTGTATCGGGGGTGGAGGACAAGCCGTTCCACGCGAACGACAACGGTTTTGTCCATGCGATCGCTCATTACGACCCCGACCTTCGTCTTGCGGTTCCCTCGGCCTTCTTTCTCCATTCCCGTAGCCATCTTAGTTCGTCTCCCCTCGTTGCTTTTGCCGGAGGAAGGTGATGATCCGCGCCAGTTCCTTCCGCCGATTCCGGATGAGCACCGTATTGTCCAGGGAGGAAGCCGAACGCTTCATCCTCAGGCGGAAGATCTCCTCCCGCATCTCCGTCTCCTTGTGCAGCAATTCCTCGACGGCAAGGTCCTGGATCTCCTTCTTCTTCATCGGTGCCTATCCCTCCCTGGAAAGGAACTTCGTCTTCAGGGGAAGCTTGTGTCCGGCAAGGCGAAACGCCTCTCTTGCGGTGGACTCGTTCACCCCTTCGATTTCGTAGAGGACGAGGCCCGGCCGAACCACGCAAACCCATTCTTCGGGTGCCCCTTTGCCTTTTCCCATGCGGGTTTCGGCAGCCTTCTTGGTGACGGGCTTGTCCGGGAATATCCGGATCCAGATCTTCCCTCCGCGTTTCACGAACCTCGTCATCGCCACACGGGCGGCCTCGATCTGCCGGGAAGTGACCCATCCGGCGGTGGTTGCCTTCACCCCGTAATCCCCGAAGTTGAGCGTATTCCCGGCCTGTGCCGATCCCCTTCTCCGCCCCTTCTGCATTTTCCGGAATTTCACTCGCTTCGGCGCCAGCATTCCTTGCTTTCTCCTATTCGCTCTTGGGCTCGCGGGAAGAGGACGGCAGGACTTCCCCTTTGTAGATCCAGACCTTTACCCCGATCTTGCCGTAGGTGGTATTCGCCTCGGCGAACCCGTAGTCGATGTCCGCCCGCAGCGTATGCAGGGGAACTCTCCCCTCGCGGTACCACTCCGAGCGTGCCATTTCCGCACCCCCCAGACGGCCGGCCACGTGGATCTTTATCCCCTTGGCCCCGAGTTTCATCGAGGAAAGAACGGTCTTCTTCATCGCCCGCCGGAAGGCGATACGTCTCTCAAGCTGCATGGCAACGTTTTCCGCGGTCAGCTGTGCATCGGTCTCCGGGCGGCGGATCTCCTGAATCGTGATCGACACTTCCTTCTTGGCGAACTTCTGCAGGTCCTTCTTGAGGCTTTCGATCTCGGCCCCTTTTTTCCCGATGACGATGCCGGGTCTCGCGGTGTGGATGATGACGTGCACACGGCTGGCCTTGCGCTCGATCTCCACCGCGGAAACCCCGGCGTGGATAAGGCGGTTCTTGACATAGGCCCGGATGCGCAGATCCTCCTGAAGGTTTGCGCCGTATTCCTTCTCGGAATACCATCGCGACCGCCAGGGCTTGATGATACCCAGCCGAAACCCGTACGGATGTACCTTCTGTCCCAAACGCTGCCTCCCTTCGAATGGTTGCCGTCTGTTTACTTCTCGTCGACCACGATGGTGATATGGCTGGTCCGCCGCCGGTAGCGATGCGCCCGACCCATCGGCGCGGGGCGGAACCTCTTCAGGGACGTGCCCCCGTCCACGTACGCCTTCTTCACGAAGAGGATGCCCGTATCGATCACGCCGGTCTGGGCCGCGTTCGCGACGGCGGAGTCGAGCACCTTCCCCACTGTCTTGGCGCACGCCTTGTTCGCCAGCAGTAGGACCGTCTTGGCATCGGAGATGTTCTTCCCCCGGATACGGTCCACCACAAGTCTCGCCTTCCTGGGAGAGACCCGCATGAACCTTGCCGTCGCTCTCGCTTCCATCGCTTTTCTCCTTCTGCGAACTACTTCTTCAACTTGGCCTTACGGTCCCCCGAATGGCTGTGAAAGGTGCGGGTCGGCGAAAACTCCCCGAGCTTCTGCCCCACCATGTTTTCCGTGACGAAAACGGGCATGAATTTCCTTCCGTTGTGGACGGCAAACGTGAAGCCCACCATATCCGGGGTGATGGTGGAACGCCGGGACCAGGTCTTGATGACCTTCCTGTCGCCCTGCTCCACCGCCCTGCGGATCTTCCGCGCCAGGCTTTCCTCGACATACGGTCCCTTCTTGATCGATCGCGCCACGAACTCGCCCCTTTACCGTTTATTTCCGACGCTTGACAATGTACGGGTCGGACGTCTTGTTCTTTCGCGTCTTGTGCCCCTTGGTCGGTTTCCCCCACGGCGTGCAGGGATGCCGCCCGCCGGATGCCTTCCCTTCCCCTCCCCCGAGCGGATGATCCACGGGGTTCATCGCGACGCCTCTGACCGTCGGACGCCGGCCGAGCCAGCGGCTCCTGCCGGCCTTTCCGAGGGAGATTTTCTCGTGCTCCAGATTCCCCACCTGTCCTACCGTCGCCATGCAATCGATGAACACGAGTCTCACTTCTCCCGATCGGAGGCGCAGGTGGGCGTATTGCCCCTCCTTTGCCAGGATCTGCACAACGCTGCCCGCCGCCCTTGCCAGCTGTCCACCCTTGCCGACCTTGAGCTCCACGTTATGGACCATTGTCCCCACCGGGATCTGCCGTATCGGCAGGGCATTTCCCGGCTTGATGTCCGCGTGGTCGCCCGAAAGGACCTTGTCACCCACGGAGAGGCCGACCGGGCAAAGGATGTACCGCTTCTCTCCGTCCGCGTAATGCAGGAGGGCGATGCGGGCCGACCGGTTGGGGTCGTATTCGATCGCTGCTACCCGGGCGGGGATATCCTTCTTCGTCCTCCGGAAGTCGATCATCCGGTATTTTCTCTTGTGCCCGCCCCCCCGATGCCAGACGGTGATTCTGCCCTGGTTGTTCCGCCCCGCGCGGTTTCCCTTTTTCTGGACGAGGCTTTTCTCCGGCTTCTTCTTCGTGAGCTCCTCGTTCGTGAGGACTGTCATGGTGCGGACGCCGGGAGAGGTCGGCTTGAATTTCTTGATTCCCATGTCAACGACTCCTTGCCTGTTCGCGAGTTACACGCCTTCGAAGAACTCGATCTTGTCGCCTGGTTTGAGCACCACGACGGCTTTCTTCCAGGACGGACGCCTTCCGACGATCCGGCCCCTCGTCTTCGTCTTTCCGAGTACATTCATCGTCTTGACCTCTATTACCTTTACCTTGAACAGCTTTTCGACCGCCTCCTGGATCTGTCTCTTGTTCGCCCGAGGGTCTACGGCAAACGACACGGCATTGGAAATCTCCTTCAGCAATGTCGCTTTTTCCGTTATCAGCGGCCGCTTCAGCACGTCCGTGATGTTCATTTTCCCAGCACCTCGACAATTTTTTCGAATGCGGGCCGCGTAAGAACGAGCTGTTCGTACAACAGGATGTCGTACACGTTCAGAGCGGAAACGGGAAGTGCCTTGAAGGACCGGAGGTTGCGAATTCCGAGATGCAACGCTTTGTCCGGCTCCTCCGTCACCAGAAGGGCATGGGATAGACCGAGCTTCCCGGCGAGTTTCAGGAACTCCTTGGTCCGCGGTCCCGGAAGGTCCAGGTCGTCCACCAGCAGGATCCTGTCTTCCCTGGCTCGGGCGCTCAGGGCGCATCGGAGTGCGGCTTTCATGGTCTTCCGGTTCACCTTCTGTTTGTAGCTGCGGGGGTGCGGTCCGAAGATCGTTCCTCCGCCGCGGAGCAGGGGCGAACTGGTTGTTCCCATGCGGGAGCGACCGGTGCCCTTCTGTCGATACGGTTTTCTCCCCCCCCCGGCGACGTCCTTTCTGGTCTTCGTCGAGGCGCTCCCCGATCGGACCGCGTTCCTCTGGGCCATGACCACCTGATGGAGAAGGTGCGTCCTCACCGCAGCCCCGAAGACGGATTCCGGCAATTCGACCGTCTCCTTGACCTGCCGTTCCTTGTCGAAAAGTTTCACGGTGGCCATCTCGCGCTCCTTACTTCCCGTTGCCTTTCTTGATGGCGCGTCGCACGAAGACAAGCCCGTTCCTGGCTCCCGGGACCGCCCCCCTGACCAGCAAAAGGTTCTTCTCCGGCTGGATGGCGACAACCCGCAGGTTGAGAATCGTGACGCGCTCGTTCCCGTAATGGCCGCCCATCTTCATATTCTTGAATACGCGGGAGGGCCAGGAGGACCCCCCGATGGAGCCGGGGGCACGGTGGTGCATCGAACCGTGGGATCCCCGTCCTCCCTTGAATCCCCACCGTTTCACCACTCCTGCGAATCCCCGCCCCTTCGTCTGTCCCGTGACGTCGACGAAATCCCCCTCCCGGAAGATGTCGACCCGGATCTCCTGACCGACCTCCAGAGAGGAATCGGAATCGACACGGAGTTCCCGGAGGGCGCCGAATGCCCCCTTCCCCGCCTTCTGGATATGACCGAGCATCGGTTTGTTGACGCGTTGCGCCTTCTTCGACCCGAACCCGATCTGGACCGCATCGTACCCGTCGCTCTGTCTCTTTTTTCTCTGGACAATCGTGCAGGGGCCCGCCTCGATCACCGTCACGGGGACGACTCTCCCCTGCGCGTCGAAGACCTGGGACATTCCCAATTTCTTCCCTAGGATTCCGGTAGTCATGATATGCACCTTATCGTGGGTGACACTCTAACTCGAAGAGACCCCTTTTTTTCTCTACGAAAGAAACAGGAGTGTCCCCGCTTGCAAGGAGTGTCCCCTTTGCCCCCCCTCATTAAAGCTTGATCTCCACTTCCACCCCTGCCGGGAGATCGAGTTTCATGAGTGCATCGATCGTTGCGGCCGGCGGCTCGTGGATATCCAGCACGCGCTTGTGCGTCCGGATCTCGAATTGCTCCCGGCTTTTCTTGTCGACGTGCGGCGATCGGTTCACGGTGAATCTCTCGATTTTCGTGGGCAGGGGTATCGGACCCGCCACCTTCGCCCCCGTCTGCTTCGCTTTTTCGACGATCTCGCCGGTCGCCTTGTCCAGCAGCTTGTAATCAAACGCTTTCAAGCGGATGCGAATCTTCTGATGTTCCATCGCCAAGGGGTCTCCCTCTTCCTCGTTCTCGTTATTCCACGACCTCCGAAACGACGCCGGCCCCCACGGTGCGTCCACCCTCCCGGATCGCGAACCGCAGCTCCTTCTCCATCGCCACCGGGGTGATCAGCTCCACCGTCAGCCCCACGTTGTC
>JBFKGZ010000081.1:0-11027 GCA_041633075.1 Candidatus Deferrimicrobiaceae bacterium | reverse complement strand
CCCGGCTTCCTATCTTGAACCCTGCCCTTCCTTAAAGTGCCAAGGAACACCATGGACTGTAGGGACCGGAATCGAAGATTCCGGCCTATGGATAAGGGAGCAGGGGGAGCTCATCGGGCGAGGCATTCCAGGAGAAGGAAAAAACGGGAAGCAACGGGATAAAAGGAGGAAGGAGCAATGCGAACACGGTCAGTGGTTGGCGTTTGTGTCCTGGCAGGGTTTCTGGCGTTCATCCCTTCCGGCTGGATTCAGGCAGAGACGATCAAGATCGGCATCAACGCCCCGCTCACGGGCGACATCCCCAAGGTGGGCGAGGGCACCAAGTTCGCGGCCCAGATGTGGCTCGAGGACGTGAAGGCCGCCGGGGGTCTCACGGTGGGGGGGAAGAAGCATCCGGTCGAGCTCGTCATCGAGGACAACGAGTCCAAGGCGGAATCCGCCGTCAAGGCCGCCACCAAGATGATCACCGAGGACGGGGTGCTCGTCATGGTGGGACCGCAGGCCTCCAAGCAGGCCGTTCCTGCGGGTGGCATCGCGAACAACTACAGTACGCCGATGATCACCCCGTGGTCCACCAATCCCGACACCACCAAGGACCGGCCGTACGTTTTCCGAGCCTGCTTTCTCGATCCCTTCCAGGGGCCGGTGCTGGCCAATTTCATCACGCAGGAGTTCAAATTCAAGAAAGCCGCGGTCCTGTACGACGTGGCGAGCGACTACCCCAAGGGCCTTGCCGAGTTCTTCAAAATGGCATGGGAAAGACTGCACGGTCCCGGCTCCGTCGTGGCCTATGAAAGCTTCACCACAAAGGACACCGATTTCAGCTCCCAGCTGACGAAGATCAAAAATTCCGGCGCTCAAGTGCTTTTTACTCCCCAGTACTACAACGAGGTGGCCCTGATCGTGCAGCAGGCCCACCAGCTCGGGTGGAAACACCCGATCGTGGGAAGCGACAGCTGGGGCTCGGCCGAGACGGTCAGCCTCTGCGGCAAGGACTGCTACGGGCTCTTCTTCAGCACCCACTACGCCGCCGCCGGGGCGACGGGGGCGACCAAGGAGTTCATCATCCGGTATCAGAGGAAGCACGGCTACGTCCCCGACGACGTGGCCGCGCTCACCTGGGACGCCTTGGGGCTCGTCCAGAAGGCGATCGAGGGTACCGGCGGGATCACGGGAGACCTGAAGAAGGACCGGGACAACGTCCGCACCGCGATGAGCCGGATCAAGAATTTCAAGGGGATCACCGGCGATATGACGTTTACCGGGGGAGGCGACCCGAGCAAGTGCGCGGTCATCGTCCGGATCAGCGACAAGGGCGAATTCGAGTTCTACAAGTCCGCCTGTCCGTAAAGACAGTCGGTGCAGGAGAGGCGATTTTCGCGATCGACCCCGCACGATGACGTAAATTCGTTTTGACGGAAAGGCGGGCTCGGGACGTATGGTCCTGGCCCGCCTTTCTTGAAAGCGCAGGCATCGAACCGATGGCCATTTTCCTCCAGAACCTGGTCAACGCCCTCCAGTGGGGGAGTTTCTACGCCCTGATCGCGCTGGGATACTCCATGGTGTACAGCATCCTCATGCTCTTCAACTTCGCGCACGGCGACATCTTCATGGTCGGTTCGTACATCGGCTTCGGCGTTTCCATGGGTCTCATCGCCCTTGCTTCCTCGGGGCTCGTCACCATGCCCAACTGGTTGATCCTGGTCTTGACCATCCTCTTCTCCATGTTCCTGACCTCGTTCGTCGGCATGATCGTCGAGCGGGTTGGGTACCGGCCGCTGCGGGACGCCCCCCGGGCCTCGGCCGCGATCACGGGCCTGATGATCGGCATCATACTGGAGACCGGCAACCTGGCCCTGCTGGGGGCGCGGAGGGTCAGCTTTCCTTCCCTGATCGATACCGTGACCTACAACGTGGGCGGCGTATTCGTGACCAACAAGAAGATCATGATCGTCGTCGTGTCGCTGCTCCTCGCCCTTGCCCTGCACCAGTTCGTCCGCAGGACGAAGTGGGGGATGGCCATGCGGGCGATGGCCTTCGATTTCGCCGTCGTGCCCCTGATGGGGGTCCCGCTCAACACCATGGCCGCCCTCACGTTCGCGATCGGGTCCGCGCTGGCGGCCGCCGCGGGGATCCTTTTCGGTGTCGCCTACCCGGTATTGGACCCGTACATGGGCATTCTCATCGGCTGGAAGGCGTTCGTGGCCGCCATCCTGGGGGGCAGAGGCTCGATCGTGGGAGCCACGCTCGCCGGCTTCCTGCTGGGGTTCACCGAAATCTTCGTGGCCACGATCTTCCCCTCGACGCTTCGCGACCTGATCGCGTACTCCATCATTCTTCTAATCCTGACAGTTCGGCCTCACGGCTTTTTCGGGGAGCCGTACAGCGCGCGGTTGAGGCTCTAGTGCATCCAGGCGCCAAGTGACATGGAAAGCGAACGCGGGACGAGGTCGGAACGGGTGAGGCCGGTGAGCCGGAATTTCTGGACGCCGTTTTCCCGTGTTCCTCTGCTGGGCTGGCTTACCGGCGTCCTGGTCGCGGTCACGCTGGAACGCTTAGCGGGCGCTCCTCTCGCGCTGGCCCTGGGTCTTGCGAAAGTACCGGTCCTGTTCGGTTTCGTCATCATGCTGAAAAAACCCGCCCTGATCCCCAGCACGGTTCTGTACATCCTGTTGATCTACGCGGTGCCGACAGCCATCGTGACACGGGTCGGCACTTCCGCGGCAAACCGGCTCGCGGCATGGCTTGTCCGGCTCCCGATGGCGGTCCCTGTCGCCGTTCATCTTGGCCTGCTGTACGCGGCCTTGCATGTCTGGGCGGGAATCAGCGATTACCGTGTCCTCGTGCTCAAGCTTACCCTGATCGCCGTGATGGTCACCCTGAGCCTGAATGTGGTCAACGGCTACATGGGCGAGTTCTCGTGTTCCCACCCGGGGTTCATGGCCATCGGCGCTTACTGCGCATCGGTGTTCACCGTGGGCCTGTTCGTCAACGATCAGTTTTTCGGGGCCGTCTTCCTCCCGCCGGCCCTGGGACCGTTCCTGTTCCCGGTCGCCTTGATCCTGGGCGGATTCCTGGCATCGCTCGGTGCACTGGCCGTCGCGATCCCCTCCTTTCGAACGAGGGGCGATTACCTGGCCATCATCTCCCTGGCGTTCCTGTTCATCATCAAGAGCCTGATCGAGAACCTGGAGTTCGTACGGGGCCCTCGTGGCCTGAGCGGACAGCCGGATTGGGCAACCCTGCCCACGGTCTTTCTCTGGACCGTCCTGTGCGTGTGGAGCATCAACAATTTCGTGCGCTCGACGGTCGGAAAGGCCCTCAACGCGGTGCGCGACAACGAAATGGCGGCGGGCGCCATGACGGTGGACACCCGGCGGACCAAGATCGTGGCGTTTCTCTTCGCGGCCTTCTGGGCCGGCGTGGCAGGCGGGCTTTTCGCGCATGTGCTGCGGTACGTGAACCCGTCGACCTTCGGGATCCAGAAACTCGCGGAGGTTCTGGCCATGGTCTACTTCGGGGGGTTGAACTCCGTGTACGGATCGATCGTCGGCGCCGTCAGCATCAATCTTCTCGGGGAAGCCCTGCGCCCGTTGGAGATTTTCAAGTGGATCATCATTCCGCTCCTGCTTATCCTCGTGATGATCTATCGCCCGACGGGCCTGATCGCGTTCAAGGATCTAAACGTGTCTACCCTTCTCCAGCCGAAGCGGGAACCGGAGGGAGAGGCATGACGGCGCCGTTCCTCCAGGTTCGCAACATGTCTCATGACTTCGGCGGATTGCGCGCCGTACGGGACTACAACCTGGAGGCGGGATCCGGACAGATCCGGGGGCTGATCGGGCCGAACGGGGCGGGAAAGACCACCATCTTCAACCTCATTACCGGCATCTACCAGCCCACGGAAGGGGACATCCTGCTGGACGGCAAGAAGATAAACGGTCTTCCGTCTCACCGGATCGCCTCCCTCGGGGTCAGCAGGACCTTTCAGAACCTTCTGCTGTGGCGGCACATGACCGTCATCGAGCACGTGAAGCTGGCCCACTACTCGAAGATCCGGTACGGGTTGTTCGCGGCATTCTTCGGAACACCCGGGCACCACCGGGAAGAAGTCGAGATCGAAGAGAAAGCGCTCCGCCTCCTGGATATGATGGGGATCCGCCATCTTGCGGATCAGGTCGTCCTCAACCTGCCGTACGGCGCCCAGAGAAGGGTGGAGATGGCGCGGGCGCTGGCGACGGAACCCCGGATCCTGCTCCTGGACGAGCCGACGGCGGGAATGAACCCGGAAGAGCTGGCGCAGATCATGGAGATCATCCGCCGGGTCCACGGCGAGCTGGGGCTGTCGATTCTTCTCATCGAACATCGGATGAAGGTGGTCATGGAGCTGTGCGACATCATCCAGACGCTTGACTTCGGCGCCGTCATCGCGGAGGGCACGCCCGAAGAGATTCAGAACAATCCCCGGGTCATCGATGCCTACCTGGGCAAGGAGAGGGCGACCTGATGCTGTTGTCGGTGGATAACCTGGGGGTTTCCTACGAGAAAATCAAGGCCCTTCACGGGATATCGTTCCGGATCGACGAGGGGGAGATCGTGTGCATCATCGGCGCCAACGGAGCGGGAAAGAGCACCACCCTGCGGGCGATTTCCCGCCTCGTCCCGGTCGAGGCGGGGACGAAAATGACATTCCTGGGACGGGACTTGCTCCAATATCCTCCGGACAAAGTGGTCAGCAGGCTCGGCATCTCCCATGTCCCCGAAGGAAGACGCCTGTTCGACAACCTGACGGTCATCGAGAACCTTCGGCTCGCCACGTTCGCCCGGAGGGACAGCAAGGCGATCGCGAACGACAGGGACCGGGTATTCTCGATCTTCCCGCGGCTTTCGGAGCGGCAACATCAGAAAGCCGGAACGCTTTCCGGCGGCGAGCAGCAGATGCTGGCCGTCGGGCGGGCCTTCATGAGCGGCAGGAAGATCATGCTCCTGGATGAGCCCTCCATGGGATTGGCCCCCCTGCTGATGATAAGCGTGTTCGACTCGCTCAGGGAAATCAATCGGGAAGGAACCTCCATTCTGGTCGTCGAGCAGAACGCCCGGATGGCGCTGCAATTCGCCGGTCGAGGGTACGTTCTGGAGAACGGCAGGGTCGTGCTCGAAGGCAGGTCCGAGGAACTTATCGCCAATCCCCGCGTAAAAAAAGCCTATCTCGGTGGTTGATTGCCGATCCCCCAAAATGGGTTGACTTCGGTTATGATACAGGTATAGTTCCCGAAACCGAATAATGGAAAATCAGCCGCCCTTTAGGAGGCAGAAATGTCCTATGCGAAACCTAAAGAGGGTGTGCAGCCTGTAACGCATCAGTGGAAGAAAATCCCTGTCTCGGATCTCGGCTTTTCCTCCCCCACCCGACTGGAAAACGGGAAATTGTGGATACATATCGAGGAATTAACCCGTCTGCTGCAATCCGATCCCAACATCAAGGATGTCAAGTTGGCGATTGCCCGTCCCGGGGAATCGGTTCGGATCATTCCCGTCAAGGATGTCATCGAACCCCGCAGGAGTCTGATCCCGGATTATCCGGTTTTTCCCGGAGTGCTTTCCGCGTGGGATCCGGACGCCAACGGGATACTTTCCGGGGAGATCGCGTCACTGTCCGGGATGGTCGTGACCACCGTGGGATCGATCGTGGGGTTCCAGGAAGGGTTGATCGACATGTCCGGTCCGGGCGCACGCTACTCGCTCTTTTCCCAGAAGCACCACCTGGTGCTGGATATCACCGTGAACGAGGGGACGAAGCGACACGATCACGAAAAAACGGTCCGGATGGCCGGCTTGAAGGCCTCCGACTACATCGCCCGATCCGTTTTGAACCAGCCGCTTCCCGCCGGCAGCCACGAAACCCTGATCAACCCGGAAACTCCGGGCTCCCCCGGCCCCCCCAAACGGGCCGGACGAAGCGGGTTGCCCCGAATCGCGTACCTGTACATGCTCCAAACCCAGGGCCTTCTGCACGACACGTACTATTGCGGTGTGGATGTCAAAACGATGCTGCCCAGACGAATCGTGCCGACGGAAGTGCTGTTCGGCGCCATTGTGTCCGGGAATTGCGTCTCGGCCTGCGACAAGAACACGACGTATCATCAACAGAACAATCCCATCATCCTCGAGCTCCTGCGGAGACACGGGAAGGACTGGGAGTTCGTCGGCTGCGTCATCACCAACGAAAACGTCACGCTGAGCGATAAGCAGCGGTCGTCCACGATGGCGGCCGATCTCATCGCGTCGCTTTCTCCCGACGGCGTCATCGTTTCCAAGGAGGGGTTCGGCAATCCCGACGCCGATCTCATGATGAACTGCTCCAAGATCGAGGCGCACGGCATCAAGACGGTTCTGCTCACCGATGAATTTGCGGGACAGGACGGCGCCTCGCAATCCCTGACCGACACCCACCCGAAAGCCGACGCCATCGTGTCCACCGGAAACGCAAACGAAGTGGTCGTTCTCCCGCCGATGGAAAAGGTCATCGGGAACGACCGCGTCATCACGGAACTGGCCGGCGGCTCCAGCAAATGCCTCCTTCCGGACGGCAGCGTCGCCATCGAGCTGCAGGCGCTCATCGGGTCCACCAACCAGCTGGGATTCGAAAAAATCTCCTCGAGGATGAAGTAGATGGCCGAGGCAAACCGAAACAGGAAAATCCGGATCGTCCATTATGTGAATCAGTTCTTCGGGGGCGTGGGCGGCGAAGAGAAGGCGGACATTAAACCCTTCACGATCCAGGGTCCGCAAGGACCCGGGCGCCTTCTGGAGAAACTGTTCCGCGAGGAGAATGCGGATGTCGAAATCGTCGCCACGGTCGTCTGCGGCGACAGCTATTTCGCCGATCACCAGGAAGACGTTCTTCGGGAACAGATTCCCGTGATCCGGGGATACCGCCCGGACCTGGTCGTCGCCGGGCCGGCGTTCAATGCCGGGCGCTACGGGATGGCCTGCGGCGCCATCTGCCAGGCCCTGGAACCGCTGGGCATCCCTGCCATCACCGCAATGTACAAAGAGAACCCGGGCCTGGATCAATACAGAAAGACGGTGTTGATCATCGAATCCACCGACACCGTGTCCGGCATGGAGGATGCGGTCCGGAAAATGGTCCGGCTCGGCATCAAACGGCTGCGCGGAGAGAAGATCGAGTCCCCCCAGGCCGAAGGGTGCTTCGAGCAGGGCATACGAAAAAATTATTTCCATGAAGAGCCTGCCTACCGGCGCGCCATCGACATGCTTCTTCGGAAGATCAACGGGGAGACGTTCGAAACCGAATATCCGATCCCCTTTTTCGACCGCGTCGAGCCGCAGCCGTCCATTGCCGATCTCCACGGAGTGACCATCGCCCTGGTCACCTCCGGCGGCATCGTGCCCACGGGAAACCCGGACCATATCGAAAGCTCGAGTGCTTCCAAGTACGGGAAATATCCCCTCGAAGGGCTTACGACGCTGGAGACCAAAACCCATCAGTCCGCTCACGGCGGATATGACAACACCTATGCCAACGAGGATCCCAACCGGGTGCTTCCCATCGACATGATGAGGGAGCTGGAAAACGCGATGGGATTCAAGGTGCATCCGTGGTACTACGCCACCGTGGGAAACGGGACCTCGGTGGACAACGCCCGGAAATTCGCGAAAGAGATTTCGGCCGAGCTGATCCGGGACGGAGTCCAGGCCGTCATCCTCACTTCCACTTGAGGAACCTGCACTCGTTGCGGGGCAACGATGGCAAAAGAGATCGAGAGGGCGGGGATTCCGGTGGCTCACGTCTGTTCCATCATCACCATATCCCAGACCGTGGGCGCCAACCGGATCGTTCCGTCCATCGCCATACCCCATCCGCTGGGAAACCCCAAACTTTCGCCGGCGGAGGAGAAAGAACTGCGGGGGAACCTGTTGAAGAAAGCGCTTGACGCGCTCCAGACGCCCATCGAAGAGCAGACCGTTTTTTCATGACACCGGCCAAAGAGGGGGATCCATCCGGATGACGAGGGGAGAGCATCTCGTCGAAATCGGCGAGGGGGATTTCGAGAAAGAGGTGATGGAATCGGGGGTTCCCGTTATCGTGGATTTTTTCACTCCTCCGTGCGCTCCCTGCAAAGCCCTCGTTCCGGTCCTTACGCGGGCAGCGAAAAAATTCCCGAACGTCAAGATCGTCAAGGTCAACGCCTGGAACAACCAGGGCCTTTGCGCCCGGTTCCAGATCGTGGGCGTTCCGGCCCTTCTGTTTTTCCAGGGAGGAAAAAACGTTTTCCGGCTCGACGGGTTCGACGACTCGACCGAAAAACGGATCGAAGACGGCTTGAACGATATCCTGGGGAACTGATGTGAAGGCAAGCCAGGTCATCATCCAGAGATGTGCCAATATCCTCGTCCACCTTCCCGATTTCGTCCGTCACGGCTCCAAGCCATCCAGAGAGATTAAGAAGCATCCGGACCTCCAGGGGAAAATAAGAGATCGGTTACGGTCCTTCGAGGAAGTCGTGCGCTACGCTCCCAATCAGGTTTTCATCGGAAACCTGGAGCCGGACGCGCTTCGATCGCTTGCCCAGCCGTGGTTCCGGCATCTCCTCGACAGTGACGGCGCGACCGGCCGAACCGGCCCGTTCGGGGAGATCATGCCCCAGGAGGAGTTCTACGCTCTCCTGAAAGCGGCGACGGACGAATCCTCCTACGACCTGGTCTGGCTGGAAGACCGGTTTCTGGAGGGGGTCGTGTTGCGGGCGATCTCCGATCACCCCTTGTTCCGGTCGGACGACCTGCTCGGGAAGCTGCGCCGCGGGAGAAGCATGGAGGAAATCCGGAAGAAAATAGACCAGGACCATTCGTTGCCTCTTTACCATCGGGATGCCCTGATCGGCTGTTTTCAGAGGCATCATGACGAGGACGAATCGCTTGCGGCCCTCGTGCTGATGGAGAATCTGATGACCAAGGCCTCGGCGTTTCTGGCGCTCCGGCATCTGCTCCAAGGCTCGAAGGGCGATGCGTCGGAGATCGATTTCCTCATCAGCTGTTCGGAGGAGGCGGCCGGCGACCGGTATCAGCGGGGCGGCGGCAACCTGGCCCGCGCCATCGGCGAAATGGCCGGGTGCGGCAACGCCATCTCCTGCGACGTCAAATCCTTCTGCGTCGGGCCCCATTACGGCATTCTGCACGCGGCCGCCCTGGTCAAGGCCGGGTTGTTCCGGAAAGTGGCCGTCGTGGCCGGGGGGTCGCTCGCCAAGCTGGGGATGAAATTCCAGGGGCATCTCGACAAGGAGATGCCGGTTCTGGAAGACGTGATCGGGGGAGTGGCCTTCCTGGTGACCGAAGACGACGGGGTTTCCCCCGTCCTTCGGCTCGATCTGCTGGGGAAATACCCGATCGGCGCGGGCGGATCGCAGCAGCGCATCCAGGAAAGCCTGATTCTGGATCCGCTGAAAGCCCACGGATGGAAATTGACGGACATCGACCGCTACGCCACCGAACTGCAGAATCCGGAGATCACCTTGCCTATCGGCCAGGACGACATTCCCCTCAAGAACTACCGGCTGATCGCGGCGCTGGCCGTCCGGCAGAACGAAATCGATAAGTCCCAGATGAACGAATTCATCGAAAAACGCGGGCTGATCGGTTTTGCCCCGACGCAGGGGCACATCCCCGCCGGCGTCCCCTATATTGCGCACGGAATCCGGGAAATACGGGAAGGAAAGAAAAAGCGTATCATGATCGTAGCGAAAGGGAGCCCGTTCCTGACCCGGATGACGAACCTGTCGGACGGTCTGTCCTTCGTACTGGGAGAAAATCCGAATCGGGCGGAGGAGAAAAGCAATGCTTGACGGGAAAAAAGTGATCGCCTTCGGGGACGGCCAGGAGATCAAGGCCGAGTCGCTGCAAAGGTGCCTGGAGGCCGCCGGGGCGCAGGTCATACTCGTCCGGGATGCCTGTTTCGTCTGAACGGCCGCCCTGGCGCTTGACTCGGCGAGTCAAGAAGAGATCAAGAAGGCGGCGGAGGAACACGGGCCGGAGAACCTGATCGTGGTGTGGGGCGTCACCAACGAGCAATACCTCGATGTCGGCTCCCGGACGGTCATGGAGGGCGACCCCAGCTGGTCCGGACCGCTGGCGGGAGAGGCCTTGCACCTGAAGGTCTTTCATGTGCTGGAACCGGAGATCAAGGATCATATCCCGCAGGAAGTGTATGACGAAGAGCTGATGCTTCTGGAGCTTGCCGTCGGCGACGAAAAGATCGGGAAAACGGCAGCCATGATGGAGGGATTCCGCGCGCAACCGGTAGCCCGGTGAGTCGGTTTACGTTTCGGTTCCGACCGATGGGCGCCGGGAGGGCGGCCGAACCGCTAAGGACCTGCGACAAGAATAGTTTTCAGGATGTTTCCGATCGACCTCCCGATCACCTCTGCACTTTTGTTCGTGTATCCCCCCGATAACACCATCAGGATCGGAATCTTCCGGTCGATCGCGATTTGAAAGACGAAACCGTCGCGTCTGATGATCCCCTCGGCGGTGATGTTCATCCCTCCCAGCGGATCGCCGGTGAGGACATCGGTGCCGGCATTGTAGATGATGAGCCCGGGGGAGGACTGCTCGATGGCGCGGGGAAGCTCGCTCTCCAGGAGCCCGAGGTACTCCCCGTCGCGGATGAACATCGGCACCGGGTGGTTGTACCTGACGCAGCGCGCCGCTTCGTGGTCGCCCGGATAGATAAACCCGTTGAAGACGTCGAAAATGTCCACCCTCGGGTCGTCCCCGAAGATCGAAGCGTTCCCGTTTCCCTGGTGGGCGTCGAGGTCGACGATGAGCACTTTCCGATCGGGGTGGGTTTCCCACATTTTCCGGACGGCCACGGGAACGTCGGCGAAGAAGCAGAACCCACCCCCCGAATCGCTCTTAGCGTGATGATATCCGCCCGCGAGGTTAATGGCCCAGCCCTGCTCGATCGCAAGCGTTACCCCGAGGATCGTTCCTCCGGTCGCGTAGCGGAT
>JBFKGZ010000080.1:0-11473 GCA_041633075.1 Candidatus Deferrimicrobiaceae bacterium | reverse complement strand
TGTATGCCGCATCGTTACCGTCTGCTTCAAGTAGCTGTTATTAAAATAGTATTTTCGCCCCTGCCGTTCCGTGATTCTGAATTCATCCCTGAACGTGGTGGCTGGGATGCATGGAAACCAAACTCCATATCGTTTTCAGGGAAAGGAGGTGAGGAGGAGGAAACAAAAAACGGTTTAAAGAAGGGTCATTCCGAAACGGCAAGCAGACGTGCCGCACGCCAGAGGGGAAGATGGAGGGGAAGAAAATTTACGGTTCACAATCTTGAAGGTTTAAGGAGGGGAGAGTGAGAAAGCATTTCATTCTATTCAGTGTTCTCTGTCTCATCCTGCCACTTCTGTTTCTTGGATGCGAGGGGGACGACGGGGCTGCTGGCATTGCCGGCGCTCCTGGGGCTCCCGGCGATCCCGGACCGGGCGCACTGGCGAACGAGACGTGCGTTCTCTGCCACGGGGCCGGAAAGATCGTGGACGTCGCCGAGGCACACGATACGGCGACCGGCCTGGTGACGGCGGTAATAACCGACGCTTCGTTCTCCCCGGCCGGGGACAACGCGTCGGTGAACTTCACCTTTGCAGCACAAGACGTTGACGGAAATCCGGTAATCGTAGACCTTACAGATGAAGACGGATCCGGAAGATTAGCCCACATGAGGTTCACCATTGGCAGGCTGATCCCCGCCGCAGCCGCGGGCGACCCCGACTCGTGGGAGTTCTACGGCCCCCGAAGTCACCGCACTGCCACCCAGCTGGTGGATAATGGAGGCGGCAGCTACACCTTCACCTTCCTGGACAACACCGTGCTTGCCCCTGCAGAGGCCGGCTTCACCCACCGGGTGGGGATTGAGATCTACAACCTTCCATCCGGACTGCT
Source organism: Candidatus Deferrimicrobiaceae bacterium (assembly GCA_041633075.1). Classification (GTDB taxonomy): domain Bacteria; phylum Desulfobacterota; class Deferrimicrobia; order Deferrimicrobiales; family Deferrimicrobiaceae; genus CSP1-8. Next base: position 10,602 of record JBFKGZ010000080.1, on the reverse strand, counting down.
GTCGGTGAACCCCACCTTCGACTGGGTGCCGGACGGCGTTACACCTCTACTCACCCGCGAAATCGTCCTCACCGCCAACTGCAACGAGTGCCACAACCCGCTGGGGTATACGCCGAGCTTCCACGGAAGCCGTCGCGTCGAGATCAAACACTGCCAGCTCTGCCACAACCCCAACAATGCTTTGGCGCCCCAGAGCGCGGCTCCGGGGGCCCCAAGTGTGCCGATCCCCTTTGTCAAGCTGGTTCACGGGATCCACACGGGCCAGGACCTGCTAATCTTTGAGGACGGCGAAGATCACGGCGATTTCACAGAGGTCCACATCCCACAGGACATCCGCAACTGCACCAAGTGCCACAAGGGTGGCTTGGACAGCGACAACTGGAAGACCCAGCCGACGATCGAGGCGTGCGGCTCCTGTCATGGGACCGACATCTTTGAACCCGGTGGCGGCCACCTGGGCGGCGCGCAAACGACCAACGCCGGTTGCACCTTATGCCATCAAGCGGATGTGGACGGGATCGCTCCCGCCATTGCGAATTCGCACGCTACCGAGAACGTGACGCCCAATAACCAACTGCTCCCCACGGGCCTGTCCAGATTCGAGTACTTTATCGACAACGTCGCGGTGGACAACACCGGTGTGGCGACGGTCGGATTCCGCATCACCCGGGACGGGGCCCCGTTTGATCTCGACACTTGGGTTGCGGGGGAGGGGACCACGTTTTCGGACAGATCGCCGAGCTTCCTGCTCGCCTGGGCGCTGCCCCAGGACGGTATCGACGCGCCGGCGGAATACAACAACCGCAACAGTCCCGACCCACCCTCTACCAGCAACGGCAACGGAGGGGGGGATGCGCCCTCCGTCGCCATCGGTAGCCTGATTACCGATAACCTGGTGACCGGCACCGCAGCAGGCTACACGGCCGTCCTATCGGCGTCGGATTGGACAACACCGGGCTTCCCGCCCGGTGCGACGATGCGGGCGGTCGCCATACAGAGCTACTTCGAACAGATCGTTGGAGGGGAAGAAATTGGCCGGCACACCCCCTCGGTCATGGCACCGGTTCCAGGGGATGCCGTACGTCGCCAGGTGGTCAAGAGCGGGTATACGAACGACAATGATCCGCTGACCGGACAGCCCGAAGGCTGCCTGGAGTGCCACGAGACCCTCGAATTGCACGGGGGAAGCCGCGTCAACAACGTGCAGGTCTGCGTGTTCTGCCACAATCCCAACAAGAGCAGCAGCGGCCGGACCGCGGACCCGACGGGCATCCTTCGGCCGGACACCGTCGCGGTAGTGGGAAGCGATCCCCTGCTCTGGCCTGAAGCGACCAACAACTTCAAGGAAATGATCCACGGGCTCCACGCGGCCACGGATCGTCCCTACGAGTTCGTCCGGAACCGGACCAACGGGAGATACTACAGCCCGGCCGGACTGGGGGGGGAATGGCCTGAAAGATTTCTCTTCCCGGGCGACCTGATGGACTGCACGAAATGCCACATCGGAACCTCGTACGTGCCAAGTTCGATTCCGGCCAACACCCTGTGGACCACCGAGAGAACCACCACCGGTGATCCGGCCGAGACGCGGGAAGACATCATCGCGGCTCGCGGCAGCGTGCCGAACCTGACCGACCTGGTGAACAGCCCGGTCGCCTCGGCTTGTTTCTACTGCCACGACAGCGGGACGCCGAAATCCCACATGGTGCTGCAAGGCGGTCAATTCAGCATAACGCGTGAGGACGCGCTAGGATTGCCGTAATCAAGAACCAAAAAGAATCCAACCCTTAAACCACGTACCAGAACCCCCCGGCCCCGAAAAGGGGCCGGGGGGTTTTTTGTCTCCCGCCTTCCCTGATGTACGTCCCATCGGGCCATTTTTTTTGAACAGCCGGATCAGGAGGATCCTTGTCGTTCTCTCCGTCCCATCGCAAGAAGGATGCCCGTCGTCAGAAAGAGAACCACCGGGACCAGCCAGTATCCGTAACGCTGGTAGAAAGTGGGAGTCGGGTCTTGCCGGTAAGGAACGTCGTACCTTTGGAACCATTCCCGATGCAGGGGGGAACGGGTAAGAATCGTGCCGTCCGCCAACATCACGGTGGAAATCCCGGTGTTCGTCGACCGGATGACGGGCAGGCGGAACTCGATCCCCCGGGCCAACGTCATGGACAGGTGCTGATACGGTTCCGACCTCACCCCGAACCAGGAGTCGTTCGTCACGTTGACGAATATTTGCGCACCCTGATCGGCCAGAGCGCGGGAGAACCCGGGGAAGAGCCCCTCATAGCAGATCTGCGGTCCCAGGGTCAGGCCCCGAAACCGCCTGATCTGCGGCCCGTTGCCTCGGGCGAAGTCGGCCGTGCGGGGAAACCACTTCGTAAGCGCCGGGAAGAGACGGACCCCGGGGAGGTATTCCCCGAACGCCAGGAGCATCGTTTTATGGTACGGGGGGGCCGCCGCCTCACCGTTTTCATTGAAGACAAAGAACGCGTTCGTCCTCTTCCCCGCCGCTTCGTCAAACCCCCTTGCCCCGGTAGCGAGGGGGATCGCGTGGCGGCGGAGAAACGTTCGTAAGACCAGAGTGTTCCCTTCGTCCATCCGGTTCTGGCGGATTGTGTCGGGAAAGGCCGACTCCGGCCACAGCACGAAATCCGGGCGGCGGCTATCCGAGGCCGCCCATCCCTGCGCGGTCAACGCGAAATACTTCGCAAGGATCTCCTCCCGGAATCTCTGGCCCTTTTCCGCCCTCTCTTTCGCGAGGTTCCCGATGTTTGCCTGGACGACAAGGACGCGCGCCATCGCATCGGGAGGAGGCAGCTTCCTGCCCTGCAGCCATCCCAGCGCGTTGATGGCGAGGAGGAAAGCCAGCGCGCTACCGAGAACGCGCGCTCCCGTCAATGTTCTGCGGTTTTCCCAGGCGACGAGGAAAGCAAGGTTTACAAATATGGTGAGTGCCGCCAATCCCGAAAATCCCGCATATTCCGCCAGCTGATACGCGGGAAAGTTTCCCCAGAGCCACGGGTACCCGAGATTCCATGGAAAGAGCATGGGAGAGTAATGCCAGCACAGGGCGGTGAGCGCCGGAAGCAGCCCCAGCTTCGCCCAGCGGGAAATGATCCTCCCGGCGCAAAATAGCGCCCAGAGGAGCCCGGCGAGGGGGATAAACAGGTGCCCCACGGCGCAGAACAGAAGCAGGACGATAACGGCTGCGGTCCAGGGGAGGTGGCCGAATTCGTGGGCGGTGTGCGCCACCCAGTGCGAGGTGATCATCGTGGAGACGAACTGCGCGAGCCATCCCCCGAACAGGACCCGTTTCCAGGAGCCTTCGCGCAGCCAGAAAAGCCACAGGGGGACAAAACAGAAAAACAGCGCCCAGGGGGGAAAGGGAATGTAGCTCGTCCCCACGAGGATCCCGGAAAGGATGGGGAGCAGGTACGAGGAGAAACGCCTTCCCGGCTTGTCGGTCGCTTTCATGCCGCCACAGTGTTTGACATGATGGCCTGCCGAATCGGGATGCCCGGGGACGGCCCGAAAGCGCCGCCGCCCCAGCCTGGCGTCACCGGCCGGTGAATTTCGGCCCCCGCTTCCCGGTAAACGCCTTCTTTCCCTCGACCAGATCCTCGCTCTCCATGCAGCGGCGGATCCACCCTTCGGCCTCTTCCGCCTCGCCGGGGGGAAGCCCGCGGAACGCCATGCACATCGAGAGAATCCTTTTCGTCCCCCGGATGGAGAGCGGGGCGTTCTCGGCGATCTCCCTCGCCATCTCGTAGGTCACCTGGAAAAGTTCCTCGGGAGGACAGACCCGGTTGACCAGCTTGAGGTCGAACGCCCTCCGGGCGCTTACTTTCCGGGCGGTGTAGAAGAGTTCCTTCGTGGCGGGAAGCCCGATCGCGTTGACGAACCGCATAAGCCCCGCGGGACGGTAGATGACCCCGAGGCGCGCCGGGGTCATGCCGAATACAGCCTGGTCCGACGAGATCCGGATGTCGCAGGCGATCGCCATCTCCAGGCCCCCTCCAAAGGCGAAGCCGTTGAGCATGGCAATGACCGGCGCGGGGAACGATTCCACCGACTGGATCATGTCGTCGAAGGGGTTGTTGGACAGCAGAACCTGCTCTTCGCCGGACCCTCCCGCCGGGATCGCACCGATGTCGTACCCCGCGCAGAACGCCTCCTCCCCTTCGCCGCGCAGCACCACGCACCGGGTCTCCTCCCCCGCGAGGGCACCGAAGGCCTGCCGCAGGTCTTCGAGGATCGAAAGATTGAGCGCGTTCTTCTTGGCGGGGTGGGAAATGGTGACGGTGGCCACCGCTCCCTCCCGTTCGACAATGACCCTGCCCTCCATCTGCGCCCCTCCCTTTTGCACGGCCTCCCGTGCCATCGTACTCTTTATAGGGAAAAGCCCGGCCGGCCGCAACGAGATTGACAACCTCCCCGGCGAACCCTATAATTCCGAAACGTTATTTTATCGCGTGACTGCCCAACATCTGGGGGAAGGAGGACCTTACGCCATGCCAGGGGATTACCCGAAAACGGTGAAGTTAAAAGACGGAACTCCTCTCGTGCTTCGGCCCTTCGAACGGAAGGACAAGGATGCCCTTTTGGCCTTCTTCCAGAAAATGCCGGAGGCCGACCGGCTGTTTCTCAAGGACAACGTCACCGACCCGGCCGTGGTGGAGCGATGGGCCGCTGAGCTGAACTACGAGAAGGTCTTCCCCCTCCTGGCATGGAAGGGAAACGAGGTCGTCGCCGACGCCACCCTGCACAAGAACCTCGGGGGGTGGATGAAGCACATCGGGACGATCCGCATGGTGGTTGCGAGAGAGTTTCAGAAGCACGGCATAGGAAGCATCCTGGCGAACGAACTCTTCCTGCACGCCCTGAAATCCGGCCTGGAGAAGATCGTCGCGGAGATGATGGAGACGCAGCAGGGCGCAAAGAAGGTATTCGAGAAGCTCGGATTCAAGCTGGAGGCGACGTTCCACGGGCACGTGCGCGACCAGATCGGCGTCCGGCACGACCTCCTTGTGCTCACGAAGGATCTCGAGGATTTCTGGGCGAACATCCAGACCCACGAGTACTTTTCGTATCCTACGCGCGACAGGGAGGGAGGCTAGACAAGAAAGACTAAACGGACAAAACGGGGACGTTGCTGAACGGTAATGTACAGTAAAGCAACGTCCCCGTTTTGTCGTCCCCGTTTTGTCCCGTTTTGGTTATTGAGGTCCCCATAATCGGGTGAGGGCGGCCGCCGCCTCCGAGGCGGCCTTCGTCAAGGCGAGCGCGGCCGGGGAGTCGGGGTCCCGGGAAACAATGGGGACCCCCGCGTCGGACGCCTCCCGGACCGCCGTCTGGAGCGGCACCTCCCCCAGGAACCGGAGCCCCATCGTTCGGCACGCCTCCGCGGCGCCCCCGTGGCCGAAAATCTCGCTCCTGCCGTCGCAGTGCGGGCATACGAAATAGCTCATGTTCTCGATCACGCCGAGGATCGGGACGCCGACCTTCTCGAACATCCGGACCGCCTTCTTTACGTCGATCAGCGCGAGGTCCTGCGGCGTCGTGACCACGATCGCCCCCGCGACCGGCGTCATCTGTACGAGCGAGAGCGGGACATCCCCCGTGCCCGGGGGAAGATCGATGACCAGATAGTCCAGCTCCCCCCACTTCGTGCCGTGAAGGAACTGCTCCAGCGCCTTCATCAGCATCGGGCCCCGCCAGATGACCGGGGAGTCCTCCTCGAGCAAAAACCCCATGGAGACGACCTGGATCCCGTCCGCGATAGCCGGCAGAATCCTATCGTTTTCGCCTAACAGCTGGTGGTTTTCCAGGCTCAGAAGCGTCGGGATCGACGGTCCGTATATGTCGGCGTCCAAAAGCCCCACCCGGGCGCCCGCTTTCCGGAGCGCCGCCGCGACGTTCGCGCTGACCGTCGACTTGCCGACCCCCCCTTTCCCGGAGGCGATCGCGAGGATGTTCTTCACCCCTTCGACGGGGCGTCTCCCCTCCATCGCATCTTCCGCCGCCTTCATCCCGGCCCCCAACCGGGCCGATTCCCCTTGGACATCGCGCCCTCCTCGTTGTCCTTCTCGATGCATGATACCACCCGGGGAACCGCCCGGAGCTTGACCGGGGTCAAAATCCCCTTTTTTGCTGAAGCGTTTTTCTCCATCGATTATAGTCAGTAGGATGGTCCACTCGCCCACGCGACAGATGGGACGCGCCGCGGCGGTCATGATGGCGTCGGTGTTCCTGAGCCGCATTCTCGGATACGCGCGGGACGCGGTGATCGCCTACCAGCACGGGGCCACTCCCGAGACCGACGCCTACTTCGCCGCCTTCACCATCCCCGACTTCCTGAACTATCTTTTGGCCGGCGGGGCCCTCTCGATCACCTTCATCCCGATCTTCGCCCGCTACCTCGCGGAAGGACGGGAAGAAGACGGATACCGGTCGTTCTCCTCCATCGCGACGGTCATGGGGATCGCGATGCTATTCTTCGTCATCCTCGGCGAGTTTCTCACCGAGCAGCTGATCCCCCTCATCGCCCCGGGGTTTCCCCGGGACCAGATCCGCGTCGCCGCCCGGCTCACCCGGATCGTCCTTCCGGCGCAACTGTTCTTCTATCTCGGCGGCCTCCTCATGGCGGTGCAGTATGCACGGAACCGGTTTCTCCTCCCGGCGACCGCCCCGCTCATCTATAACCTCGGAATCATTCTCGGGGGCCTGCTCCTGGGAAAGAGGATCGGAATGGAAGGATTCGCATGGGGCGTCCTGGCGGGATCGTTCGTGGGAAACTTCGTCGTCCAGGCCTTCGGCGCACGGCGAACGGGCCTCTCGTTCTCCCCCCGGTTCGACCTCTCCGACCCCGGCCTGAAGGAGTTCGTCCGCCTGTCGATCCCGATCATGCTCGGATTCTCCCTCGTGGTGGTCGACGAGTGGATGACGCGGGTCTTCGGATCGTTCCTCATCGCGGGGGCGATCACGTGGCTCAACAACGCGAGGAGGCTCATGCAGGTGCCGATCGGGGTCTTCGGCCAGGCCTCCGGCGTCGCCTCCTACCCGTTCCTGTCTGCCCTCGCCGCCCGGGGGGAGAGGGAGGCGATGTGGGAAACGCTGTCGGTCACCCTGCGCTGGGTCTTTTTCGTCTCGTGCGCCGCAGCGGCCGTGACGGTCGTGCTTTCCCGCGAAGTGGTACTCGTCGTTTTCCAGCGGGGGGCGTTCACCATCGGGGACACGCTGCAGACGGCGGCCGCGCTCGCGTTCTTCTCGGTCGGTATCCCGATGTGGTGCGCCCAGACGATCGTGTCCCGCGGGTTCTTCGCGCTGAAGGACACGTGGACCCCGACCCTGGTCGGCACCGGCGCGTGGCTTTGCACCCTCCCGGCCTACTACTGGCTGACCCAGCGGATGGGGGTCCGGGGGCTGGCCCTGGCGAGCACGATCGGCATCTGCGTGCATGCGGTGGTCCTGTACGGAATCCTGATGAGAAGGACGGTGGGAAGGAAGGGCATCCCGGAGATCCGCGAATACGTCAAGATGGCCATTGCCGGATCGGCCGCTGCGCTTGGCGGAACGTACGGTTTGGATATGCTCTCCCCGTGGGCCTCCTGGGAGACGTTTACGGGCTCGCTCACCCGGTTCGCCGCGGGGGGAGCATCCGTGAGCCTTGTCTACTACCTGTGCGCGCTCCTGCTGCGAAGCCGTGCGGCGAGGAGCATCCGCGCCAGAGGAGACCTCTTCCACCCGCCCCGCGTTCCCGAGGCCCCGGAGCCCGGCGAGCCGCCCGGATCGGACCCGGGGGAACCGCCGGCTACAGGCGCATGAACGTGTCTTCCCCCGCAAGGGCCCGCCGCAACACCTCCCGGTCCGCCACGTTTTCCCCCACGCGGCAGCTCCTCCTGCCGAAGATGGCCTTGGTCCCGCCCACGATCGACACCCGCGCAAGCTCGATGCGCCTTGTGCGGAGCCCGAACCTCCCCTTTCCCCACTGGCGTATCTTAAGCAGGAGCAGGCCCAGTGCGACCTTCTTGGCGCGCCCCTCGCACACGACCCCCACGATACGCACCGGTTCCCGGCTGTCCGGAGAGATATGGCGGCGCACCTCGGCCAGGGCTTTCGCCGTGGAGTTCGCCACGACCACGGCGTACCCGTGTTCCCCTGCCAATCTGTCGACCGACGCCAGCTCTTCCCTCGAAAGGCAAAACGGGAGCAGCAGGATTTTGATCATGCGCGCAGCCACCTTCCGGAAAAACGATTCCGTTCATGATACCCCGATTGCCGAATCCCCCGTGGGGGAAACCGGGAGGGCCTCTTGATCCACCGGCTCTCCGACCGAATCTGGCTGATCGAAGGCGAAAAGGAAGGCCGGTACCCGCATTCCCACTCGCTGTACATTCGCGATGGGGGCGGAATTCTCGTCGACTGCGGATCGGACATCGGCAAGATCCTCCGTCTGAAGAAGGAAGAGGGGCTTGCGGCGGTCCTCATGACCCACTATCACGAGGACCATTTTCTCTTCCTTCACCGGGTCCCGGACTTGGAGGTGTGGGCGTCGGAAGGCGACGCTCCCCCCCTCGAGTCGTTCGAAATCCTCCTGGACTGGTACGGCGTCTCGGGGACCGTCCAGGAGCCGTTTTTCCGGGATCTGTTCACCGGCAAGTTCCCCTACCGCCCGCGGACCGTGGGCCGCCGGCTCGCCGACCGCGAACGGATTCGATTCGGCCAGACGGAAGTGGTCCCGATCGTGGCCCCCGGCCACACGCCGGGTCACCTGTGCCTCCACTTCCCTGCCGAGGAGATTCTTTTCCTCGCGGACTACGACCTCACCGCCTTCGGACCCTGGTACGGCGACAAGCCGGGGGGGATCGAGGAGTTTCGCCGGTCGGCGAGGATGCTCGCAGGGGTAGGCGCGAAGAGGTACGTCGTTTCCCACGAGGCTCCCGTCCACGAGGGAAGCATCGCTGCGAAGATGGAAGCGTACCTCGCGGTCATCGATCGGCGGGAGGAGTCGTTACGGGAATTTCTCCGCCGGCCGAGGACTCGCGAGGAAATCGTGGCGGAACGTATCGTCTACGGCAAAGGCCGTCCGGGCCCCTGGTTCGACTACGGCGAGTGGGCGCTCATGGAAAAGCACCTGGAGGGGATGGTCGCCCGCGGGGAGGCAGCCGTCGAGGGGGGATGCTACGCCCTCATTTCCCCTTGAGCAGAGTGTTCAGCTCCCGGCAGACCTGTTTGGGGTCGAGACCCTTGTGCCAGGAGGTGTAGTGGATCGTCTCTTTCTCGTTCGACCTGCACCGGAGGCACTCGGCCCCGAAGAACTCCTTAATCTTTCCACGCACGGACGGGTACTGGCGGAGGATATCCCCCAGAAACATCTCCGGCCGGATCGGCCCTTCCCTGGTCATCTCCGTTTCCTCCCGCTGCCCGTTGGTCGCTTCATTATAGCAGGAACGTTTCTCTTCTTCGGTGGTTTCCGAATGTAGTACGTCGCGGAGCCGAACGCCACGACCTCTTCCTCGCCGTTGCGGATCTCGGTCGATCCCACGGCGATCTTTGCCCCCCGGCGCAGAATGGTCCCGTAGGCGGTGACCGTCCCCTCGGAGACCGGCTTGAGAAAGTTCACCTTGTACTCCACGGTGGTCATCCGGGAGGAGAGGGGCATGACGCTTCGGAGCGCGGTCGCCACCGACATGTCCACGAGTGCCCCCACCACTCCTCCGTGCAGGGTCCCCGCGGTGTTCCTCAGGACCTGGCGGATCGTGCACCGCATCACGCTTTTCCCGCCGGCCGATGAAACAAGCTTCATCCCCATCAGCTTCACGAAGGGGAAGGCATTCAACCGGTCCTTGTAGAACTGCTCGTCGAACTTCTTCATCCGTCCTCCTTCCCCATCAGGCCCCCCTTCGCGCGAGTCCCCGATTTCGGGGACAATTAACGCTCCGCAGCCTCGGAGGGTGGTTCCGAGCGGAGCTTCTCGGGGAGGTAGGGCGGGCGCAGACTTGCGGATTGATCGCCAAGTCGAGCGACGAAGCGAGAGACCCCCTCCGAGGGTGCTTTAGCCGATATCCACCCCTCCGCGGGACGGCCCCCCTCATGAGGTGTTCCGCGCGGCCCGGTCGTAGTGGGAGAACTTCATCATGTGGGTCCCCCGCCCCTGGGACAGGGAACGAAGGGACGTGACGTACCCGAACATCTCCTTCAGCGGGACCAGGGCGGAGAGGTGGCTTATTTCCCCGCGGCGGTCGACCGAGACGACCCTCCCCCGGCGGGCGTTGATGTCCCCGATCACGCCTCCCAGGAACTCCTCGGGCACCGCGATCTCCACCGCCATCACCGGCTCCAGAAGGTACGGGTTCCCGTTCTCGTAGGCGGAGAGGAACGTCTTCACCGCAGCCACCTTCGCCGCAAGAGGCGTAGCCGTCCCGGTGAGAAACTCCACCTGCGTCACCTCCGCCTCCACGTCGTCCACGGGGTACCCGAGGACGCCGGTGAACGCCCCTTCCCGGATGCCCGCCTCCACCCCGTCCACGACTTCCTGGGGAAGCTCGAGCATCCGGAGACGGTCGGATACCTTCAACCCGGAGCCCCGCCCGCCGGGGCGGA
>JBFKGZ010000079.1:0-11544 GCA_041633075.1 Candidatus Deferrimicrobiaceae bacterium | reverse complement strand
CCAGGATGCCGGAGGCCAGCCCTCCGAGGGCCGGAATGATAAGAAACCAGTAGGAGTGCCTGTCGATGATCTCGGCTGCAAGAGTCGCGGGAGAACCCCTGCTGGGTTCCAGATATCCGGTCACCAGGTGCAGCATATTGAGGGCGAAATGGAGCAGCTGGTCGAACAGGATGGCCCCCAGCCCCGCCACCACCCCTACGGCCATGCTCAGGAGCGTCAGGCGGAACTGCCTGGGCCATGCGGAAACTGTGCGTTGGACCCTGTCTTTCCCCCAGCGGAACACGCCTCTCTCCTGAGAGATTCCTGCCTCCTTCTGTCTCCGGGACCAGTACTACCATAAATCATATTTCAAGCCTGTGTTTTATCCAAACAGATCTCCGTGTCACGTCTCGAATCTTTTCCCAACCGGTGAGACGGGATACAATTCCGACACGGGCCCGAAATCACGCAGGAGGAAGCCGCATGGGGACGTGCCGACTTTGCCACGACACATCCGCCCTCATCGCCGGGAAACTGGCGGTATGCCTCCCCTGTATCCGGAGTACCCCGGAGGATGCGCTCCCGGTGGCAATGGCAGCACACGCCCGGAGCAGGGCGGTCTTCGGGCTGCCCGACCGGCCTCCGGACAATCCGGAAGGCGTTTCCTGCACGCTTTGTGTGAACGAGTGCCGGATTCCGGAAGGCGGAGCGGGATATTGCGGGGTGCGGGAGAACCGGCAGGGCAAACTGGAAGGCGCGTCCGCCGGGAAAGGGAATCTTTCCTGGTACCATGACCCTCTCCCCTCCAATTGCGTAGCGGACTGGGTCTGTCCCGGCGGAACGGGAGAAGGATACCCTACGTTTGCCCGCTGTCCCGGACCCGAGGAAGGGTGCACCAACCTGGCCGTCTTCTTCCACGCCTGCACGTTCAATTGCCTGTATTGCCAGAACTGGCAGTACCGGCTGAAGACGTTCGATCCGGCGACGACGGCTCCGTCGTCCCTTGCCGATTGCGTGGACCGGTGGACGACCTGCATCTGCTACTTCGGCGGAGATCCGGCGGCGCAGCTTCCGTTTACCCTGCAGGCCTCCCGCCTGGCGATGGAAAGGGCACGGGGGAGAATCCTTCGCGTCTGCTGGGAGACGAACGGCTCAATGAGCGAGCGTCTTCTGGACGACATGGTGGAACTTGCCCTTGGAAGCGGCGGCTGCATCAAGTTCGACCTGAAGGCCTGGGACGAGTCTCTGCACATCGCCCTGACGGGGATCACCAACCGGCGGACGCTATCCAACTTCGCGCGGGCGGCGAAGGAATTGGGCAGAAGGCCAACCCCCCCCCTTCTCGTGGCGAGCACGCTCCTCGTTCCCGGGTATGTGGACGAGCGGGAGGTCGGGAGTATCGCGGCGTTCCTCGCCGCCCTCGACCCGGAGATCCCTTACACCCTCCTGGGGTTTCATCCCCTTTTCTACCTGTCCGATCTCCCCCGGACTCCCGCCACCCTTGCCCGGAAATGCCTCATTTCCGCCCGCGAAGCGGGGCTTTCCCGCGTGAAGATCGGAAACGATCATCTTCTTGCCTGATTTCCTCGAGGCAGACGCGATTTGCCTGCCGCCGTGAAACCGGTATTCCCCAAACGCATCAAAACAGAAAGACAATTCGCCTATCAACGCTCGGTTTCCGGTGAAGGCCGGGCACATCCCATACGGAAGAGGAGGGAGAAACGCATGCCACTCAGGGGAATGGAGACCGTCGCCCGGTCGCTGGTTGCGGAAGGAAAGGGAATTTTGGCCGCCGATGAAAGCTCGCCCACGATTGAAAAGAGGTTCCGGGGCATCAACCTGCCATCCACCGAGGAGAACCGGCGTGCCTACCGGGAGCTGCTCTTCACCACTCTCAAAGCTTCGGAGTGTATAAGCGGGGTCATCCTCTTCGACGAGACGATCCGCCAGAAGTCGAAGGACGGCACCCCTTTTCCGGAGGTCCTCTCCCGGCAGGGGATCGTTCCCGGCATCAAGGTGGACACGGGGGCGACGTCCCTTTCCGGCTTTCCGGGGGAGAAGGTCACGGAGGGACTAACCGGCCTGCGGGAGCGGCTCTCCGAATACCGGGAGGTGGGGGCCCTCTTCGCCAAGTGGCGCGCCGTGATCGCCATCGGGGACGCCATTCCGACGGCGTTCTGCATCAAGGCGAACGCCCACGCGCTCGCGCGCTACGCGGCCCTGTGCCAGGAGGCGGGGCTGGTTCCCATCGTGGAACCCGAGGTCCTCATGGACGGTTCCCACACCATCGATCGCTGCGAGGAGGTGACGACCGCCACTCTTGCCTTCGTCTTCTCCGAACTCCTGGAGCACCGCGTGGCCCTCGAGGAGACGCTTCTCAAACCCAACATGGTCCTCTCCGGGAAGGATTGCCCGAAACAGGCGGATGCATCCGAAGTGGCCAAGGCGACCGTCCGGTGCCTTCGCCGAACCGTCCCCCCTGCCGTTCCCGGGATCGTCTTTCTCTCGGGCGGTCAAAGCCCGGAACAGGCGACCCTGCACCTGAGCGCCATGAACGCGATGGGCAGGCATCCCTGGGAGCTGAGTTTCTCCTACGGGCGAGCGCTGCAGGATCCGGTCCTCAAGGCATGGAAGGGGGATCCGGGAAACGTCGCCACCGCCCAGAGAGCCTTCTACCACCGCGCGCGGTGCAACAGCGCGGCTCGTTTCGGCAAGTACACGAAGGAGATGGAAGTAACGGCCGCCTGAAGGCGCACCTTGCAAGGAGGGTGCATCGGACCGGCCGGCAACCCCCCATTCCCGGAAGGAGGAGGCGATGCAAGAGCGGAAAGGAATCATCACATTCAAGGGAAACCCGATGACACTGCTGGGGCCGGAGATCCGGACGGGGGATAAGGCCCCCGATTTCCGGGTCGTGGACACCGGCCTGTCGCCTGTGACATTGGCGGATTTCCGGGGAAAGATAAAGATCTTGAGCGCCGTCCCGTCCCTGGACACGCCCACGTGCGACACGGAGACCCGCCGGTTCAACCAGGAGGCGGCGAAACTCCCTGAGAATGTGGTTGTGCTGACCATCAGCCTGGACCTGCCCTTCGCCCAGAAGCGGTGGTGCGCAGCGGCGGGAGTGGACAAGGTAAAGACGCTGTCCGATTATCAGGACCGCTCCTTCGCATCAGCCTACGGGGTGCTGATCAAGGAGCTGAAGCTCCTGTCCCGCTCCGTTTTTGTCGTCGACGGGAATGACGTGGTCAAGTATGTCCAGCACGTGGGGGAGGTGGCCGAGGAGCCCGACTACGGCGATGTCCTGGGCGCGGTGAAGGGGCTCGTCTAGATCCGCTTCTACGCCGGAGGAAAGACCATCCGGCGGGACAAGGGCGCCGGCAGGCACGGGGTTCCGGAAAAAAGGTTCGATTGTCGAGATTTTATGCAATAAAATGCAATGATTGTGAACAAATTCCGATAGGCCGCCGGGGATCCGAGGGGGATCCTCCTTAGCGCGGTTCGGAAGAGTGAAAAGGAGGGAACCATGCAAAGCATGTTAAACGAAATTTTCGGATCCTTGGGAACCTACATCCCCAGCCTCCTCGGCGCCCTGGCGATCCTGGTAATCGGATGGCTGGTCGCGCTGATTATCTCGAGCATCGGGGAGAAAGGACTCCGCAAGGTGGGGGTGAACGATTGGGTGAAGCGCCTGAGCGGAGGGGAAGAGGGGGAAGAAGGCATCGACGTGGCGAAGGGTGTCGGTACAGGAATGTTCTACCTGGTCATGCTCTTCGTACTGGTGGCGTTCTTCCAGGCTCTCCGCGTTCCTCTCATCTCGGAACCGATCAACGGACTCCTGAACCAGGTGTTCGAGTTCGTCCCCCAGGTGGCGGGGGGAGCGGTCCTGCTGCTGATCGCCTGGGTCGTGGCGAAAGTACTGAAGACGATCGTGCAGAAGGGGCTCGAGGCGGCCAAAATCGATGAGCGGTTCGGCTCCCAGGAGGAGACGGAGGAGAAAGCGGCGCCGGTTTCGAAGTCGATCGCCGATGCCGTCTACTGGCTGGTCTTCCTCCTGTTTCTTCCTGCCATTCTGGGCGCCTTGTCCCTGCAGGGGCTCTTGGGCCCCGTCCAGGAAATGTTCAATAAGCTTTTGGGCTTCCTCCCCAACGTCATCACGGCGGGTGTGCTCTTCCTGATCGGCTGGTTCGTGGCGCGCATCGTCCGGCAGATCGTCACGAACCTGCTCGCCGCGGTGGGGACGGACAATCTCGGAGAAAAGGTCGGGCTTTCCCAGGTTCTGGGGGAACAGAAGCTTTCCGGACTCATCGGGCTGATCGTGTACGTGTTCATTCTCCTCCCGATCGCCATCGCGGCCCTGAACACCCTGCAGCTGGAGGCCATAACGGCTCCGGCCAGCAACATGCTGAACTTGATCCTCGCGGCGATTCCGAAGATCTTCGCAGCCACCGTGGTCCTGGCCATCTCGTACGCGGTAGGAAAGCTGGTGTGCGGCCTGATCGACAGCCTCCTGGCGGGGATCGGGTTCAACAACGTTCTTTCCCGCCTCGGCCTGGGGAAAGAAGACCCCGATGCGAAGTGGACCCCGTCGGCGATCGTGGGGAGCCTGGTGCTGCTGGCGATCATGTTTTTCGCCGCTCTCGAGGCGTCCCGCCTGCTCGGGTTCGCCGTGGTGGCGACGCTGGTGTCCGAGTTCATCGTATTTGCGGGGCACATCCTCGCGGGGCTGGTCATCTTCGCGGTGGGGCTATTGCTTGCGAACGCGGTATCCGGGGCGCTTACGGCCACGGAGACATCCCATGCCTCCTTTCTCGGAATCGCAGCGCGGGTGGCGATACTGGTCCTTGCGGGCGCGATGGCGTTGCGGCAGATGGGACTGGCGAACGAAATCATCAACATCGCGTTTGGATTGCTTCTGGGGGCGGTCGCGATCGCCGTGGCCATCGCCTTTGGCATCGGCGGACGCGACATCGCCGCGGCCGAACTGGAGAAATGGGTCCAATCGATGAAATCGAAGAAGGAGTAGGAGGGAGGGTATCCGTTCCGGCAGGCGTCTCGGTCCCATATCTCTCGGGGTCGCAGTGGCAGGGTTCACGATCCTGGAACTGTCGCTCCACCAGAACTGGGTCCGAGGTCCGTTCTGGGTCATCACGGCGTCGGCCTTCGAGGCGGGGACGGTCGGTGGGGTGGCCGACTGGTTCGCGGTGACCGCCCTGTTTCGCGAAGTCCGGATCCCGCTGATCCGGCGGCACACCAACATCATCGTCAAGAACCGCACCCGGATCGTCGACGGCATCGCGGACATGGTGCAGAACCGCTGGCTCTCCCCTGAGGTCATCGAGGAGCACCTCGGTCGGTTTTCTGCCTCCCGGGTCCTCCTGGAGTACCTGGGGGACGGGCCCCGGCGGGAGAAGTTGCTCGTGGTGCTGCGAGACCTGCTGGGGAAAATCGTCGAAGGACTGGACGGGCCGGAGATCGCGGGCTTCCTTTCCCGGACGCTTCAGGACCAGGTAAAGGGGATCGACCTGGCGGGCCCCCTGGGGGTCTGGATGGAACAGGCGATTGCCCGGAGGGACCACGACGCCGTGTGGGACCTCCTGCTCACATCCCTTACCCGTTCCCTCGGGGATCCCGAGATCGAGGTCCTTTTCCGGAAGCTTTCCCGGCAGGCGCTTGACGCCTACAAGGAGGGCGGTCTCCACAGGAAGGTGGTTCTCAACATCGCCGAGGCGGTGGACCTCTTGGACGACCGGACGGTCGCCCGGGCCCTGCTCGACAATCTTTCGGTCTTCGTGCGGGAGGCGAAGGGGAACCCCGATCACCCGATCCGGCAGAATCTTGACGCCGTGCTTCTCGATTTCGCGCGAGCCCTTTCCTCGGGCGAACCCGAGGCGGTATCCACGGTGAACATCCTGCGGGCCCGGTTGGTCGAGAACACCGACGCGGTGGAGGTCATCCGGAAGGTCCTTGGGCAGTTCCGGGAGACGGCTCGTAAGCAGCTCGACCGCTCCGATTCGGATCTCGCGGCGCTGATGCGCAGATTCCTGAACGATAGACTGGCGGAGTTCGCCCGGGACCCCGATGCGCAGGAAAAGCTGAACGCATGGGTCCGGGAAACGGCCGTAGAACTCGTACGGAAGCGCCATGCCTACATCGGGGAAATGGTCCGTGGTAGCCTCGAAAAGCTGCGCGACATCGACCTTGCGGCCCAGATCGAGGCGAAGGTGGGTTCGGATCTCCAGTATATCCGTCTCAACGGGGCCATCGTCGGGGCGCTGGTGGGGGCGGTCCTGGCGATCGTCAGGATGTACCTGTTGTAATAAAGCGCGGCAGGAGGGAAATGGAGTACTTATGTCCACCGGAATAGCCACAGGGCGCCGGCGAAACTCAGGGCGCCCCAGAGGCCCATCACCAGGAAGTGGGGCCAAAGCACGGCGAGGTGCGCCCCGTCGGTCATGACCCCCCGGAGACCGTCGATCAGGGCGGTCAGAGGCAGGGCCCGGATCAGTGGCTGAAGGGGATCGGGGAACCGGCTGGTGGAAAAGAAGACTCCCGAGACGACGATCATCGGGAACGTGGCGAGGTTGATCAGCCCCGAGATCGTCGCGGTCGTGCGGGCGCGGCTGGCAACAAGCGTCCCGAGGCCGGCGAAGGAGAGAGCCCCGGCCACCGTCACCGTCGTCAGGGAGAGCAGCGACCCCGCCGAGGACACGCCGAAGATCAGCCAGGAAAGGAAGAGAAGGGGAACGACCTCGAGGGGCACGAAAGTAAGCCTTGCCAGCATGTGCGCCAGGAGAAAATCCCGTTTCCGCATCGGCGTCGCGAGTTGCAGCTTGAGGAGCTTCCGGATCCGGTCCTCGACGATCACCCACCCGATTCCCCACAACCCGCCGCTCATCAGGTTCATGCCGAGCAATCCCGGAATGAGGAAGTCGATGTAGCGTGCGCCGGGTTCCGCGACGAGGTTGTCCGACACCCCGAGTGGATCGGTTCGCCCCGCGGCATGCTGGAGTGCCCGGTCCACCCGCTCCCTGGCGAGACGGCTCTCGGGACGGGTCGGGTCGTACCGGAAGACGACCGGATCCCCGGGGATGACCAGGACCGCCGCCCGTCCCGTTCGGAGACGGTGGTCCGCCGCCTCGCGGGAGAGCACCTCGATGCGCATCCCGTTGTCCGCTTTGAGGCCCCGTTCCACTTCTGCCGCCCCGGGATCCTCGACCACCACGACGTTGGTCGGACCGGGGCGCTCCCCGCGGAAGGCGATCCCCAGCGCGACCGCAAGGAGGATCGGGAAGAGAAACGTCCAGAAGATCGTTTCGGGATGCCGCAGACTTTCGCGGAGTCTCGCCAGCACGAGATGGGGAAGCGGTCTACTCATCGCGGTATTGTCTTCCGGTGAGGGATACGTAGACGTCCTCAAGTGTTGCCTGCCGAAGCGTAAGTTGAGCGAGGGAGGCGGAGCAGATCCGGAAAAGATCGAGCAGCGCGGGGACGGTGACATGCGCTTCCCGAACGGATACGAGAAGCGCTCCGTTCTCCCGTCTGACCGACGTTACCCCGGCAAGCCTTTGGACGTCCTCGTCCCCCACATCCCCCGCCGCCAGCTCGACCTCGACAACGAGGTTTCCGTCGAGGGAGGCGATCAGTTCGCCGGGGGATCCGATGGCGATCGCCTTTCCACGCTCGATGATGGCGACCCGGTCGCAGAGGCGCTGCGCCTCTTCCATGTAATGGGTCGACACCAGGATGGTGCATCCCCTGTCCTTGTAGGAGAGGATCGAGTCGCCGAACTGGAGCCGTGCCTGGGGGTCAAGCCCCGTGGTCGGCTCGTCCAGGACGAGCAGTTCCGGGTCCCCCACCAATGCGCAGGCAAGTGCCAGCCGCTGCCTCTGTCCCCCGGAGAGCTTGCTCGTCCAGGAGCGGGCCTTCTCCGTAAGCCCCACTTCCCGGATGACGGACGGGACGTCGCGGCCCCGGGGGTAGAAGCTGCGAAACAGCGTCACCACCTCCGCTACCGTGAGACGTTCCGGGAAACGGGTCTCCTGCAGGGAGACCCCGATCCGCGATCGAAGCGAACGGTCGTCTCCCCCCCAATTCCTCCCGAGAACGACGTCCTCCCCGGACGTGGGTTCCTGCAGACCGATCAGGATCTCGATGGTCGTCGTTTTTCCCGCGCCGTTGGGGCCGAGCAGGCCGAAACATTCCCCGACACGGACTTCCAGGTCCAAAGAGTCCACCGCGACGACGTCGTCGTAGCGCTTGACGACGCCAAGGAGGGAAACCGCCGTCCCCCCCGCGCCTTCCGGTCCGGCAAAGGGAAGCGTCTTCACGGGCTCCTCACCTGACTCCGACGGCGATCCTTCGCAGCAGGATGTAACCCGTCGCTGCGAAACCCCCGATTGCCGCGTATTGCGCGAACGTCAGGCCTCCGTATCGCGCGTCGCCCAGCCGGAGGAAATCGAGGAAGAAGCGCACCGGGAGATACAGGAGGACGAAGGCAATCGGAAAAAATCCCGTCGGGCGGGGCTTGCGGTCGAGGGCGAGGAACGCGGGAACGATGACAAGGAGGGTGTAGAGAAACTCGTACCAGCCCAGGTCGTGATAGGCCATATTCGATAGCGTTTCCGCTACCGGAAGATCCCCCAGCCGGCCGGCGGCCGCGTAGAAATACTCGATGTACGCCCTTGCCTCCGGCGTGGACAGGCTTACTCCGAGCGGGAAATGCGTGACCGTCCCCGGATGGTCGTGCGCGACGGTGCACCCCAGCCTGCCGATTGCCCACGCAAAGGGGAATGCGAACGCGAACGCATCAAGATACTTCCAGCCGGTGCCGAGGGGCAGGGAGGGAGATTTCCAGCGGAAAAAAAGCCAGATCCCGAACAATGCGCCGAGGACACCCCCGAAGGAACTGATGTTTTCCCAGATCTTCAGAAGGACCAGCGGGTTTTTCGCCACCTCTCCGGGGAAATAGGCAAGGACGGCAACCAGGTGGGCCGATACGAACCCCGCGATCAGCGTGTAGAAAAGCAGGTCCACGCAGACATCGGGATCCAGGGAGAGCTTCCGGCCCCGCGTAAGCGACATCCGGATGCCGACGAGCATGGCGATTGCGACCAGCACCCCGAAGGCGTGGATTTTCACCGGTCCCAGGGGGAGGACGGGCTGCTCGAAGTAGGGGATCATGCCGGTCGCCGTCCCGGCCGCTTCCTCCCTACCCGGAAGGGGTCTTGCCCGAGGCGGCCTTTCCCCGGAAATCGTGGCAGTTCGCGCAAGCCCCTTCCTCCTTGTTGTGGTCCATCTTGTCGTCGTGGCACGAAAGGCAGGTATCGCGCCCGGATACTCCCCACACGTGCGGACGGTGGCACTCCGTGCAGGAGAGGTCGGGGTGCTCCCCCTTCCCGTGCAGTGCGGGCTGGCCCTCGTGGCACTCCCGGCAGGACGTGACCGGCTGCGCCTCGATTTTCTTTTTGTGGCAGTCGGCGCACGCCATGGACATCATGGGGGCGGAGGTGTCGATCTTGTGGCACTCGGCGCAATCGTTGGGAGGGCGATACCCGGCCTCGTGGCAGCTGTTGCAGAGGATCCGTTCGTGCTTCCCCTCCAGGTCCATGGGGTGCCATTTCATCTTGGGGCCGGGCATCATCGAGCCGAGCGGCGCAAGGGGCCCGCGCTCCGGCATGGTGTGGCAGATTGCGCATTCCGTCGTCAGGACCTTCCCGCTTTTCGCGACGTGTTTGCCGTCGTGGCAGCGAAAGCAGCCCGGCCAGTTCCGGTGCCCGATGTTCGACGGGTACGTCTTCCAGTTCACCTTCATGTCCGGAAATACGCTTCGGTCGTAGATATTGATCGCCGTCTCGATCGCCTTCTCCACGTCGGCCCTGCGGGTCTTGTACACCTCCGGATACTTGTTCCGGTAGAAGGTCGCGATTTCCGTCTGCAGACCCTCGTGGGCTTTCTCCCTGCTCGGGTACTCCACGACGAGGGCGTCCACGACGACCTTCTTTATCCAGGGGAGCGTGCGCGAAATGAAGTGGGACGCCATCGCCTTGTCCACCGCGGCCTCGGGGGGCTCGTAGATATGCGTGGGGCGATTGTGGCAATCCATGCAGTCCATCTCGTGCTTTTCCCGTAATTCGAGCTCTGCGGGGTCCCCCGTGTAGTCGGTACTGATATACACGTCCTCGGTGCCGTCGGTCCGCGACGATTTGAACCAGGGAATCTCCTGCTGCCGCCGGTCCAGTGCGACGTACGTGACCTTGTTCTCGGTGATCATGTGCCAGTGGATCCCGGCATTTTCTCCCAGTTGCCCGCTTCCCCCTCCCGTCTTGATCCCCAGGCTGATCTGCTCGGGGGTGTTCTTCTCGTCGTACCGGAAGTGGGGGATCTGCAGCAGCTGGGTGCCGAAGAACTTCGCGGGCCAGTGGCACTCCTCGCACGTCTCCCGCGCCGGCCGCAGGTTTTCGATGGGGGTGGGGATCGGTCTCGGATACGTATCGAACATCACGGCGATGACCTGCCTCGCCCCGGAAATCTTGGATTTGACGTACCAGGACGCTCCCGAACCGACGTGGCAGTCCACGCAGAGCACGCGGGCGTGGGGCGACCCCTGGTACGAAGCGAATTCGGGCTCCATGACCGAGTGGCAGAGCTGCCCGCAGAACGATGTGGTTTCCGTGTACAGGAAGGCGTGGTACGACACGAAGGCCAGCAGAATCGCGAGGAAAGAGCCGCCCAGAATGGCGTAGCTGAATTTTTTCCTCATGGTGGGCTCGTTCAGGTCGAGCAGGGGGTACGGCAAGGCCTCGTCGACGCCCATGCGTCGCCTGCGGATGCTCTCCCGCCGCATGCCATAAAGGAACAGGATGGCCCCGAGGGAGAAGAAGAACGGGAACACCATGAAGGCGAAGATTCCGAGATAGGGGCTGTGCGCCTTGAAGCTGAACATCAGAAGTAGAGTGAAGATAATCAGAAAAACGCTGATGATCGCGACGTAGGCGCCGAAGAAACTGATGGCGTTTCGGTACAACCCCCCGGTCTTTCTGTCTTCCGGCATGTCAGGTCCCTTCCCCTCTCCCGCGGATCGCACCGAAAAAAGAATCCCCTTTCCGGCCGGCACACGAGCCTTTCCGCGCAACCGGAGCACCGGTGACGGTGGCCGCGGGATCATGATATATGGAGTGTTATACCTATATTGTATACGAGGTTGCCCATGGTATTCTCGGAAACGTTTTCCCTGTCGGCGAAGGGATTCTGCGACATCATCGACATCACCGGGAAGGTGACCGCCGCGGTGGGCCGCTCCGGTCTCGCGAACGGATTGGTCACCGCCTTCTGTCCCGGGTCCACGTGCTCGATCACGACGATCGAGTACGAGCCGGGCGTCATCGCGGACCTCGCGAGGGTGATCGAAAAGATCGTTCCCTCGAACGTGCCCTACGAGCACGACAAGCGCTGGGGGGACGGCAACGGGTTCTCCCATGTGCGGGCGGCACTGCTCAAACCGTCGATCACCGTCCCTCTCCTGCAGCAACGACTCGCTCTGGGAACCTGGCAGCAGATCGTCTT
>JBFKGZ010000078.1:0-11708 GCA_041633075.1 Candidatus Deferrimicrobiaceae bacterium | reverse complement strand
GGAAGGTCGAAGTCGTCAGGGAGCACGAGGGGAAAGAGATCCGCCTGGCGGAGCTGGGGGAGGGGGATTTCTTCGGGGAGATGGCCCTCTTCGAGAAGGACGTCCGTTCCGCGACGGTCCGCCCCCTGGGGGAAGTGCGGGTGCTCACCGTGGACAGGAAGATGTTTCTCCGGAAAATCCACGACGACCCATCTCTTGCCTTCATGATCATGCAAAGGATGTCCAAGCGCTTGCGGGAACTGAACGCGGAACTCACGCGACTGACGAGCGAACGATTGGACTTGGTGGAATAAAGGATTTTGAAGCAAGGATCAGGCCGGATTAAGGTCTGCGGCGCCGAAGTCAGATCCTCAACACCTCTCCCTGTTGCAGATACCGGATGTTGTTCCGGGCGATGCCCTGGATCTCCTGTTCGATTTCCGGAAAATATTGCGGCTTGGCGTGCATCAGGTAGATCTTCGGCGGCGGGTTTTCCATCTTTGCGAGCTCTTTTTTGAGGAGCGCGGGAGTCAGGTGCCCGGTTTTCAAGGCGAGTTCCTCCAGACGGTTCGGGAAGGAGGACTCCGCGATCAGGTGCTCCACCTTGTACCTCTCCACCTTCTTCCAGAACCGGTCGGTCGGCCCGGTGTCGCCCGTATAGGCGATCCTTTTCCCTTCCGGGCTTGTCAGGATGATGCCGTAGGCGGGCACGGTGTGATTGACCCTGATCATGACAAGCCGGTACCCGTCGAACTCCTCCTCGCGGGAGGGACGGATGGTTTGAAATCGCAGGACTGGTGCGTCGGGAGTGGGAATCTTGGTGAAATCGGGCCAGATCTTGTCGTTGAAGATGTTCGTTTTCAGATCCCGGATCACATCCCTGGGGCTGATGACGGCCACGGTGGTTCCTGTACCGCGGGTGACCAGGTTGTCGAGCATGAACGGGATTCCCTTGATGTGGTCGAAATGGGCGTGCGTGAGGAAAATCCGCCGGACCCTCCGTTCTTCCCGGATGTTTAGGGAAAGGCCGATCGTCCCCGCGTCCAGGAGGATTACCCCGTCGACGAGGAAGGCGGGGGCTCGGTGCCCCGCCACTTCCGACCCCGCTGAACCAAGGATGTTGATTTCCAACCTGCTGGATCTCCCGTCGCCGTCAGATTTTTTGTTCCACGTAGGGGCGGAAACGATCGCGGGTAACAGGAAAAGTGTAAAGAGGGATGGGCGGGTTTGCAAGTTCTCCTTTCGCCGGTTGCGAACTAAAATAAATGAGACCGAAACGCAAGCGGGGGACCGTATTGCCATCTTCGGGGCAGGAACCTATCATAAGGGGAAAATAGGGGCAGGCGGGACATGGCGGACGAAAGGGAAAGAAAGGCCACGGGAAGGAAGGCCATCCGGTTCGTCCGGAGGATTTTGCGCAGAGGAGCCCTCGATGGAACAGGAAGCGGTCGATAAGGCGGAACATCGCCTTCAGCAGCTGGAAAAGGAGGTTCGGGAATTACGGATGACCAGTCTCGCGGGCGCGGTCGGCGTGGTATTTCTTTGCCTTTTTTCTCTTTTCCGGCTCCTGTCAGGGAGTGGTCCGGAAGAGATCCGCGCGAAACGGATCACGGTGATGCACAAGAATGGGAAACCGGCGATTCTGCTTGCGATTCGGGAGAATAATCCGAGATTCGCGTTTCGCGATATCGAGGGGGATCTGCGCGCCGTATTCGAACTGCAGGGGAGGGGGCGGCCGGTCCTCTCCTTCCTGGACAAGGAGCGGCACTACCGGGCGACCTTCGGGCTTTCCGAGGAGGGAAACCCGGGGATCGCCTTCTGGGACAACGATTACCGGCTGCGGGCGAACTTCAAGCTCGCCGGCGGCGGGGAACCGGCGCTGGGCCTGTTCGCCAGGGAGGGCGAGGCGGGACCGAACGCCGTCCTCTTTCTGTCGGATGAGGGCGGTCCGATCCTTTCCATGAGGGACAACGCCGGACAGGATTGGTCCCTCCCGTAGAATCGCCGAGCCGATCCCGGTCGCCTCCGCTCTTCGTTTCGCCCGCCGTCCCGCACGGGATCTTCTCCTTCTCCCTTTTTTTCGTAAACTTTTCCCCCGTTATGCCGATACCAACAGAAGAGGGAGATTCGCATGACGGGGGTACGGGATGAGAAATGACGTGAGCATGAATTGGTGGATGGCCGGTTCGCCGCGGTCGATCGCTTCGGGTTTGTCCGGGAATCCCGCATTTTCTCTGGGTCTGATCGTGTTGACGATCTGGTTCATCCTCTTGTTTTGCGGATGTTCCGGGACCGGAAGAACCGAGATTTTGCGGCCCTCCGAGTCGAACGCCCGGTATTCGTCGGTTCTGGTGACGCACGACGGCTCCGACCCGATCGCGCCCCCTGAGGTCAGCCGGTATTTTCATACGACGCTGGAGACCTACCTGTACGATCGCAGCTCGTTCGTTCGCGGGCCGGGACTGAGAATCGTATACCGGATCAGCGAGTATCCTTCCCAAGGGGAGATGGTCTCTTCCGAGGGGGAGAAAGAATCCAGGATGGGGTCGGTGACGGCGGAAGTCACGTTCTACAACTTCGTGGAAAAGGAGATCGCATCGGTCCGGGCGGAAGGAGATATACGGAATGCAGACCGCATCGACAGGGCGGTCAAGGAGTGCGCGCGGCAGGTGGCGATGTATGTAAACCGGAATTTCAGGTAGGAAAAATCATTGATTGATGGTTTTTCGCACGGGGAAAGAAGGAAAAGAGACGCTTCAAAAAGGAATTTTCGTAACCCGGTCCCCCTTACGCAGACGGTCCGCGGCCGTGATCATGTTGAAGGGTGTGGGCCTTCCGATCGTCACCGATACCCGGTCGCCTGTATTCAATTCCCCGAGGTCGATACCGGCGTCCCGGTCGACCCTGTAGTTCCAGGGCACCCCCTTCCCGTCCTTTACGGTAAGCGTGCGTTCCGTCGTGTCCAGCTTCACGACCGTGCCGACGACGGTCCTTTCCTCCGCGAGCGCCGGGACCGAACCCATCGCGAGGAGGAAGGTTCCCAAAGCCAGGAGGAACAGCGCACGGCGAACCCGCATCCCTCCTTTGGCGTTCCGGATTCTTCTTCCCATCGGCCATCTCCTTGCCGGTGTCCCCCCCCTGCCATAAACTAGTGTACTCCTTTTCCCCCGGGGAACGGAGTCCTTACCTCCCACTTGTTTTCACGCCCTTCCTGTTGTCTATTGATATGGCGGAATTGTGATACCAAGGGGAAAGGATGACCGTATGAAGATCCGGGAATTTCACGTCCGTACGAACCTGCCGCCGGAGCTCAAGCCCCTCCAGGAGATCGCGATGAACCTGTGGTTCTCGTGGAACTGGGAGGCCGTCCAGTTGTTCATTCGCCTGTCCCCCGACCTCTGGGAGAAATCGTACCAGAACCCGGTTCTCATGCTCGGTTCCCTCTCCCAGGAAAAGCTCGAGGAAGCGGCCCGCGACGAGAGCTTCGTGGCCAACGTCCAGAGGGTCCACCAGAACCTGCTCGAATACCTCAAGACCCCGGGATGGTTCCAGGAGGTGCATGGCGGGGAGACGGGTTTCCGCGTCGCGTACTTTTCCTGCGAATTCGGAATCGACGAGGGTCTCCCGATCTATTCGGGGGGCCTGGGCGTGCTCTCCGGGGACACCCTGAAGTCGGCGTCGGACCTCGGGTTGCCGCTCGTCGGCGTCGGGCTCCTGTACCAGAAGGGGTATTTCCGGCAGATCCTTTCCCTCGACGGGTGGCAGCAGGAACTTTACCCGGACAACGACTGGTACAACATGCCGGTGACGATCGAGCGGGACGGCGCCGGGAAGTCGCTTCGGATCGAGGTGGAGATGGCGGGAGAGAAGGTCCGGGCGCGGATCTGGCGCGTCCAGATCGGCCGCGTCCCCCTCTATCTCCTGGACACCAACGTCAAGGAGAACTCCCCCCGCGCGCGGGAGATCACGGGCACGCTGTACGGCGGCGACCGGGAGATGCGGATCCGGCAGGAGATCATGCTCGGCATCGGGGGGGTTAGGGCGCTCAAGGCCCTCGGGATTTCCCCGACCGTCTACCACATGAACGAGGGGCATTCGGCCTTCCTCGCCCTGGAGCGCATCCGGGCGCACCGGGCGGAGCACGGCCTCTCCCTCGCCGAGGCCAGGGAGCAGGTGTTCGCCTCCAACGTGTTCACCACCCACACCCCCGTTCCTGCGGGGAACGAGCAGTTCACCACGGAGCTCATGCGGAAATACTTCCAGGCGATGGCCGAGGAGATCGGCATGCCGTGGCAGGAGTTCCTCGGCCAGGGACAGCTGGTGACCAGCAAGACCCCCGACTTCGGCCTGACGGTCCTTGCCCTGCGCAGCGCGGCGCACGCCAACGGCGTGTCCGCGCTCCACGCGGAGACGTCCCGGAAGATGTGGAACGACCTGTGGGCCGGCCTCCCCGAGACCGAAGTCCCCATCCGCAGCATCACCAACGGGATCCACACCCGGAGCTGGCTGAGCCACGAGATGGGAGACCTGTTCGCGCGCTACCTGGGCCCCCGGTTCCAGGAAAAGCCCGCGGACCGCTCCGTGTGGGACCGGGTAGCGACGATTCCCCCCGTGGAACTGTGGCGAACGCACGAGATCCGGAGGGAGAGGCTGATCTTCTTCGTGCGCAAGACGCTGCGGGCCCAGCTGGTGAGGCAGGGGGCCGGCGCTTCGGCGGTGCGGGCGGCGGAGGAAGTGCTCAACCCCGAGGCGCTCACCATCGGGTTCTCCCGGCGGTTTGCCACGTACAAACGCGCGGGTCTTCTGTTCCGGCAGCCCGATAGGCTGATCCGCCTGCTCGCCAGCGCGGATCGCCCCGTCCAGATCGTCTTTGCCGGGAAGGCCCATCCCCAGGATCTCCCCGCCAAGGAGATCATCAAGTCGGTCATCCACTTCGCCTCCGACTCCCGCATCCGGCACCGCCTGGTGTTTCTGGAGGACTACGACATCAACGTCGCAAGGTATCTGGTGCAAGGCGTGGACGTGTGGCTCAACACCCCCCGTCGTCCCCAGGAGGCCTCCGGTACGAGCGGGATGAAGGCCGCCGCGAACGGGGGCCTGAACGTCTCCGTACTGGACGGATGGTGGTGCGAGGGGTATGCCCCGGACACCGGCTGGGCGATCGGCAGCGGCGAGGTGTACCAGGACCCCGGGGAGCAGGACCAGGTCGAGTGCGATGCCCTCTACAATCTGCTGGAGAACGAGATCGTTCCCCTCTTCTACGAGCGGGACAAGGGAGGTCTGCCGCGCGGGTGGATCGACCTGATGAAGACCTCGATGCGGAAGCTGGGAGCGTACTTCAACACGGGCCGGATGCTCCAGGAGTACACGGAATGGTTCTATCTTCCGGCCCACCGGGCCGGCACCCGCCTGGCGGGGGACGGGTTCGCCGCCGCCCGGAACCTCGCCGCCTGGCGGTCACGGGTCGCGGCGGAGTGGTCCCGCGTCTCGATGCGCGTGGACGGGACGCAGCCGGCGGGCGATTTTCTCGTGGGGTCACGGGTCGCGGTGGCGGTCCGGGCCAACCTGGGGATGCTCTCTGCGGACGACGTCGCGGTGGAGATCTATTGCGGGGTCCTGGATCCGGCGGGCCAGGTAAGGAACGGGGAGATCATCCGGGCGAGGCACGAAGGCAGGGAGGGAACCGAGGATGTCTATCGCGCCGAGATCCCCTGCCGGGTAAGCGGCCGGTTCGGGTTCGCGGCGCGCATCATTCCGCGCCACGCCGACCTGGTGAACCCCCTGACCCCCCTGTTGCTGACCTGGGAGTAGCGGCCGGCGGCGGTCAGGTCGGGGGCGGGGGCCTGACGGTGGCGATGGCGATCGCGGCGACGAACGCCAGCGCGGCGGCGATGAAAAACGCCGCTTCGTAGCTCCTCGTCGCGTCGAAGATCTTTCCCCCCGCCATGGGCCCGATGATCCCTGCGGTTCCCCACGCGGTCAGAAGCAGTCCGTAGTTGTTCCCCAGGTTCCGGATGCCGAAGAAGTCCGCCGTCGCGGAGGGGAACACCGCGAGCTGGGAGCCGTAGCAGTACCCGATGAGGAAGACCGATCCGAACAGCAGGGGAACCGTTCCCACCCGGGGCTCGAGAAGAAGGAGCAAAGCGGTCACTCCCATGACGAGGGAGAGCGTCCGGGTCCGGCCGATGTGATCGGACAGCCATCCGGACCCGATCCTCCCGAAGCCGTTCCCCGCGGATAGGACCCCCACGGACAGCGCCGCATCGCGCGGGGAGAACCCCGCCCCCTCCGCGAATGCCGCCAGGTGCCCGATGACCATGAGGCCGGCGGAGGTGCCAAGGGCATAGGCGAACCACATCCGGTAAAACGTCCCCGTCCGGAGCATCCTTCCGGGAGGGTAATCCCGCGGCGTGTGGAACGAGACCTCCTCCCGGGAAGGGGGATTCCACCCTTCCGGCCGCCATCCTTGCGGGGGGTTTCTAAGGAAAAACGACCCCGCCGTGGTGACCACCAGGAATCCGAGGCCGAGGAAGGAAAAGGTGTCCCGCCACCCGTACCGGTGAAGCAGGAAACCGGCCAGCGGGGCGATCAGCGCGCTGCCCGCCCCGTACCCCATCACCATGAGGCCCGTGACCAGTCCGCGCTTCTCGGGGAACCATTTCATTCCCACCGCGAGGGGACAGACGTACCCGACGCCGCTGGCGAATCCCACGAAGACGCCGTAGCACGCATACAGCCACCAGAGCGCATGGGTGTAGCGCGAGAGGAATATCCCCAGGGAGAAGAGGACCGCACCCGTGAGGGCCACCGGGGCCGGGCCTTGCCGGTCGTGCCACCGCCCTCCGACCAGTACGCCGACCGCGATGCAGGCGATGGAGATCGTGAAGGCCAGCGACACCTCGGCTCGGGTCCATCCGAACTCCCGCTGGAGGGGAGCGAGAAAGATGCTGAACGAGTACGCGGAGCCGAAGCACAGGTTCATCGATACTCCGCCCGCCACACGGAACCACCGGTTCACCCCTTCGGCCTCCTCCCGTAGAGATCCGCGCACCGCGCGGGCGACATCCCGAAAAGGTAGGCCAGGCGGAGCCCCCACATCAGGAAGATCGTTCGAAGCGTGCCATGCTCCTCCCAGCGCCTCGCGGAAGTGGTGACCGGGAACGGAAGCAGGACCGTTCCCCCCCGCCGGGTAAGACGCCGGGACAGTTCCACGTCCTCCATCAGGGGGATCTCGGGGTAGGCCCCGGTCTCTTCGAAGACGTCCCGGCGAAGGAAGATCGCCTGGTCGCCGGTGTAGGCGCGCAAGAGACGGGCGCGGAGGGTGATCATCCGGGACGTGAGACCAAGCGCGGCCTTTTGCCAAAGGGGCGCGCCCGCCGAGACCCCGAGGCGAACGGAAAACGCCCCGCCGAGGACGCCCTCCCGCGCCATCGCCTCCCGGACCGCTGCGATCGATCCGTTCGCCATCGTCGTGTCCGCGTGCAGGAAGAGCAGGATTTCCCCCGTTGACGCCCTCGCCCCGGCATTCATCTGGCGCGCCCGCCCGGGGGGAGAAAGGATCACGGCGTCTGCGACTGGCCGGGCCGCATCGGGAGTACCGTCCCGGCTTTCGCCGTCCACCACGATCACCTCGTCGGCCCCCGCGTCACGGGCGGATCGGACCGTCGCGACGATGGTTGCCGCCTCGTTCCGCGCAGGGATGATGACGGAAACCGTAAGCCTGGTCCCGGGACCGGTCATTCGGGTTCCGTGGCAGGGTCGGGTTCCAGGGACGTTTCCCCCCGGATCCGCCGGACGATGGGGGGGAGGAAGAAGGAGAAAAGCAGGAGCACGGCGGGGAAGAGGACGTCGAACTGGAACAGGTCGCCCGGCCTCTCGTAGGAGGCGATGATCTCCTTCAGGCTTCCGAAGAAGTAGGAGGCGATCACGATGGCGGGCATGGTCCCGAGAAACGTCCCCCAGAAATAGTCGCCGAACCGGATTCGCGTAGCCCCCGCGCCGTAGTTGAGAAATATGAAGGGGAACCAGACGATGCGCAGGTAGAAGACGAGGGAGAAGCCGTGCTTCTCCGCTTTTCGGTCGAGCTCGCCGAGCTTTCCGAAGAGCAGTCCTTTCGCGAAATCCCTCAGGAAATACCGGCCGAGAAAGAAGGAAAGGGTGGCGCCCAGGGTAGCGCCCAGTATGTTGCAGAAGGTCCCCGTGAGCTTGCCGAAGATGAACGCCCCCGCCGCGTTGAAGGGGGTAGCGGGCAGTCCGAGGACTCCGAACGAGTAGAGCAGGACGAAGAGTGCAGGCCCGAACGGGCCCGCGGAACGGACGAGGCGGTCGATCCTTTCCATCATCTCCTTTCTGCCCTCCGGGGTGAGAAACTGGTCCCCCAGCGGGCTGAAGAAGAGGAAATACCCCACCGTGCAGGCGAACGCAAGAAAGACGGCGAACTTGATGTTTTTGATTCTTTTCCCGGTCAAGATCTCCACCCGGGGAATTGTACTATAATGCGCTTCTTCCAACCGCATTGAAGGAGACCACTCGGAGATTTACAATGGGGCAAATCCAATTCGTAAGACTTTAGGAGGAGGAGATGGCGAAACGCCGTGTCGGGAAAGTGGTGGCGATCGTTCTCGTGGTATCCGTGGGAGTCGTATTTTCGGCGGGCTGCTTCGGGAAGTTCCAGCTGACCCGCAATCTGTACGACATCAACAGATCGGTGAAGGACAAGTACCTCCGGAGCGCGGTGACGTGGCTTTTCGTCATACCGTACGGGCTGACCGGGTTCCTGGACTTCGCCGTGTTCAACCTGATCGAATTCTGGAGCGGGGAGAACCCCATCGCCGCCGGACCGCAGGCCCGGGTATACGAGAAGGGGGACGAACGGGCAGAGATGACGATCGCCCGGGAGGGAGAGGCGACCATAGCGATCATCGGGAAATATCGCGCGGGTTCCCTCGTTTCCATGCTCCGGATTCGCGACGACGGCGCCGGCAACGTAACCTCCGAACTTCGCGAGAACGGGAACGTGTCCCGGACGATGACGGCGACCCTGGCGGCGGACGGCTCGGTCACCGTAGCGGAGAGGTCGGCCTCCGGCGAGGAGTCGATCCGGTATTCCCCTACCGCGGTCGCGATCTACCGGGCCCGCGTGGCGCGCCTTGCGGGCGAGGCGCAGGCAACGATTGCGGCCGCCGGGGCGGCTTCCGTTTTCTCCCCGGCGCGGATTCCTTCCCGGCAGGGGTGATCCGGCCGAAAGAGGAGGCAGGAGAAAGAACGGAAGAGTGGTCCCGGATCCGGTCCACTAATTAGCCAGTCCGTCCCGGAATCGGTCGGGAAACTGGATTTCGTGCGAGATTTTCCGGTCCCGGGCCTGGCATCATCCTTGAACCCTCCCCGGAGTGGTTTCCAACAACTCCAGAGAGGAGGGTCAGGAAGATGAAGAAACTGTTGTCTGTGGGTGTTGCCTTGGCGTTCGCTGTGTCGCTCGCAACGGGGGCCTCGGCCGGAAGGATGGCAGGTCCCGCGAAATCCGCCGAGCAGGCGCAGGCGGCGGCTCCCGGAAAATCGGCCGGGGCGGCAAAGCAGGCCGAGTCCGCAAAGAAGGCGGTGGCCGGGAAGAAGGCGAAGAGGCGCCAGATCACCGGAGTCGTCAAGGCGATCGACGGGAATGCCGGTACCCTGACCGTGCAAGGCAGAAAAGGGTCGGTGAGCCTGAAGGCGGGCGAGAAGGTGAAGCTCGAAGGGATCAAGGTCGGCGACAGGGTATTGTCGAAGTACTCGGGCGGCACCGCATCGAGCGTGAGAAAGATCGCGGCAGGGAAGGTGGCGGCAGGAAAGAAATAACGGTGGGAAAAAACCTGTTGCCGAAACTTTTGGGGTTGTGGTAGCGTCATATATTCTGTGTAAAGGCAGCTCCCCCCCAAAAGGGAAGGGACTCCTTGGGCGGGGGAACAAAATTCCCCCGCCCTATTTTTTTCCGAAAATTTCCGAGACTTTCCCGCAATTGACTTTTCCCCCCGCCTCTGATAGTGATTGGTTGCTTTGCCTCCCGACATTCGAATCGCAACCACTGGGTAAAGGAGAACAGAAGAGTGAAAGTTCTTGCCCTCGACAACTTGCAGAAGGTGGGACTTGACGTATTCACCAGGGAAGGAATCGAGGTCGACGTCAAGGGGAAGATGACGCCGGAGGAACTGGCCGCGGTCATCGACAACTACGACGGCGTGGTCGTCCGCGGGGCGACGAAGGCGACCGCCCTGGTCTTCGAGAAGGTGTCCCGGGTCAAGGTGATCGGCCGGGCGGGCAGCGGGACCGACAACATCGACAAGGCGGCGGCCACGAAAAAAGGCGTGGTCGTGATGAACACTCCCGGGGGGAACACGATCACCACGGGAGAGCACGCCATTGCGCTGATGATGAGCCTGGCGCGCCAGCTTCCGCAGGCCAGCTCCTCGATGAAGGAAGGAAAGTGGGAGAAGAACAAGTTCATGGGAACGGAGCTCACCGACAAGGTCCTGGGGGTGGTGGGTTTGGGCAATATCGGTAAGGTGGTCGCCGAGCGCGGACTGGGACTCAAGATGGTGGTGATCGGGTTCGACCCGTACGTGAGCAAGGAGGACGCCGCCAAGCTGGGTGTCGAGATGGTTTCCCTGGACGAGTTATACAAGCGGTCCGACTTCATCACGTTTCACACTCCGCTCACGCCTGATACCAAGAACATGGTGAACGCGGCCTCGCTGGCGAAGATGAAGAAGGGGGTCTGCCTCGTCAACTGCGCCCGCGGGGGGCTGGTAAACGAGCCGGAGCTCCTGGCGGCGCTCGAATCGGGGCATGTGAAAGGCGCGGCGCTCGACGTGTTCCCGGTAGAGCCTCCCCCGGCGGACACCCCGCTCCTCAAGCACCCTAACATCATCCTCACGCCGCATCTGGGGGCTGCGACGACGGAGGCGCAGGAGAAGGTGGCGGTTCTCATCGCGGAGCAGATCTGCGATTTCCTCAAGAAGGGGACGATCCGCAATTCCGTCAACTTCCCGTCGGTCTCCGCGGAGCTGCTGCCCACGCTCAAGCCGTTCCTCGAACTGTGCGAGAAGCTCGGGTCGTTCCACGGGCAGCTCCTGGCCTCCCCCATAAAGGAGCTGAAGGTAGAGTATCTGGGCGAGGTCGGCAAGCTCACCACGGCTCCGTTGACGATCTCCGTGCTGAAGGGGCTCCTCAAGTACCAGACCGAGGAGGTTAACCTCGTTAACGCCCGGATGGTGGCGGAGGAGCGCGGCATCAAGGTGGCCGAGGCGACCGCCGCGAAGAGTGAGGATTACGCGAGTCTCGTCCGGGTGGTCGCGGTGACCGAAGGAGAAGAGACCTCCGTTTCCGGAACCGTCTTCGGCACAACCCCCCGCATCGTGAAGATCAACCTGTTCCCGATCGACGCGGAGCTCACCGGGGGGATGCTGATGCTTTCGAACCTCGACGTCCCCGGCGTGGTCGGTCGCGTCGGCACCTTTCTCGGCGAAAAGGGGATCAACATCGCGGGATTCAATCTCGGGCGTAAGGAGCCGGGAGGTACGGCAGTGTCGCTTATCAACGTGGACAACGCGGTTCCGGAAAGAGTCCTCAAGCAGCTGAGCAAGCTTCCGAACATCACCGCCGCGAAATATCTGACCTTCTAGGAAGCGAGGAGGGCTATTGAAGAACATCATCGTTCTCGGCGCCCAATGGGGCGACGAGGGCAAGGGGAAAAT